>JADZCJ010000089.1 GCA_020851635.1 Anaerolineae bacterium
GAGATAAGGAACGCTCGTTCTGGTGACAACTTATCGAGACGCAGCAATTCAGGTTATTTGGCGCAAATTGCTGTGATTTCAAGCGAAATTTGACAAAAGCATGCCTTCCTTAACTTGTGACCAATGGCTTTAGCACAATTGGCACACGCGACATCCCATCCTCTGCATCTTGATTGTCGAGGATAGAATATTGGAATCGCACTCTCCTACCCCTCTTCCCCGGAAAGGGTTTTTTTCGACTCTTTCATGATTCGCGCGACACCATAGGTCTGCTTTGTTGGGTGAATCCGAGACTTGTGCCGGCGATCAAATTCCGGGCTCTGCCTCATTATACTTGGTTCGCGGCGCAATCGGTCCGAATCCAAAAATCAATCATAACGGCAGATCTATTCTCTCAATCCACCCAATCAAACGTTCGCGTGACCGCTTTTTTCCAGCCCGCATAGAGTTCTTGCCGTCTCGCCGGGTCCATCTTGGGCTGCCATTCTCTGTCAATGCCCCAGTTCGCGCGCAAACTCTCGACGCTGTCCCAGAAACCGACAGCGAGACCCGCCGCATACGCCGCGCCCAGCGACGTGGTTTCCGCAACGGTCGGGCGCACCACGGGCACACCGAGAATGTCCGCCTGAAACTGCATCAACAGATCGTTATAGACCATCCCGCCGTCTGCTTTGAGTGACTTGAGGACAACGCCCGAATCCTGCTCCATCGCATCCAACACCTCGCGCGTTTGATAAGCAGTTGCTTCCAGCGCCGCGCGCGCAATATGCGAGCGATTGATATAGCGGGTTAGCCCCACAAACACGCCGCGCGCATCACTCTTCCAGTACGGCGCATACAGACCCGAAAACGCGGGGACGATATACATGCCGCCAGCGTCGGGCGTCTCGGATGCGTAATCCTCCACATGCTTGGCATAGTCAAACATCCGGAGATTGTCGCGCAGCCACTGCACCAGCGCGCCCGCGATCGCGATAGACCCTTCCAGCGCATAAACGGCAGGTTGATTGCCGATCCTGTAGGCGAGCGTGGTCAAAAGCCCGTGCTTGCTCGGGACCGCTTTTTCGCCCGTGTTGAGCAGCATAAAACAGCCCGTGCCGTAGGTGTTTTTCGCTTCGCCGGGCGAGAAACAGGTCTGCCCAAACAATGCCGCCTGCTGGTCGCCCAGATCGCCCGCAATCGGAATCCCCGCCAGATTACCCGTGGCGTTTCCGTATATTTCAGACGAGGAGCGAATCGCGGGAAGCATCGAGCGCGGAATGTCCATCAGCTCCAGAATTTCGTCGTCCCAGTCGAGCGTGTCGAGATTCATCAACATCGTGCGCGAGGCATTGGTCACATCGGTGACATGCACACCGCCGTTGACGCCGCCCGTCATGTTCCAGATGAGCCACGCGTCAATATTGCCGAAAAGCAGGTCACCCGCTTTGGCAGCTGTGCGGGCGCCCTCCACGTTGTCGAGAATCCACTTGACTTTTGGTCCTGAAAAATAGGTCGCGAGCGGCAAACCCACCTTGGCGCGCAGTCGGTCCTGCCCGCCCTCTTTGGCAAATTCGTTGACGAGCTGGTCGGTGCGCGTGTCCTGCCAGACAATCGCATTGTAAATAGGTCTGCCGGTTTGCCTGTTCCAGACTACCGTCGTTTCGCGCTGGTTGGTGACGCCGACGGCGGCAATTTCTCGCGGGTCAATCGAGCCCCTGGCGAGCGCGCCCGCAATCACGGACTGAACGGCGCCCCAAATTGCCATCGGGTCATGCTCCACCCAGCCCGGTCTTGGATAGAGCTGTTCGTGTTCTTTTTGATCGCACCCCACAATCTTGCCGCTGCGATCAAAAATCATGAAACGCGAACTCGTGGTCCCCTGGTCCACAGCCGCAACAAATTTCGACATCTGCTGCCCCGCTATCCAGCCAAAAGTGTGATGAGATTCCTTTGGTTTTTCGCTTTTCGCTTTTATTGAGCTTGGCTTGCCAAAGTTTCTGCGGCGGTCTTTATCAAATACCACGACGAGGTTGCGCCGGGGTCTTGGTATCCCGCACTGCGCTCGCCGAGATAACTGGCGCGCCCTTTGCGCGCCACAAGGGGAATAGTCGCTTCCATGCCCCTTTTGGTTGCATCGGCGGCCGCGTTCAACGCTTCGGGGACGGATGCCCCGCGGTCGCGCTCGGACTTGAGCGCGTCCAGACCGGGTTTGAGGGCGTCCACCATCGTCTTGTCACCGGGCGCTGCCTTGCCCCGCATTACCACCCCGTCATACCCCGCCTCCATCGCCGCGACCCAATCGGCGAGCGTGAGCTCCATCTTGCCTGCCGTGACGTTGCCCATTTGTATAAACAGCGTGCCGTATAACGGACCGCTCGCGCCGCCCACGGTCGAAACGAGTTTCATGCCCGTCGTTTTGAAAACTGCGCCGATATCCTTGTCGGCAACTCCCGGCAGCGCCGTCAGCACCGCCTGCATCCCGCGATTCATGTTCGCGCCGTGATCACCGTCGCCGATATCGGAATCGAGCTGTGTCAAATACGCGAAATTTTCGTTGATGACGGCAGCGTATGTTTCGAGCCATTTCAGAACCGCGTCGCGTGAAATTGTCATGATTCAATTGGCGAACAACAAAGACAAATGACCAACGAAACGCTTTCGTCATTCGTCGTTCGTCACCTCTATGCTCCCCAGCGCAGCCCCGGGGTCCTGACCGGCGCATCCCAGAGCGCTTGGAGCGGGTCATCCAACTTGAGCAATGTGATCGAGCAGCCCGCCATTTCGAGCGACGTAATATACGAGCCGACAAGATTGCGCGCAATTTTGATGCCGCGCCCTTGCAGGAATTTGGCGAGCTCGTTATAGACGATATAAAGCTCGATGAGCGGCGTGCCACCCATGCCGTTTACAAACGCCAGCGTCTCGTCACCCGTCTTGAAGGGCAGATCGTCCACGATAGCCAAAGCCATCATCTCGACAATTTCGCGCGCGGGCGCGGGTTTCATGCGCTTGCGTCCCGATTCACCGTGAATCCCGATGCCGATTTCCATCTCATCCTCGGGCAGGTCAAACGTTGGCTTGCCCGCATGTGGCACCGTGCAGCTGGTGAGCGCCATGCCCATCGAACGCCCATTTTCATTGACCTTGTTGGCGACTGCCAAGACCTGGTCGAGCGAATAACCGCGTTCCGCTGCCGCGCCCGCGATCTTTTCCACAAGCACCGTCACACCAACACCGCGCCGCCCCGCCGTATATAGTGAATCCTTGACCGCCACATCGTCGTTCGTGATGATGGATTGGACCGCGATTCCTTCGCCGCCTGCGAGTTCGGCTGCCATCTCAAAGTTCATGACATCGCCCGTATAGTTCTTGACAATGTGCAAAACACCTGCGCCGCCGTCCACCGCTCTGGTTGCCTCGAATATCTGGTCCGGGGTGGGCGAAGTAAAGACCGCGCCGGGCGCAGCGGCATCCAACATGCCCATGCCCACAAAGCCGCCGTGCATGGGCTCGTGTCCCGAGCCGCCGCCCGAAACCAGTGCGACTTTGTTCTTGACCGGAGCATCCGCGCGCACAATATAGTTCGGGTCGTAATGGACCTTGATCAGGTCAGGATGCGCCGCCGCCATCCCTTGCAGCGCCTCGACCACAACATCTTCCGGCTTGTTGATCAATTTTTTCATGGTCATCTATCCTCAAGGAATCAGTTTTCCCATAACCGCATGGATGAATTCTTCGGCAGCGGCGCGAGTGACGGTTTTGGGGGCGAGCACCTCCAACATCACAAAGGCGTCACCGTCGCGCACCAACAATGCCGCATAGTTGTTGACGACTGAAGAGTCATCTCTGCTTGCGGATAGTCCACCGTCTGAAACCATTTCACCGTGATGGGCTCGTCGAGCGTCCCGGTCAGCGCGTTCGAGAGGGGGGTGGTAGTCGCTTGCGGGACGGGTGTCGCTTGGGGAACGGGGGTTGACTGCACCGGTGTCACCCGAAACGTGCCGACATATTCCGTTTGCGCGATAGTTGCGCCGGGCGGACCACTCGGCGGTTGGATTTCCACAAATTCGACGAGATAGCTCTCGATGACGCGCTTGTTTAGCGGGTCGGTCGGATTCGAGGTCATTTCCAAAATCGGCGGGTGCATCAGACCATTCGTTTCAAACGTAATGCCGATTCGCACTTGACCCGCCCAGACACACGTGACGCCCTGCGGGCATCTCGAGTCCTCGTTGACCTGGTAAAACGTAATGCCGAACTGATCGGGTGAATCAATGAATTTGGCAGTTTGTCCCATACGAAGCTCAACATTCTCGCCAAGCTGCGCGGTGACCTCGGCGCCGGGTGTGCTCATGGGACGTCGAGTCGCGGCTGCTTGTGCGGGCGTCAGCGTTGCGCCGCTCGCCAGCGCAGTGCGTTTGTAACGGTTCCCATTGAGCGACATCTCATCGCCCCGAATGACCAGCGTCAGCGTAAACACCTCTCCCGGCTTGTCGTTCGGGTTTGTGCTGGAAATTCGAACAAGGCGCAGGTGGTCGGGGTCAGGCGTGACCGCGTACGTGTACTTGAGCTGGTGCTCCCACAAGTCCACGGTCACGGTGCCGTCGTCTGCAAAGGTCATGGCACGCCGTTGGTGCGATTCAGGCGCGCTCCCATCGGTCAGCTGCACCAGCTCCCATTTGCCAAGCAACTGCATCGCGCGTTCCTTGTTCTCGGAGAGGGATTGGGCGGGATCGCTTACGCCCGGCGCACACGCCATCAAGCCGAGCGCAACACTCGACAGCAAAACGCACGTCAGTAGATTCTTTATGATGCAGGTCTCCCGTACGACGAACGACTGATCAGAGTTGCTCAGAATTTAAGGCGATGACTTTTGGCATAAACAAGAAATACTCTACACAACTTGGTAGTCAAGTTTATTCGTCCAACACGATAGAGACGTTGATTACAAACAAATCGTTCGGACCGGTTTGCCCGTTCACGGTTTCCCCTTGGCTGCAGGTGCGATAGACGCGCGTTTATAGTTACAAATTTGGAATTGAACAAAAATTGAGCAGTCTTTGGTCTGTCGCGCCGCAGGGATTTTTAGGATAATACCATCGTAAGGTCGGAATCCAACCTTTCAGGAGAAATCCAAATGGCAGCGATGACTCCCGCACATCAAGAATCAATCCGCGCCCGCGACCTGCCCCGCGTGATGCTCGGCGGTTTCGCCGCGCTGGCAGCGAGCGCGTGGATGGGCAGTGTGCAGGCATCGGACGTGCTCGAACCCTTGCGCGTCGTCGGCAGCTATGTTCAACGTCTGCGCCCGACCATACCGAGTCTCGAGGGTCTGAGCATTGGTTCCATCCTCACCCGCGAGTACACCATCGCCCAAGCCAGTTTTATCTTGATGGCGTCATTTTTCGCTTCGGCGGCGTTGGGCGCGGTCCGGCAAATCATGTTCAACGCCCAATTCGGCGTGGGGTCCGAGGTTAACGCCTATTACGCGGCGTTTCGCCTCCCCGACACCTTGTTTTCGCTCGTCGCGGGCGGCGCGCTTTCGTCAGCAATGATACCCGTTTTGCTCACCACCTCGCGCGAAGAAGGAGTTGCGGCGGGCACCCGGTTGGTCAATATCATTCTGACGACCCTCGTCGCCTTTTTTGTCCTGGTGGTCGCCGCGCTGGAATTGTTCACGCCGAACCTCGTGCGAAATGTGCTTGCGCCGGGTTTTGACGCCGAAACCAGCGCGCTCACAATCACGCTGACGCGCATCATGCTCATTCAACCGATGATTCTCGCAGTCGCCAGTGTGGCGACGGCGGTCTTGAACGAGCGCAATCAATTCATGCTCCCCGCGCTCGCGCTCATCAGTCACAACGTCGCGTTGATTCTGGGCATTCTCGCCGCGCGGTTTATTCCCTCGCTCGGCATCCTGGGTCCCACATTCGGCGTCATTGGCGGCGCGGTCCTTCAGGCAGCTATTCTCGTTCCCGCCATGTGGGCGGCGACACGGGGCATCGGTTTGATTTTTGATTTTGCCAACGCGCGTTTGCGTGAGGTCATCAAACTCTTGGTCCCCAACGGTTTTTCCGTAGCGGTGAATTATTCGGGTTTTATTCTGGATACCGCGTTTGCGTCTCAAGCCCGCGAGCTGGCAGGGCTGCCTGCATTGTACAACGCGTGGCTGCTGGTGGGACTTCCGATCGCGCTGTTGGGGCAGGCGGTAGGACAGGCAGCTTTTCCGCGCTTGGCGGCGTCCGCTGATGCGAGCGATTTTCGCGGTATGCGGCGCACAATCCTGCTTGCGCTGGGCGCGGCAGTCGGACTGGCTATTCCCGCGCTGTTGGGACTGGTATTCCTGGGGAGACCTCTCATCGAGTTTTTGTTCGAACGCGGCAAGTTCGATGCGAGCGCGGGCGACTTGACCTACAATGTGCTATTGGCATACACCGTCGCCCTGCCCGCCTATGTCGCGACCGAAGTGATTACGCGCGGGTTGATTGCGCTGCGCGACACGCGCACGCCGTTAGCCACAAACCTCATGCAGCTGCTCGGGCGTTTTTTGATTCTCTCCTTTTTTGTCGCGGAATGGGGCATCGTGGCGATACCGATTGCTTTGGCGGTCACGGCGAGTTTGGAGACGGTGACGCTGGGCTTGGCGTTGTGGCTCAAGCTGGGGCGCCGGATGCGGCTGGCGCTCGCCGTCGGGTAGCGCAATCACATACGGTTGCGGCGAAAGTCCATCGCTCTGATTTCACTCCGACAACCTGTCAGAGCGGATTCCGTGCGACTTGGGGTTCGTAAAGGTATAACTTGCTTGCCGAAACGGAAACCGGGGTTAGTCCCTGGAACGCGAATCGGCGCGAATCGTTCGCCAAACTGCGGCTTCACGAATCTCCACAAAATGCTTGGGACAAAATAGAATTCGCGTAAATTCGTGATGATTCGCGAGGATTCGCGTTTTCCAGTATCTGGCTCATTCAAGCGAATTCGGGAAATTGCAAATTTACGGACCCTTAGCGCCACGTTCTCCCCATACCTATCGTCGTAACGGGTCCGCTGATTGTAAAACTTGCATATTCCGTTCCGGGTGTGTAGGTTTCATCCTGCCACAAGCCATCATTGACCGTGCCGGTTGCCTCGCCGCCGAGATAGATCGTATATGTCTCTCCCGTCAGCAGCTCCGGCGACGAGAATGCAAGCGACTGGTAGTCTTTGGTGGGATCAAACGTGAGCACCGCGTTCCCCTTGCTGTCGCTGATATGCACCCGTGTCCCCGCTTGCTGCAAGGCGTCGAAATTGATCAGGATCGCGTTCTGGGTAGTCGTCGGGCTCGCGGTCATGGGCATCCCCGCACTGCCTGCGGCGACGATCAGCCCGCCGGAAATATTGAACGTGCCGTCATAGTCAATCGCGCCTTCTCTATTCACCGTGGGTCCATTCACGATCACCGTCCCGCCCGACATGACAATCGCGCCGTTGGAATCAATCCCGTCTCCCGAGCTGTCCACGACAAGATAGACATCATTGATATAGAGCCAATACACTCCGTTGTACTCGGTGACAACTCGCCCCGGTCTGCCCGTTCCCTCCTCCACATCGCCCGCAATATTGACCCCGTCATCGCTGGATACGATGCGAATCTCGCCGCCGTTGAGCGTCATCACCATCGCTTCGAGTCCTTCGACGGAACGGTTGATGCGGATGTCGCCGCCGTTGATGGTCATATTTGCCTCGGTGTGGATGCCATCATCGCCGACCGCCATGACAATGACACCATCATTGATGAGAATGTCCCCGTCTGCGTTGATGCCATCGCCCGCCGCATCAATAGCATACGTGCCGCTGTTGATCGCAAGCCCCTTTTTGCTGCTGATACCGTCCTTGTAATTGCCCTCGACGCTGAGCGAGCCATTCCCCGCAAAAACCACATCCACATTAGCAAAGACCGCCGCATCCGGTTCATCCGTTTCAGCGTCCGCATACACATAACTCGCCGCGTCCGCAATCGAGTTTGTGCTGCCGTCGGCGAGCGTAATGACAACCTGTGCCGCGTTGACGAGGTAGAGCGGCGCGTTTGTCGAGTTGCGGATATTGACCCCGTCCAAGACCAGCGTCACGACGGCATCCTCACCCGCGTCCACGACAATCTGTCCGTCCGCCAGCGTGCCGCTGAGCGCATACGCGCCCCCCTCGGTGATGGTCGCTGTGCTGCCCTCAACCGTGACGCCCGGTCCTTGCGTCGCAATAGAGTCCCCATTCAAAACAATCGAAATCCCGCCCGACGTGTCTTGCACAATCACCGGTTTCGCTTGCGCGTCGTCGTTCCCCGCCCCCACTTGCGGCGATGGCGCCGCGCCGGGGACCGCTTGAGTTGCCTGCACAGTCGGGACCGGTGTGCCGATGGGCGAGACCGCAGTCGGGCTGCCCTGACACGCAATCATTGCCACCAGTGCGACTGCCATGACCGACGACACTACAAGTTTTTTTATAATCATTCTCCTGCTCCTGTCATTTTTTTGATTGATTCACTCTTGTTACGAATGTCATTTCGAACGCAGTGAGAAATCTCGGTTCGCGTGTCAAGGGGATTTCTCACAAAAACGGCTTGAAATGACAAGTATTACGTATCGTGATTGAATCATTGTAAACGGAACACATGGTGAGGAATCGCCGTTCGGCAAGCCCGCGCCGTTATGCCCCGACATATTAAGCCAGGATGCCGGGAATTGCCAAAGAAACAAGACGCAAATACTTGCGCGCGGGTGTGCGCCACAATATTGGACGGTAAGGAACGAACGCCGTTTCGTTCCCGTCCGGCACGCTGCGGCGAGCGCTTGAAAAATTCGACAAATGGGCGTATCTTGTCCTCGTCATGAAACATCCTCTTGAAAAAATCCCGGGCGCGCTGCAAGGTGCGGCGGCGGATGCCAAAACTCTATTTGACGCGGGCAAGTTCCGCGAGACGGTCACACTGTGCCAACAGCGTCTTGGCGCGCTCGAGAAAAAGGTTCCGCCGCGATACACCAAAATTCCGCGCGAGGCGGAACCCGATTCGCCCGTGTTTCAATATTATGCGCTGACCGTGGTCCTGGTGGACGCGCTCGCCGAGCTGCAAGATTGGAAAGCGGCAAAAGAGGCGCTGGGCAAATACCGCGTCCGGTTTGCGCGCGACCCGTGGGGTTTTCGCGCCGGAGCCGAGGTGACGCGGCGTGACCCACACGTCAAGGACAAGCCGTCGGTCACGCGCGCGGTCGAACTGCTTGAAGGCGAAGCCGCGCGGCTGGAAGGATTAAAGCGCTAGCGAATTGGCGACGGTGTTTCAGGTTGCGCGGCGGGTTTCTGTGAATCGGGGGCGCTCCCATGAGCGCCCTTGATATTTTTGGATTATGAATCAGACCCTTCTCGAAGGTGAGCGAGTGGTCCACTATCAAATCGCTCCATCCAAACGCGTAACCACGATGGCGGGCGCAGCCCGCTATGTCAATCGCTTTGGCTTTTGCTGGCTTTTTGCGCCGCGCGACCGCAAACTGGAGCTGCCCGCGTTGTTTGAAGCGGTCAAGGGCAGGCGCGACGCGCATATTGAAGAATGGGACAGCGACTCGGACACGTTGTGGGCGTGGAAGAATGATTTGCCTGCGGCGCACCGCGTCTATTACGGCAAAGCGCTCGCGGGCAAACCTGTCTTTATTTCGTTGGAACATTTGCCCCATGTGCTCGCGGCATTGGGGTTGGACGATGTGTCCGAGGCGTACGCGCACGGCGCGGTGAGTTATGATGCCAGACGGATTTACGAGGCGCTGGAAGAATTGGGGGCGCAGCCAACGCAGAACCTGAAACGCTCCGCGGGGTTTGTGGGCAAGCAAGGCGGCGCGCGCTACCACCGCGCGCTCGCCGAATTGCAGACCAAACTGGTTGTCGCTTCGATTGGGACGACGAACGAGGGCGCGGCGTGGCCCTCGCAGATTTTTGATCTGGTCGCGCGCTGGTTCGAGCCGCAGGCAGACGCAGCGAAAAAGATTGATTTGAGGACAGCGCGGTTGACGCTGATCGAGCGTTATCTCAAAACCGTGCTGGCTGCGCCGCCCGATGCTCTCGCCCGCTTGTTTGCAATTCCGCGTCCCGAATTAAGACCGTTGTTGGACGAGTTGGAGAGCGCCGGGCGCGTGCGCGCGGCACAGGGCTGGGTGTTATCCAAGAGTTTCAAAAACGCCTGATTGGTCCCAATTTTACCCTTGACGCATTTGGCTTTACACTTGGTCCGATGCCTCTCGCCTTGCCCGAATCAATTCGCCTCCTGCTCCCCAACGCGCAGGTCAAGGTCATTCTCCTCGAAGACTATTTGCGCGGCGTCGTCGCCACCGCGCTGCCTGCGGATACGCCGCTCGAAGCGCAAAAGGCGCTCGCGGTCGCCGCGCGCACCTTTGCGGCAAATACGCACCGTCACGCTGACCGAGATGCCGACGTTTGCACCCTGCGGCATTGCCAGGCATGGAACGAACGCGCCAACCCGCGCGCGGCCCGCGCCGTCCTCGAAACGCGCGGCATCGTCGCCACCTTTGACGACAAATTGATCGAAGCGTTCTATTTCGAGCATTGCGACGGCAAAACGCGCGACGCCAGGGGCGTGCTGATAAATGCGCCCGGATATCTCAAGAGCGTGACCTGTGCCTGTGGCTTTGCTTCGCTCAAAGGGCACGGGATTGGCATGTGCCAGCGCGGGATGCTCGCAATGGCGCGGCTTGGCGAAACCTATGCCAATATTCTCACGCACTATTACAGCGGGATTGCGCTTCAGGAAATTGGAGTGGACCAAACCACAACAACTGCTTTATCCCGTCCCGCCCCGCGTCGCGGCGTGGCATCCATCGCGGGAACCGCACCTTCCGGACCGCGGACGCGCCCCGTCCCCTCCGGCGACACTGAACCAGCCCGGTCGAAATCAGAGCCAAGCGCGCCGGATCAAACAGCGCCCGGAAAAACAGATGCCGGGCGCGCGACGCCGCGCCGTTCGTCGCGCGCAAAACCGGAACAGCCACAGCCATTACAGGCGTCAGAGCCGTCACAACCACTCTCTCGAGAGGTGACACCTCCACCCGCCGCGCCGGCTGCGCCACCCCCCGGAGCGGATGCGGCGCTCCAGGATGCGCACTCGCCGGAAGAGGACGGCTTGTATTTGTTTCTCGCAGTTGAGGACGTCAAGCCCGCCGCCGCGCCGCCGCCCGCCGCCGCAGAACCGCTTTCCGATTTACGACCCCCGCCCGCGTTCGACGCGCCCCCCTCTTTGTCTGTGCCCCAAGAGGCGTTTGAAGCGTCCGAACCACAGATGTTTGCGCCTCTGCCGAGCTCACCGCCTCCGCCCACGATGCCGGAAGAGGACTTGCCGAGCGAGAGTGAATTGGATTTTCTCGCGCCCCCGGTCGGCGTAATGCCCGAAGAACCGACGCAGGCAGATTTTGTTGCGCCGCCCGCTTTTGCGATCGAACCCGACCTGCACGAGTTTATGCCGCCCGTCGAACGGTTCTATTCGCCGCTCGATGCGCCGCCGACCATGCCCGAAGCGATGCCCTCGTTCGCCATTTCGGGCGCCGACGAGACACCGATTGCGTGGGCACCGCCGCCGCCGATGCAAGAGAGCGCATGGGCGATGAACCAGCCGCGCGTGCTGATGGATGTGCTGCCCGGACCGCGCATTATTGCGGGCAACCTTGCCAGACCCGGGACGCTCATTACGATCCGCGACGCGCGCGGCAACAGCATCGTGACGGTCAGCGGCGTCGCAAAACAATACGGGCACGGCGGCTTTGAAGCGCCGCTCACCGATGATGGAGCGTATCAGGTGAAATTCGACGGCGCCGAACTCGATGTGAGTCTGGAGAGCGAAACCGTGTTTATCTATTATCAATAAAAAATGCCGCCGTTCCGCTCGCGGACGGCGGCATTTTTTATTGATGCTCACGTTTGAGCAGTCGGATGATCGTGGGAGTGATATCGGCGAGCGAACGAATCGTGCGGGCGGCATCGGCGCGATGTGCGCCGATCAAAATGGTGGGGACGGCGTTGAGGGTGTGTCCCTTGATTGTCCAATCTTCGATATTGCCGTGATCGCTGGTGATGATAACCAGATCGGTTTCGGGATTCATTTGCGCGATGATGCCGCCCCAGAACTCGTCCAACTCGTTCAAAACCGCAAACATATCGTCGCGGTTGTCCTTGTGTCCGACGATATCCGTGGGGGCATACTCGAACGCGGTGAAATCGTATTTTTGCGCGAGCCGCATCAAATTATTGCCCGCAATCCGCGCCGTGATGCGGGACACGGGCGCGCCCAGCTCCGCCCAATAGCTATTGTCCATGGCAAGCCCGCTGACCGCGTCCCCCACTGCAAGATCATTGACGTCGCGCAGACGCACCCCCCCCGCAAGCGCGGCCTGGAGCGTCGCGGTGCGGCGCGCTTTGCCGCGCGCGAGCCGCTCCAAATAGAACGGCGGGTAGGCGTTGCCGAACGCGGTCGAAAACCCGAGCGCATCGAGCTGTTTGAAAATGCTGTGTTCCTGCAAAATCTCGCGCAGCGCCTGGTTCGGATAGGGTCCCAGATGTTCGCCGATGGCGGCGGCGGCGTTGGTCCCCGTAAAAATCGTCGTCTGCCCCGTTCCGCTTTGCGGCGTCCCTGGCACGTCGAGGCGCGCGTCGGTCGGAACAAGGAGCGCGCTCGCGCCCTGCAGGATGCCGTCCTCGCGGGTCGGGATTTTGCCGAAAAGGGCGCGAAGGTTTGTCATGGGCGCGACCAGAAAAGGGTTGACTGCCGGGTCATTCGCGCCCAAACCCACGCCGTCACAGAAAACGAGGAGAATACGCATCGGCAAGAGACAAGAAAACAGGTAGACAGGACATTCCTGCATACCTGTTTCGTTCCTGTAGTGTGTACCATGATAACGACACAGCGTCAAACTCTGGTGATTACTTGATTCTCAAAACCCTCGAGGTCGGGCAAACTCGATTCGCCGCGAGACCCTCGAAGGTTTTGAACGCAAACTTGTGTCGCGCGATGTGGGCAATCATCGGCTCGAGTCCGGTTGACAAATGAATCCACCTGAAATTAACAAACGTTCGTTCGGGCGCGTCTCTCTAGTTTTGTTGGGTCTCTTGGCATTGCTGGCGGGCTGCGGCGGCGCGACGACGCCCACCCCGGTTGTTCCTCCGCCGCAAACTTCAAGCCCCACATTTGTTTCCCCCCCCTCTACAGTTCAACCTTCGCCCACCCCGGGCGGTTTTTTTGTTTCCATCTTGAATCGGCGCCTCGATCGTCAGGAAATCGCGGACGCGATCCAGAGCGAAGACAGCGTCACGGTTGGCGGTTGGAACTATGCCGCGAGCGATGCGTTGACAATACAGTTTGAAGCATGGGTGAAATCCGAGTACGGCGTTGATGTGCGGTTAGAGTATATCCGCGAGCCGTCCCCCGCCGCGTATCTCGAACAGGTCTATGCGGCACAGCAAGACAACGCGACCGTGCCGTATGACGTGGTGGCGGTCGAGGAGAATTATTTGATTGACGCGCTGGCGCACGATGCGGTAGAGAAAATGCTGCCGTCGGACCTGGTGAGCAATGCGGCGCGCATCGCAATTTTGCCCGACCACACACCGTATGCAGTGCCATTTCAAGCGTCGGCGACGGTTGCGCCGATTTTTCACGCGGACAGGGTGGGCGAATGGTTTCACGACTGGCGGGACCTGGCGGACGCGCGGTTGAGGCGGCGAATCGCGCTGCCGCGCGCCGAGGGCAAGGTCGCCGGGCTGTTTCTGGTCGGGCTGGCGGGTTCGCTGGGCAAAGATTACAAAAACCCCGCACAGATGCGCGAGACGATCGAATTTGTCTGCGCCGATTTGCAGCCCAACGTGCTGCAGTACACGAACAATTTCTCCGAGATCCAGGAACTGCTGCGTGAGAACCGCATTGATGCGGCGGTGACATGGAACCTGTTGGCGCGTCTCGAGCGGTATTCCGGCGCGGACGGCACGGGCGACATTGTGTTTGTGCCGATGACGTCGGGTCAGCCCGCCATCAACGGCTACGCCTGGATTCCCAAAGGCGCGTCACATCCCGTGCTGGCGCAGTTGTTTGTGCAGTGGCGGCTGAGCGATGCGGCGCAGTTTCCGGACGAGGCGTGGGACCTTTCGAATGTCGAGTGGGGCGAATACCACGAGGGACCCTTGAGCAGCGCGGGTGTAGAGGTCCCACAACCGGTCCGAGGAGCATATGAATCTGTGTATCCGTCGCCCGAAGAGATAAAACAGTACTATTACGCGGTGGATTGGGCGTATTACGCAGAGCACGAAGCGGAATGGCTGGAACAGTATGGCAAATGCGCAAGTTGAACGGGAAAACCTTCGAGGTTTTGGCGACGCGGTTGAAACGCGCGGGAAATGCGGATAGAATCAGAGTCATGCGATTGATATGTTGATTGGATGGAAAAATGGGGGACACAAACAAAATTGATTTGGGGCGAGGGGCGTCGGCGAAACAGGTGGTCGCGGGGCGTGACAACACCGTGACGCTCATCGAGCAGCAGATCATTCAATTCGGCGCGCGTCAAATTCTTGACGCGCGCTTTTCATTGCCCGCCAAACCCGAGCCGTTCGAGGGGCGTGAGGATGAGGTGAGGGAGGTCGTCAGGCGGCTGCGAGAAGGCAGGGGCAGTCTGGTGAGCGGGCTGGCGGGGTTGGGGGGCGTGGGGAAAACGGCGGTGGCGATTGTGGCGGCGCACACGGTCGCGGAAAAATTTCCTGACGGGCAGATCTGGGTGGAGTTGCGCGGGACGAGTGATGCGCCGATGCCGGTGAGCGAGGTCATGGCGACTGTGATACGCGCGCTGGAACCGAACCCGGATTTGCGAAATCCGAGCGAGGCGGAACTGGCGGGGATGTATCGCACGGCGCTGCACGGGAAACGAGTGTTGTTGGGGTTGGACAATGCGCGGGATGCGGGGCAGGTGCAGCCGCTGTTGGTCGCGCCGCCCGCTGCGGTGCTGGTGACGGCGCGGACGGGGTTCACGCTGGCGGGGCTTGTGCCACTGCGACTGGACACGCTGAAAAAAGAGGACGCAGAGAAATTGCTGGTCGAATTGTGTCCGCGGAGCGGAGGAAATGCGGGAGAACTTGCCGAGTTGTGCGGGTGTTTGCCGCTGGCGCTGCGAATTGCGGGACGGTATCTGGCGGAACACGAGGCGGTTGTGGTGGCGCGCTATGTGGGGCAGGTGCGCGAACGGCGTTTGCATTCGTTAAAAGCGGAGGGAGAACGCGACCTCGAGGCGGTGTTTGCCGAGACGTACGATTATTTGTCGGACGACATGCAGACGCGGTGGAGAGCGCTGGGCGTGTTTGTGGCGTCGTTCACGGCGAGCGCGGCGGGGTATGTGTGGGGATTGGACGAGCCGGACGGGGCGCAGGAGATTTTGAGCGAGCTGGCGCGGTTGAGCATCGTGGAATATGACGCCGAGAGCGAGAGATTTGATTTGCATGATTTGCTGCGCGAGTTTGCGGGCGGACGATTACCCGGCGGCGAACGACGAACGGCGGAAAAGCGATACGCCGTGTTTTTCAAAAATGTATCGAGCGCGGCGAATGATTTGTATTTGGAGGGTGGGGAGAATGTGGTCGCGGGGCTGAAATTGTTCGAGCAAGAATTGACGCACATCCGGGCGGGACAAAAATGGGCGGCGGAGAATTGGGAGACGAATGAGGAGGTGGCGCGGTTGTGCATCGAATATCCTTTGGACGCAGCTCATACCGTCAATTTGCGCTTGAGCGCGCGTGAACAAATTCGATGGTTGGAAGAGGCGGTCAAGGCGGCGCGCAAATTGGGTGACAAGAGGTTGGAGGGGACTGCGCTCGGCAACCTGGGGAGTGCGTATGCGGATTTGGGCGAGGTGCGGCAGGCGATTGGGTATTATGAGCAAGCGCTGGTGATTGCTCGGGAGATCGGGGACCGGCGGGGGGAGGGGAATGCGCTGGGCAACCTGGGGTTGGCGTATGCGGCTTTGGGCGAGGTGCGCCGGGCGATTGAGTTTTATGAGCAGCAGTTGGCGATTGTGCGCGAGATCGGGGATCGGCGGGGGGAGGGGAATGCACTTGGCAACCTGGGGTTGGCGTATTACAGTTTGGGCGAGGTGCGGCAGGCGATTGGGTATTATGAGCAGCGCTAGGAGATCGCACGCGAGATCGGGGACCGGCGGGGCGAAGCGACAGCGCTCGGCAGCCTGGGGAATGCGTATGCAGCTTTGGGCGAGGTGCGCCGGGCGATTGGGTATTATGAGCAGCACTTGGAGAAAGCACGCGAGATCGGCGACCGGCGGGGGGAAGCGGCTGCGCTGGGCAACCTGGGGGTCGCGTACAAGGACTTGGGCGAGGTGCGCCGGGCGATTGAGTTTTATGAGCAAGCGTTGGTGATTGACCGCGAGATCGGCGACCGGCGGGGGGAAGCGGCTGCGCTGGGCAACCTGGGGAATGCGTATTACAGTTTGGGCGAAGTGCGCCGGGCGATCGAGTTCTGTGAGCAGCAGTTGGCGATTGTGCGCGAGATCGGGGACCGGCGGGGGGAAGGGGCGGCCCTCGGCAACCTGGGGTTGGCGTATGCGGCTTTGGGCGAGGTGCGGCAAGCGATTGAGTATTATGAGCAGGCGCTGGTGATTGATCGGGAGATCGGGGACCGGCGGGGCGAAGGAGCTGATCTGGGCAACCTGGGGAATGCGTATGCGGATTTGGGCGAGGTGCGCCGGGCGAGTGGGTATTATGAGCAGCGCTTGGAGATCGCGCGCGAGATCGGCAACCGGCGGGGGGAGGGGAATGCGCTGGCGAATATGGGGCTGGCATACAAGAAATTGGGTGATATAAAGCGCGCAAAAGAGATGTGGGAAGGGGCGTTGGAGATATATGTGGCGATTGAGGACCCGAATGCGGAGAGGGTGAGGGGGTGGTTGAAGGGGTAAGGTGTGTGGGGGGCGAAAGGGGTTGGAACGCGAAAGGCGCGAAAGGGATTGGAACGCGAAAGGACACGAAAGGGATTGGAACACGAAAGGGCGCGAAAGGGATTGGAACACGAAAGGCGCGAAAGGGGTTGGAACACGAAAGGGCGCGAAAGGGGTTGGAACACGAAAGGGCGCGAAAGGGGTTGGAACACGAAAGGCGCGAAAGGGATTGGAACGCGAAAGGCGCGAAAGGGGTTGGAACACGAAAGGACACGAAAGGGGCAAACCCCTGATACGCGCGGGGCGTGAGAGGGGGGGGTGGTGATTTGTAGAGACGCAAGATATTGCGTCTCTACGGGGCAATCGCAAGATATTGCGTCTCTACGGGACAATCGCAAGAGCTGGCGTCTCTGCGGTTTCGAGACAGGGCGCGACGCCAGCCGGATAATGAATATCGGTTCAGAACCGAATCGTCACGTTGCGCCAGAGCGTCAGCGGCGCTCTGCCGTCACGGAAATAAATGACCGCACGGAGTGTATAGGTCCCGTTGTTTTTAATGGCTGAACCGTCCGACCAACGATAGCCCTCCCCCGCAAAGTTCAAGGGATTGCAGGTCTCGTTTCCCCCAAAGGCGCAAAAGCGCGGCGAAACTTCGCTTCTGAAATGGACGCGGGCGCCGAATTGGTCAAAGACGGACATTTCCACGTGGTCAATGTTGTTGCCATCCACGCCGCCGCCACCCGCCAGCGTGCGAAACACCAGCGCGCCCGTCACCTGACTCACATCCTGTGAGCCGTTCGCCAGAATCGCAAAGTTGCCCGATGGAGGATTCGGCTGCGGCGGGTTGGGCTGGGGCGGGTTGGGCAACAGTCCGATGGGACGCACGGCGGCGGCGCGCGAAGCGGCGCCCACCAGCCGGTCACCGCTGTATGCCAGAGCGCGGAAAATATACATGGTCCGCTGTATCGGTTCTCCGCCGGGCCAGCGGTCGTTGTTTGTCCTGAAATCCCATAATTTGCACTGGGTATTTGCGCCGTCATCGCCAAACGCGCAATAGGGCGCATTCGACTCGTCTTTTTGATAGACGATCCTGCCGTCGGGGGCGAGGATAAACATCGAGACGCGGGTGATTCGCTGGTCATTATCGAAAAAGATCTCGTTCTCGAACTCGAGGGCATCCACATACTCGCGGCGGTCGCCGTTGCTCTCGGGACCAACATCAATGTCCATAGAGACATGCTGCTGCTCGCCCGACAGGTCGAGCCAGAACGCTTCTTCGGCGATACAGACTTTGTCTTGCGTCGCGTTCCATCCCACCGCGCGCGCAAAATAGACGTCCTCGGCGGCCGGGCTGCCCTGGGGCCAGCGATAGCCCCGCTGCGCAAAATCCCACGTCCGACAGCTGCCCTCCGCATCCTCTTGAAAATAGCAATACGGATAGTTGTTTTCGCGGTGCGAATCAACCAATCGCCCGAACCGATCAAACACATACATGTCCACGTGATGGATCCCCTCGCCGTTTCCCGAGTTATCCCCTTCGAGGTTGTCCATCCGCGCGCTGAGGAACAGTTCCGTGCCTTCCAGAAAAGTATTCACGCTAGAGTTGCCGGGAAAGCTCGGAAGATAGACGAGCCGGGGAGTCGGCGACGGCGTTGGGGTGAGAGTGGGTGTGCGACTGGGGGTGGCGGTCGAGAATTGCATTGCCGGCAACTCGCCGGGAGCGTTATTTGACCAGGACGCCGCTTCTGCGGACGAAATAAAGTTATAGGGACCGCTCAACCCCGCGAGCGCGATGAGGACAGCGACAAAGAGACCGCATGAAATCGCCAAAGTGGTTCGCATGATAGCAAGAGGATGTCATAGCGCGGCAGCAAATCCGCCTTTATTCCGTTCCTGCAACGCTCTGACTGGAACGCACAATACATGCGTCGGGTGGTCACGACCGATAAAAGATAGCAAGTTCAATCCGCCCCGGCGGCGGACCCAAATCAAGGACCCCGCGCCTTGACTGCGTCTTGGCGCAAACACGTGCAGTTTCCCGCGAGACGTTCCTGGAGATAGGTGTCGCTCGCGTTCGCTTGAATGATATTCAAGCAGGAATCGAGCGCGTCTATCGCCCGGGTGAGCGCGTCCTTGAATCCGACCTGATCGTTCTGCATCAAGCGGGCATAAGAGCGGATAAAGTGCCCGCCGCCGATGGCGAGAGATAACGTCGCCGCGCTGCGCGGGTCCGTTTTTACATCTGTCGAATGGCGAATCGCCTCTAGCGCGGTCACGCCGGACTGTGCCCGCGTTTCAGCTTGCGCGAACTGACCGCCAAGCAGCTCTTGCTGCGCCAAAGCCAGCTCGGTCGCCTCGCGCGCAGCTTGGACCCGGCTCTTGAGCAGGGCATCGGCAGCTGCTTGCATCATGTCGCGCGCCTCCGTTTGCAGAGCGATGGCTTGCTCGAGCTGTATGCGCGCTTGCTCCAGGCGCGCCGGGTCATTCGTGGGCGGCGGCGGCACAGGACACTGAATGGGAAGATTTGGGTCAGGCGGCGACACATTCGCCACACGGCACTGTCCGAATGTAGTCGCGTCCGCCGCCGCCATCAGCCGCTGTCCTCGCTGCGAGGCAACTTGACCGAGTCCAAAGATGGCGCGGGCATAGCCGGGCTGAATCCGTTTCGCCTCGTTGTATGCCGCCTCTGCCGCATCGAGAGCTGCCTGCATTGCCGTGCCGCCGGGGGGCGCGGAAAACACCCGGGCGGCATCCTGTTCGCACTGCGCCAAAAAGAGCGCCTCTGTCCCCAAGAAATAGAAAAATACTTCTTTGCCCTGCTCGTCGTTCATGGCGTCGAGGTCCGCTTGACCCTGTTTCAATTCCCGATAGCCCCGGTCAAATTGTCCGACCAGGTCAAAAGAGACGCCGCGTGCCAACCAATAGATGACCTGTCCCAGCGGCTGGAGGAACGTCTCTTTTGCCCCGATGGTCACCGGATTGGGCAAAGTAATTTTGCGCCCCATTTGCTGACTGCCCGTCAGTTCGGGCACTTCTTGCTGTCCCATCTTTTCATTGATATGGAACTGCGGCACAAACGTCAGGGTATCCTGTCCCGGCGACACATTCCCGTAAATGACGACATCCGCCTTGAATTGGTCAACCACCGCTTGCGCGTCGTCGGCAGTTCGGACCGGGGCGGCAAAGATCCGCTTTTGGAACAGGTGGACCGGCTCAAACCCCGTCGCGATATGCCAAACGACGGGCGGATTATCCGACGCCGCCGCGCCGAGTTCCATCCCGAGTCTGGATGCGAGCCACTCGCTCAGGTCTCTGCCGTGACTCCCGTTGATGCTGTTGCCCGCCGCATCCTGCTCGGCAAAGTCAACGACGGCAATATTCAGTGGGCTTCCGTCCGGCATCTCGCCCGAGACCACCACCCACCAAACGACCACCGCGCCCACCGCCGCGACGACGAGCAGAGCCAACAGAAACCGCACCGGAATCACGAGCGAGCCGATATTGAGTTTGGCTTGCAGGATGTTGCGCCCGACGGCGATCTGGTCCACCTGCGCGCCTTCGCCGATATTGACCGTGTTTCTGTCGCCGCCGCGCGGGGTTTTTCCGGCGGCGTCATCCGGTTTGGGCATATCTCGACCCGCATCATTCCCGCGAGTCGTTGGGTTTTCGGACGACTCGGGAGGCGGCGAGCGTTTGGGGTCATTCGGAGCACCAAACATGGGAGAGCGACCTATCAATCGGACAATTGCCCTTAATGTAGCATACGCGAGCAACACGTGTCAATGCAAAAATGATACTTGTATCACATCCTCGTGGGGGGCAGGTGGGCGCGCCGACGACATAACCCGGGATATGCGCCACAATCTTGGACGGTAAGGAACGAACGCCGTTTCGTTCCCCGCACAGCACGCGACGGCGAGTAGGGAACGAACACCGTTTCGTTCCCCGCACAGCACGCGACGGCGAGTAGGGAACGAACGCCGTTTCGTTCCCCCCCGCAACCCAAAATAAATCGCACGCCCCATGACCTGACAGCTATTGTCAAGCGACAAAGGAATCGTATAATCTTGACCAGCCGGTTCATTCATCCCTGCATCGCCCCAAATAGCTCTCTCACATCTTACCCTTGAGGAGTTTGTATGGCTCTGTCATCACCCGCGGTCCAAAAAGCATTTGCGCGCGCGGCGCGTCCGATTGCGATCATCGGCGCGGTCGGCGGATTTATCGGCGACATTATCCAACCGCTCGGCGACTTTGCCCTCTGGATTGCCATTTTGTCCTTTGTCGGTGCCCTGATTGCATTGATTTGGATGATCGTGCTCCGCAAACGCGCCGGGCAGGAGGTCTGGGATACGGTCGCCGCCGGACTCTTTGTGTTGTGTATCGGTTCGTTTGTCGTCTTTGCCGTGTGGACGTTTGTGTTTTCGGTGGGACCTCCGCGCGGGTATCTGGCTACAAACGTCGAGCCGATCGGTGACCTGCAGGCGCAGCTGCTGGGCTTGCAGACCGACGTGACCGAAATCAAAGAGACGACGACACAAACGGCAACGCGCGTGGCAGAGCAAGGAGACACGCAAAGCGCGCAGGCAACCGCGCAGGCACAGTCGAGCCAGGTGCAAGCCGCGCAAGCGACCGCGCAGGCGCAGTCGAGCCAGGTGCAGGTCGCGCAGGCGACCACACAGGCGCAGGGCGTTGATATTCAAGCGGCTGCGGCAACCGCGCAAGCCAAAGGGTTTGCCGATTTGCAGTCGCAGTTTGCGGCGCTGCAGCAGGGGAATATCGTCCCCAAGCCGACGACGCCGCAAGAGTGGTATAGCAATGCGCGGTTGTACCAGCTCAAGGGCGACATGGCAAACGCGATCCAAGCGTACGAGGGATATTTCCGGTTCGGGCTGAACTTTGTGGACCCGTATATCGAGTACAGCGCGCTGGTTTCTGCATCGGATGGGATTGCGCGGGCGCGCGAGCGGGTGAATGATTATTACAACGCCGACAAAACAAATCCCACTCTCGATCTGGTTTCGGCGCGCTTGCTGGACTCGCCCGAGGAACGGCTGGCGCGGTATACGGCGATTGCGACACGCGCGCCGCAGTTTGGGCCCGTGTTTTATGAACTGGGGCTGGAATATGACCGCGCGCTCGGCGCGGCTTCGACAGCTGACCTGATCCAAAAGCAGGGGGATGCGTACTCGACGCTGCTGGCGCTGGAACAAGAGATCCAGGGGTATACACGCTATTACATTGACAAGAGCCTGGCGGACAAGAACCTGGCGAGCGCGCAGCAGCGATTCGACGCGCTGGCACAGGCGCGCAACGTGACCGGGAACGTGGACGCGATCGTATACCAATACAACGACGGGATGCAGTTTATTGTGCTTTTGTCAGAATCGGGCGTGAAAAAGCTGTTGTTTGATATTGACAATCCCACGCCCACGCGCGACACGGGCATGACATCGCTCGGCGCCAACAGCGTGCCGAACGTCAACATTGGCAAGATTCAACTGCCGGTTGGCGAACATACCCTGTATTTACAGTATATTGACGCAAACGACGTGCCGAGCAAGGTGTTTGAAAAGAAATTTGTGGTGCGTCCCGTGTTTGCGACATTCCAGCAGCAGCCGCTGGATTTTTCCGACAATACGTTTCCCGGAACTTTTTTGGTTGGGGTTACGGGCGCGCCGCTGGAGACGTTTTATACGTATAAATGGAGCATTGATTCGGACGCGCTGGACAATGAACAGTTGGGGGCTGCCATGACCGGGATTCAGGTCAAGGGGCTGGAAGCGGGCGAGCACATTCTCTATTTACAGGCAATCACGCAGGATGGAAGCAAGACGTTTGATGTGGAGGAGATACCGTTTACGGTAAAATAAGAGGCAGGTCACAGCGTTGAGAGCGAGGAAATAATGTTGGTTTTTGAAAGGGAACAAGTGCCGCTGCATGTGGACAAGCACGGAACAGTCCGTGTCATTGGCTCGCGCGTCACACTGGATACAATCGTAGCATTTTTCGAGCAAGGCGAGTCCCCCGAAGACATCGTGGACGGTTTTCCGACGCTCAAGCTCGCCGATGTGTATGCGATTGTGAGCTATTATCTCAAGAACAAGAACGCAGTACGTGTTTATCTGCGCGCGCGCGAGAAAAAAGCCAGGGCGATGCGCAAAAAAGTACAGGCAAATTCCAATTCGCGCGACATGAAAAAGCAGCTGCTCGCTCGCCGCAAAACGATGGTTTCCGGCTGATGATGCGCTTTCTTGCCGATGAGAATTTCAATGGCAGAATCATCCGTGGGTTACTCGCAAGAAATCGGTTCCTGGATATTCTCCGCTGGCAAGATATTGGCAGAGAAGGCGAGGTGGACGCGATTGTTTTAGAGTGGGCAGCGCAACAAGGGCGAGTCCTTCTCACACATGATCTGGACACAATGGTGGGGTTTGCATATGAGCGCATTCGGGGCGGACTGCCCATGCCAGGACTGCTTGCCGTAGATTCCGGCTCCGCATTGCGAACTGTAATAGATGATCTGTTACTTGTGGCCGAGACAGCATATGAGGGCGAATACGAGAACCGTGTCATTTTTGTGCCGCTGTAAGACAGTGGCTGCCATGATCGGGATTCAGGTCAAAGGGCTAAAAATTGTCAGCGCTGAGTCGTCAAGAAGAGGAACATCTCGAGCAGGAGCTTGTCAACTATGATAAGGAATTCCCTCGAGAGTAACTATACGGCGGATACGGTTGCGTTGGTCCTGCGAATGGAACAGCGCAAAATGGGAGAGAATGCAAAGCGTGCCTTTGAGCTTGCGGCAAGCAACAGCTTGCAGGAGATAAAAAAGAGATGAGTCTCATCGTAGAAATCAAAACTGCCGAAGGGCAGACGATTGCATTGTTGACGGTGGATGCCAAGAATTTCAAGACCGGTTCGCGGGGGTATCATGGTCAGGGGAAAATAGACTATGACGGCAAGCGCTATCAAACACAGGTGCAAATGGTCGAAATCGGAAGCAAGGGGACGCCCTCACCGGCAAAAGAAAAGGACGAACAAGAGAGCGAGGAATGAAACGTAACCCAGCCATTTGTACGCGCGGCGCATTGTTGCTCCTTGCATCGTTTTCGCTGCTCGCCGCGTGCTCGTCGCCCAACACGCCGACGTCGACTGTAGTTTCCTCCGCACCCACCATCATCGTGCCCTTTACGCCAAACCCACAAGACATTCCACTGCCGACGCTGTTACCCACTGTCGAGATCATTGCTTCACCGATTCCGATTACGGTTACGCCGGCTGCGAGCGAAATTCCATCCGTCACGTCGGTCGCCGCCACAGCCACGCTTGCGCCGCCGACGCGCGCCCCCGCCACCGCCACGCCCGCGATCACTGCCACTCCGCTACCCGAGGGCATGCCCAAGGTGCTGGTCTCGGCGATTCGCGTCGAGCCGCCGACGCCGAACCCAAACACGCCCGGGGTCTTTATCGTCACGTTCCAAAATGTAAGCGGCGAAAAGTTGGGGTATCGCTGGGCGGTCGAAATTTGGCGCGAGGATGAACGTAAACCGTTCGGATTGACCGCGCCCGAAAATTCGTCCATGCCTCCCGGCGAGACGATCTTGACCGCGACAGGTTGGGCGCCGCGCGGACAGGGGGAATGTGTGTTTTTCCGCGCCAAACCGGTCGCGCTGGATGAAGACGATAATCGCACAGATTTTGTCCAGGCGAATGGGATGCCGTTGTGGCTGGAATTTAGCGTCTGTCCGTAGAAAACGCCAAGTTGGAAATGTGCTGCGCGTATCCGACCCCGATTCCGGGTCGGCAGAAAGAATTTACGAATTTGCCTCGCTTTCCCGGCGCTATATTGACCTCAGAGGAGGAGCCATGCAGAAAATGTTTGTGTCACGCACCTTGATCGCCCTCGGATTGTTTGGAATCATTTTGTTGGGCGTCGCTTGCGGCGGCGACACACCCACTTCGACACCCGTCCCGCCAACGACAAATCCGCCGACGGCGCTGCCGCCCGCGCCCACCGCGCCGCCGCTGACGGCTGCGCCTACCGACGTGCCTACCGCGGTCCTGCCAACCGCCACACCACCTCCCCCTGCGGCAACCGACGTTGTGCCGCAAACAATAGCGCCCACCACCGCCGCATCATCCGCGCCCACAAACACGACCGCAGCATCCGCCGGCGCGGCGGCGACAAAACCGGCGGGACGCGCCACAGCAGCTCCGGTCTTGTCGAACGTGGATCGCGGCGCGCTGAATGGGTTGTATGTGAGCAAATTGCGGTTCGAGCCGGGTTACCCGCGAAATAACGACCCCGTGATGTTTTATGCGACGATCATCAATCAGACGGGCAAAGACCAGCATTACCCCGTGTGCGTCGAGATTTATCGCCCCGACGCGGCGAAACCTTTTGGCACGAGCAGCTGCGACACGCCAACGATCGTGCCCAACACCAGCGAGGTGTTTGCAGGGTATTGGACGGGCACGGGCATCAAAGAATGTATTCCCGTGCGGGCGCGCCCCGTTTTGCGCGAAGAGGGCGAAGGCGAAACGCGCCTGCCATTCACGCGCTTGAATGGCGCAGAGCTGTGGATTGATTTCAACGTTTGCCCATAACATCGTGTAGAGACGCAAAATTTTGCGTCTCTACGGTATTCATCATGAACAAACAACACACCCTTCTTCTGGAACGGCTCGAAGACAGCGCGGCGCAGATTGCCGAGGCGGTCAAAAAATTGTCGCCGGAAGAATTGACGCGCATCCCTGCGCCGGGAGAATGGTCGCTCCATCGGGCGCTCGCTCACCTGCGGGATACCGAGGTCGAGGTCTTTGCGTATCGCACCGCTCGTATTCTCAAGGACCAAGAGGCACCAACTGTTGCGAGTTTCAATCAAGACGAGTGGAGCGCCGCGCACTATTCCCCCGACGAACCCATCGAGAACATTGTCAAAGAATTTCGCGCGGGTCGGCGCAAGCTGTTGAACCTGCTGCGCCTGACCAGGGACAAGGATTGGGCGCGACATGCGATTCATCCCGAATACGGCAACATTCCCATCGAATATATCGCGCTGCACGCCTACAATCACACGCTGGAGCATCTGCAGCAGCTATTGGATGCCATCGAGGTCAAAACCCTCAAGGCGGCGAATGGGTGAGCGCGCATCGCGGATCGCAAATCACAGCTAGCAAATCGCACGCCGTTCCCCAATCTCGTTCATGACACACGCCGAAATCTATCGTCAAGAATTGAGCGCGCTGAACGATTGGGACGCGTATTTGCTGGAACATTCCGGGCTGCCCGGACCGCGCGCGAATCTCGGATTGGCATATGTTGCCGCCGGAATGGGTAGTACGGCACAGTTCAAACGCTGGCTGACATTCGACGCCAAACGCGCACCGACAAACTCTCGCGAGGAATATCTCGCCGTGTGCGGGACGATGGGGCTGGGCGCGCTGCTCGCGCGCGGTGGCGCCGTCGCCCAAAAACAAAAATGGATGAAAACGCTGCGCGGGTGCGCATCCGACCCGCGCTGGCGCGTGCGCGAAGGCGTTGCGATGGCGCTTCAAATTTGGGGCGACCGTGATTTTGACGCGGTGCTCGACGAGATGGAGCGTTGGCGCGACGGCACTTTGTACGAGCAGCGCGCCATTGCCGCCGGAATTTGCGAACCGCGCTTGCTCAAAGACCGCGCCCGGGTAAAACGCGTATTGAAATTGCTCGACGGAATTACGCGCGCTTTTGCGGCAAGTCACCAGCGCAACAGCGACGAGTTCACGACGCTCAAAAAAGGACTGTCATACTCCTGGAGCGTCGCCGTTGCCGCCTCGCCCGCGAATGGGAAACGCGCGATGGAACGCTGGATTGGCTCCGGGGACCCCGATGTGCGCGCCGTGATGCGTGAGAATTTGCGCAAGAACCGCCTGCTCCGAATGGATAAAAATTGGGTGAAAGAGCAGTTGGACAAAACTGCATGACCAACGCCCCCGTCATTGAAATTCCGCCGACCGTGCGCGGGCTTGAGCCGGGTGAGGTGCAAGCAAGACGCGCAAAGGGGTTGGGCAATCCCCCGCCGCCTCCGACCAGCCGCACCTACGGACAAATCATCCGCGAGAATGTTTTTACCTTTATCAACGGCGTCATCTTTTTTCTCGGACTGGCGCTTGTGCTCGTAGGGCGCCCGGGGGATGCGCTCGTTTCAGTCGGCATTATTTCCCTCAATATCCTCGTCTCGGTCGTTCAAGAAATCCGCGCAAAAAACACTCTCGACCGGATCGCCCTCCTCACCCGTCCCAAAGCGACCGTCATTCGCGATGGGTCTGCCGTCTTGGCGGCGCTCGAGGACCTGGTGGTCGGCGATACGCTGTATGTCGCGCCCGGCGATCAAATCGTGCTGGACGGCAGAGTGGTCGAGGGCAAAATGGCGGTTGATGAATCGCAGCTGACGGGCGAATCCAATCTGATTGCGAAACAGGTCGGGGACGAGGTATTCAGCGGCAGTTTCTGTGTGAACGGCAGCGCGTTTTACACGGCGGAGCAAGTCGGCAGCGCCAGTCTGGCAAACCGAATCACGGCGGGCGCAAAACAGTTCCGCCGCATTTACACACCGCTCCAAAATGAAGTTATCCTGGTCGTCCGCATCGTGCTGTTTGTCGTCGTCTTTATGGAGTTTTTGCTGGTCCTCAACGCGGTTTTGAACGCCATCAACCTCGGCGATACAATCCAACATTCGACGCTGATTGCGGGGCTTGTGCCCAACGGACTGTTTCTTTCCATCTCGATTGCGTATGCGCTCGGCGCCGTGCGCATCATCCGTTATGGCGTGCTCGTGCAGCAGTCGAATGCAATCGAATCGTTGAGCAACGTCAATGTCTTGTGTCTCGACAAGACAGGCACGCTCACCACCAATCGTCTGCAAGTAGCCGCCCTGCACCCGCTCGCGGTCTCTGAAACGGAACTGGCACAAATTCTGGGCGACATGATGGCAAATGCGACGACGCAAAACAAAACGAGCCGGGCGCTTGGGGAAAAATTTGCCGGAGAGAAACGGGCGGTCGCGGGAGAAATTCCGTTTTCGTCGGCGCGCAAATGGAGCGCGATTGCATTCCGGGACGAGGGACAAGGGTCCGACGACAAAAACAAACGAGACCCGAAACAAGCTCGATTCAAGCCGGGAATCTATGCGCTGGGCGCGCCCGAAATGCTGCAGCCATATTTGAGCGATGCCGACGCTTTGGATTCGCCGACGTGGCGCAAGATTGCGCTAGAAACGCACCAACTTGCGGACCGGGGGCTGCGTGTGCTGCTCGTGGCGCGGCATCCGGCGACGACACTGCAAGACGAGGGCGATGATTCGCGTCTGCCGCGGGGAATGACGGCGCTCGGGCTGGTGAGCATAAGCGACGAGCTGCGCGGTGAGGCGCGCGAGGCGTTGAGCCGATTTGTCCAGGCCGGAGTCAGCCCCAAAATCATTTCGGGCGACAATCCCGAGACGGTCAGGGCGCTGGCAAAGCAGGCGGGGCTTGGGAACGCGCCGCTCGTGTCGGGACCCGAACTGGACGGAATGGATCAAGACCAGTTTCGCCGGGCTGCCGCCGACACAACTATTTTTGGACGGATTTCTCCGCAGCAAAAACAGCGACTCGTGCAAGCGCTGCGCGCGGACGGGCGATATGTGGCAATGATCGGAGATGGAGTCAACGATGTCTTGTCGTTGAAACAGGCGAACCTGGGTATTGCAATGCAGAGCGGCACTCAGGCGACGCGCGCCGTCGCAGACCTGGTACTGATGGATGACTCGTTTGCCGCGCTCGCGCCCGCGGTGATTGAAGGGCAGCGCATCGTCAACGGGATGCAGGATATTCTAAAATTGTTTCTCACGCGCATCACGACGATGGCGCTCGTGATTTTGTCTGCGCTCGTGGTGGGCGAGTTTCCCCTCGAACTGAGACAAGGGTCATTGGTGACGTTGTTTTCGGTGGGCATTCCAACGGTGATGCTCGCCATCTGGGCGCGCCCCGGCGTGACCGGACGAGGCACGCTGCCACAACGGTTGTTTCACTTTATCCTCGCCCCCGTCATTGTGACGACCGTGTTCGCGCTGCTGGTATTCTATGGCACGCTGGTCGGTCAGTTCTTTTTGCGCGGTGGAAGCGTCAATCTCACGGCAGAAATGATTACACCGCTCTATCCTGCTGCGTTGTTTACGGCGCAATCCACACTGGTTGCGTTTTTGGTGCTCGTTGGGCTTGTCACCGTCATTTTTGTAGAGCCGCCGACGGAATGGTGGACCGGCGGGGACCCGTTGAGCGGCGATTGGAGACCCACCTTGCTCGCCGTGGGGTTGATGCTGGCGTTTTTTGTGATTGTGCTCTTGAAACCATTGCGCGACATCTTTGCAATGGACGAACTCGGCTTGCTGGAACTGGGGACGGCGGCGACAGCTGCAATTGTATGGCTGTTTCTCGTGCGGTGGTTGTGGCGCAAGCGCGCGTTTGGGCGCTATTTGGACACAAAGGATTTGCCGGATTGATCATTGATACGCATCTCGATCCGGTGTGGAATGGACTGCAATACAACCGAGACCTGCTGCTGCACGCGCGCATCCTGCGCGTGCAGGAAAAAAACACGCGCGGCGGCGGGCGCGGACAAAACACGGTTAGTGCGCCGGAAATGCGCCGAGGGCGCGTAGCTTTGACCAATCTTTGACCTGCTTTTCACCCCACCAGACATTCGGCTTGCTAAAATAGATATCGAATTCGGGGAGGTGGTCTATGTCAGAGGTCAAAAACACAACCCTTCCGGTCTCGCCAGGTGGGTTGAATCCCACCGCAGCGCAGGAACGCATCGAGGTCGTGGACATACTTCGCGGCTTTGCGCTCCTCGGCATCCTGCTCGTAAACATGGCGCTCTTTGCCGCACCTCCATATCAGGTCGCCATGGACATTGCAGAGCCGCCCGCGGCGTTGGATGCTGCGGCAGCGTGGGTGATTCGATTCCTCGCCGAGAGCAAATTCTATTCTCTCTTTTCCATATTGTTTGGTTTCGGGCTTTGGATGCAAATGACGCGCGCCCGGGCACGCGGCGTCAATTTCTTGCCGTTATATGTGCGGCGTTTGTTGGTCCTTTTGTTCATCGGACTCGCGCACGCCGTCTTTTTCTGGGTCGGAGATATCCTCGTCTCGTATGCCTTGCTCGGTTTCCCGCTGCTGCTCTTTCGTAATGCCAGACCGCGCACCTTGTTGATTTGGGTCATCGTCTTTCTGAGTCTTGTCATCCTGCTCAATGTCGCAACGACGGGTTTGGTGGCATTGGGCTCGAGCATACCCGAAGGCAAGGAAGCGATGGAACAGGCATTCGCCCAGGCGAGAGAATCATACCGCCAGGCAAACCAAGCGGCGATCCGCGCGTACGGCAGCGGGTCATTTGGCGAGATCATGACCCAGCGTCTGAGTGACCTGACATTCATGTACTCGGTCACGATCTTTATTCTGCCCAATATCTTTGCCATGTTTTTGCTCGGTCTGTATATCGGCAAGCGCGGCATCCTCGAAAACGTCGCGGCATATCTGCCGCTCATCCGGAAAGCGCTGATCATCGGTCTCGTCGTCGGCGTTATCGGGAACTTGATCTATGCCGTCGGCTCGATGTATTCCGAGCGCGCCGAACCGACCTGGCTCACGGCAGCTGCTGCCACCGGGCAAACGATCGGAGCGCCCGCGCTCGCGCTCGCCTACGGGTCAGCAATCATCCTGCTCTTTCAGGTCCCGGTCTGGGCGAAACGTCTCGCTCCGCTTGCGCCTGTCGGACGGATGGCGCTCACCAATTATCTCTTGCAGACCATCATCTGCACGACGATTTTCTACAGTTATGGTCTCGGTCTGTATGGCGAGGTGGGCGCGGCTGCCGGAGTGGCGCTAGCGTTTGCGATCTATCTCGCGCAGATTCCGTTCAGCATCTGGTGGCTCGAACACTTTCGGTTCGGACCAGTGGAATGGGTGTGGCGTTCGCTCACTTATGGTAAGCGCCAGCCGTTCCGCCGCTCTCCGCGCAGTGGGAGTCTCGCTCCGCAAAGCAGGTAGCGCACACGGCTGTAAATCGCTTATAATCTGGTAGTGCAACAATATGAGATTGCTGCGCTGGAATACAGCGCGTGGTGGAGTTTTGGGGTTCATAATTCGCGTGCGGTCACCTGACTCGGCAATTTCATCATGTTGTTGCACTATGTGCAGCCACAAAAATAATGCAGGATGATTCTTGATTTTGCAGCATTTCTAAAGAGAATTCGGTGGGTCGAATTCGTCAAAGCTTTTGTGGATGCACTTGGCCATGAGCGAATCGAACACTCGTAGTGCGCGTCTCTGGGACGCGCGCCATTTTGTATATGCGTTCTGGGTCGAGCATACCCATCCCCCCACGGTGCAGGACACGGCGCGGGGGCTGGGCGTGGAGGCAGACGAGGCGCGAGCACTGTATGCGGAATTGAACGCGCGCCATGCCATGCTGCTGATGCCCGGCACGCACGTAATTCGGATGGCGAACCCGTTTTCGGGCGTGCCGACCGGGTTTCGCGTGACCATTACGGGGACCAGCGCGCACGCGGGCAAGAAATATTACGCCAACTGCGCGTGGGACTCGTTCGGGATTCCAGCTGCGCTCGCCGCCGACGCGACGATCGATGCATTTTGTTCCAACACGCAAGAGCTGCTGCGCCTGCGCGTGGGGGATGGCAAGATCACGGGCGATGCGGCGGTGGTGTATTTTCGTGTGCCGTTTGCCCACTGGTATGACGATTTGGTCTTTACGTGAGGGAATATGTTGTTCTTCCGGTCGGAAGAGGACGTGAACGCGTGGAAACGCGCGCGCAATGTTGCGACGGGAGAGGTCCTGGAACCGGCGCAGATTTGGGCGCTCTCGCAAAAATGGTACGGCAACCGGCTCGCGCACGATTTTCACGGGCGCACGTTGGAAGAGGCACAAGAGATTTTTCGGGGGATCGGGTTGACGTCGGCGTTTTGGTATATTGAGAAGTGATCGAGGAAAGAGGATTTGAATAAAAAAGGGGCGTTTAGTTAAACGCCCCTCCTTTTATGCAACTGTGACGGCGGAATCGAGATAAACGTCCTGGATGGTGTTGAGGAGTTTGATGCCGTCCGTCATCGGGCGTTGGAACGCTTTGCGCCCAGAGATCAGCCCCGTGCCGCCCGCGCGCTTGTTGATGACCGCCGTAGCTGCCGCTTCGGCAAAGTCATTTTCACCGGAAGCGCCGCCGCTATTGATGAGACCGATGCGCCCCATGTAGCAGTTGGCAACCTGGTAGCGACACAAGTCAATCGGATGGTCGCTCGTGAGCTCGCTATAGATGCGCTTGTCATATTTGCCGAATGTGACGCCGTCGGTATTGAGCGCAATATAACCGCCGTTGTTTTCGGCGAGTTTCTGTTTGATAATGTCCGCTTCCATCGTCACGCCGAGATGGTTCGCCTGTCCGGTCAGGTCCGCCGACACAGCATAGTCCTTGTCTTTTTTGAACGCCTTGTTGCGCAAATAGCACCACAACACGGTCGCCATCCCCAATTCGTGCGCCAGCGCAAACGCCTGGGAGATTTCAATGATCTCGCGATGCGAGCCCTCGGAACCGAAATAGACCGTCGCGCCGACCGCCGCCGCGCCCATGTCGTATGCTTGTTTGACCGTGCCAAACAAAATCTGTTCGAAACTGTTGGGATAGGTGAGGAGTTCGTTGTGATTGATTTTCACAATGAACGGTATTTTGTGCGCATATTTGCGCGACACACTGCCCAGGACGCCAAACGTGGACGCCACGGCATTGCAGCCGCCGTCCATGGCGAGTTTGACGATATTTTCGGGGTCGAAATAATCGGGGTTTTTGGCAAAACTTGCGCCGCTCGAATGTTCGATCCCCTGGTCTACCGGCAAAATCGAGACATAACCCGTCCCTCCCAGACGCCCATGACTATAGATCCAGGTGAGGTTGCCCAACACGCGATTGTTGCGGTCAGTTTGAATAAAAAGCCGATCAACAAAATCCGGACCCGGCAGGTGCAAGCGCGATTTTGGAATTTTTGGCGAATTAAAACCGAGCAGCGATTCGGCTTTGTCGCCAAGCAGTGCTTGAAGGTCAGTTGCCATACAAATCTCCTTTGAATGCAATCAGGTGCGCGTCTCACAGACCGCGCATGAGAATTATAAGCGGGTTAGGTTAAAAGTTCTAGCGCGCAAGCGTGCCGCGCGGGAACGAAACAGCGTTCGTTCCTTACTGTCTACAAGCGTGCCGCGCGGGAACGAAACGGCGTTCGTTCCTTACTGTCCAATATTGTGATACACACCCGCACGCGGGGGCGTAAATTCAATTGTGTTTGTATATAGTATAATACCACGCATCTCAAAAATGGATGTTGAATAAGAATATTCTGGAATTAGCCGGACATCACTTGACACGTGCCGCTTTCGGCATTTCTGAAATGCGTTCTGGTTGAAAATCATTTATGCAATGCCATGCGCTCACCCCCGAAAAAAGACGCTGCCCTCAAGACGCACGCGCAGGCGCGCAATATTGCGCCGCGCACGACCGGGAGCTTGGGCAACCCGCGCAAGGCAAGCCCCGTCTGGGGGGGATCGCGGCGCGCTTGCGCGGCGCTTTTGGACCGCGCATCTATGACGGCGGCAAGTACGACCCGCCCGGGTGGTTGAACGATGCGCCGACGCAAAAGGTCATCGAGCATTTGCAGAACCATCCTGATTCGATGGTGCGCTGGACCGCCGCATATATTTTGCGGAAACGCCGCGCCGTCGAGGCGATTGACCCGCTCTGGAACGTATTACAACATGACGAGACGCGCTTTGTGCGCCAACAGTCCGCGGTGGCGCTGGGCAAAATCGGCACGCCGCTCGCCGTCGCGCCGCTGGTCCAGGCGCTGAACCATGACCGCGACCAGGGCGTGCGGCAGGCGTGCGCGATCGCGCTGGGCAATCTGGGTCTGCCGCATACGGACCAGGAGATTGCGCGCGTGCTGGAACGCGAAGAAAACGTCTATGTGAAATGGGACTGTATCGTGGCGCTGGGGCAATTGGGCGACCGGCGGGTGGAAAAATTGCTGGTGCGCCTGCAGGCGGAAGAAATCGCCCAAGTTATTCGAGATGCGTGCCGCGATGCATTGCTGGAAATTCAACAGCGCGAACGTTTGACAACGTCACCTCACCCCCCCTCGCCCTGACAAGACAAGGGGGTTATTGAATATCGGAGACATCACATAATGAACTATCGGCGACTGGGCAAGGCAGGCATCCGAGTAAGTGAATTGTCGCTCGGCGCGTGGGTCACATTCGGCAATCAGTTTGGAGAGGACCTGGCAGAACAACTAATGCGGCTCGCCTACGAGGCGGGCATCAATTTCTTCGACAATGCCGAATCGTATGCGGCCGGCAAAGGCGAAACCGTGATGGGCAATGTGCTCAAGCGGACAGGATGGCGACGCGAATCGTATTTGGTTTCAACAAAACTCTTTTGGGGCTTGAATCAGGGCGTCAATCAAAAAAATACCTTGAACCGCAAATATCTCTTGTCGGCGATAGACCCGTCCCTCAAGCGTCTGCAGATGGACTATGTGGACATTGTCTTTTGCCACCGCCCCGACCCGGAGACGCCTATCGAAGAGACGGTGTGGGCGATGCACAACCTCATCGAGAGGGGCAAGGCGTTTTATTGGGGCACATCGGAATGGAGCGCATACGAGATTGTTTCGGCAATCCATCTCGCCGAGAAACATAATCTGCACAAGCCGATCAGCGAACAATCGCACTATAACATGTTTACGCGGCAGGTCATGGAAAAGGAATATCTGCGGCTCTTTAAGGAACACCACTATGGGGATGTGGTCTGGAGCCCGCTGGCTTCGGGCGTGTTGACCGGCAAATACAATCAAGGCGTGCCCGCCGATTCGCGCGTGGCGTTTCCCGGCATGGAATGGCTGCAAGAATCCGTGATCAAGCCCGACCGCATCGAAAAGGTCAGACAAATGACGCCGCTCGCCAACGAATTGGGCTGTTCGATGCCGCAGCTGGCAATTGCATGGTGCCTCAAGAACCCATATCTCAGCAGCGTGATTCTGGGCACCTCGCGTGTAGAACAACTCCAGGAAAATCTTGGGGCGCTGAACGTAGTGGACAAATTGACCCCCGCGGTGATGACGCAGCTCGACCAGCTTTTGGCGAATAATCCGACCAAGTGAACCTCGCGCATAGAGACCGTTTAACAGGTGTCTAGCCCGCGGCCGGCGCGTCGTCCTTGACACGCAAAAGCATCACCGGGACTGTCGCGCGATTCACCACACGGGGCGCGATGCTGCCCGACCAGAACGCATCCAGACCCGCCCGTCCGTGCGTCGCCATAATAATCATGTCCGCGCGGACGGCGGTGCTTGCTTCCAGAATCGTGGTGACGACATCGCCGCGGGCGACCTGTCCTCGAGCATCAATGTCGTGCACACGCAGTGCCTTTACTGCGGCATCGAGATACTGCTGCGCGCCACTCGCAGCCAAATCGAGGACCGCGCGCGTGGACGAGGGCAAGATGGTGCCCGTCGCGCTGTTCCGGGGCGAAAGTGTATCCAGCGTCGGCACAACGAGAATCAGCTCCAACCTTGCCCCGCTCATGCCGGCGAGTTCTTGAGCCGCATGCAGAGCCGTTTCGTAGCGCGTGCTGGAATCGAGCGGCACCAAAATCGTCCGACATTCAAACGCGTGCTGTGCCAGCCCGGCAGTGCGCACGAGGAGCACGGGAATTTCTCCGCGCTGCAAAACCTGCTGCGGAATGCTGCCCAGCAGACGGCCTTTGAGACCGCTTGCGCCGTGGTCCGCCAACAGAATCAAATCTGCCTCTAGTTCAAGCCCATGAGCAAAAATGGCTTGGACCACATCCCCCCCTTTTGCGCGATCAACATGCCAATCGGCTGAAATGCCATGTTGTGACAATTCGGTCGCGCGCGCCTGCAAATACTCTTCCGCCTGGACCGCGTCCATCAAGTGTGCCTGTCCATGAATCGTTGCGGGCGCGGCGGGTTCCACGACATGCAGGAGCGTGACGCGTGCGGCACACACCTGCGCCAGAACGCGCGCCACCGGCAAGATCGTTTCTGCCAATTGTGAGCCGTCCAGCGGCGCCAGGAAATGCTGAAACATCGCGCCTACCCTCCCACCAGAGTTTCGTACAACAAAAACATATTGAGCGCAATGATCAAGGCGGCAATAACGATGCTGACCATCGTCGTCACGCGGTGATTCGTCAAGACGCCCATTAAATCGCGCCGCCGCGTAAACAAGATCAACGGAATGATCGCAAACGGCAGGGCAAAACTCAAAATGACCTGGCTCAAGACCAGGGTGCGGGTCGGGTCCAGGTTCAGGGATATGATCACAAGCGTTGGAATAATTGTAACGAGGCGGCGCAGCCAGACCGAGATCTTGCGGTGCAGGAACCCCTGCATGATAACCTGCCCCGCCATGGTGCCCACAGTGGACGAAGACAAGCCGGACGCAAATAATGAAATTGCAAACACGACGCTGGCAGCCGCGCCGAGAAGCGGTTCCAATGTTTTATAAGCAGCCTCGAGCGTGCCCACATCGGACAAGCCGGCGCGGTAAAAGGTGGCGGCGGCCATGATCAACATTGCCGCATTGACAAGCCCGGCCGTGCCCATTGCGACACCCACATCCACCATCTCGAAACGAAACAGGCGCTTGAGCTGTCCGGGATCGCGCGTGACAACGCGCCCTTGCGTCAGCGCCGAGTGCAAAAAGATGACGTGCGGCATCACGGTCGCGCCCAAAATGCCCGTTGCCAACAAAACGCTTTCCGGTCCGTCGAATAGGGGAACGATGGAATGATACACAACCTGCCCCCAATCCGGTTGCACCAGGATTGTCTCGATGACATAGCAAAGCGCAATCACACCGACAAACCCCGTGATCACAGCTTCAAGATGGCGAAAGCCGCGCTGTTCCAAACTCAAAATGAAAAATGTGGCAACGGCAGTAATGAGCGCTGCCGGAAAGAGTGGGATGTGAAACAAGAGATTCAATCCGATTGCCGCACCCAGAAATTCTGCGACGTCGGTTGCAACCACCATGATTTCCATCAAGATCCACATGCCCCATACGACGGGCCGCGGAAATTCCTCGCGGCACATCTCGGCGAGATTCTGTCCCGTCGCAATGCCCAATTTCGCAGAGAGCGATTGAATCAGCATTGCCATCAAATTACTTGCAAAAATCACCCACAACAGCAGATACCCGAATTGCGCGCCCGCAGAAATATTGGTCGCGTAATTGCCGGGGTCCATATAGGCAATCGAAGCAATGAACGCAGGACCGATAAAGGGCAGCACCCGCGCAAACAAATTCTTTTTATTGTCTCCCTGCAACACCTGGACCGCTGCCGTCACTGTCGCGGACTCATTCTCCGGCTGCGAGACCTTTTCTACAACTTTGGTCATCCAACTACCTCAATCCAAATCGCGCGACTGATTTGAGCCGATGCGATTCTTTCGAACTCGAAATTTAGCCTTAGCTAAACCGTCCGACCAAAAATTTTTAGCCGTGGCTAAATCCCTGCACGCAAAATTTTAACGCCGTCGCGCCAAAAGTCAAGCTCGACCGCGCCCCCCGAATCGCTCTTGCGGGCGCGTCAAAACAGAATTAGCCCAAATTCGCGCAGATTCGCGTTTTCCTCCGAGCGGTCGAGACAGAATTTGTCAGCTCATTAAAGTTAGATGGAATAGCGCATCGCTAAACAAGCTCTTGTGAATAAATTTGCATTGGACACGCCCAGGATCGAATGTCTGTCAACGAGGACGCACAACAAGTTGATTAATGATGCACTAGCCGGCCCGGCGTTTTTGTTGATCGCGCTGCAGATGGCGAAAGAGCTCTTCCATACGCTCTGCCAGGAGCGCGTCGCCGTCTCTATGCGTCCAATCATACACTCCCCGACCGCTTGGCAAGCCGCGATGTCCCTGTGCGGTCAGGGTATGAATCGCTTGCGGCGGGTCAGAGTTTGTGTCCAGCGCGGGGAACAAAAAAGAGGCAAACGCATCGAACGTGTCCAAGCCCCCAACATCCGCAGATTCGATTGGACCCGTGATGGCAAGTCGCCGACCAAAACTGTAGCGGACGACCGCATCAATCGCTTCGGCGGATGCTGCGCCCGATGCCCACAGCGCCCACGCCTCGCGCAGCAGCGCAAATTGCAAACGATTGCCGATAAACCCCGCGATCTCGCGATTGATCACGACCGGCGCTTTGCCCACCGTCTTTAACACCTCGCAGACCCACGGCACGACGTCGGGCGCGGTCTCGGGACCGGCGCAGACCTCGACCAGCGGAATCAATTGGGGCGGATACCAAAAGTGAGTAGCAACCACACGTTCGCGGTGCTGCACATTCAAGACCAGTTTGCTCGCAGGTTGCCCGCTTGAAGAAGCCAATATCGCCGGAGGTTCGCAGATGCGGTCCAGCTGACCAAAGAGCTCGAGTTTGAGTTCAAGGTCTTCGGTCACCGCCTCGATAACCAACTCGGCGTCCGCCGCCGATTCGAGTTCTGTCGAGGTTGCGATGCGCGCGAGCGCCGCGTCCGCAGCCCGGGCAGTCACCATCTCGTGCGCTTGAAAGCGCGCGAGACTCGCGCGGATGCGTTCCAGCGCAGCGTCAAGACTCGCGGGGTTTCGCCCAATCATTCGTACCGGATATCCGGCGACGGCAAAAATCTGTGCCACGCCGTGACCAATAATTCCATTGCCCAGAACGGCAACTGTCTTTAACGCGGATGGGGTTGACATCGGATCTCCTTTTTGTGCGCGCTCGCCAAGAGTAATACAGGTCCGGACGGCAGTCACGCTTTGCGATTGGCGCAATTATACATAGAGATCGGATTTTTGAATCGGGCGACCCCGTCCCGGCAGGGGTCAATCAATTTGAAAACTAAAAAACCGCCGCTCATAATGAGCGGCGGTTCCTTTTTTTTCGCCAACAAAAGGGTAAAACTCAATAGCCGCCGGGCATTGGCGGCGGCGCGGGAGGAGCTGCCTTTTCCGGCGCATCGGTGACGAGCGCTTCGGTGGTCAGAATCATCGCGGCAATGGACGCGGCGTTCTGCAATGCGGAGCGGGTCACTTTGGCGGGATCGGCAATGCCCGCTGCGAGAAGGTCCTCATATTCTTCCGTCATGACGTTGAAACCGATATTCGGGTTCTTGTTCTCTTGCTGGATGCGGCGCACCTGTCCGACAACGACGGCGCCATCTTCGCCCGCGTTTTCCGCGAGTTGGCGCAGTGGTTCTTCGAGCGCGCGACGAAGGATCATCACACCCGTGCGCAGATCGCCCGCGAGGGCTTGATCGCCTTTGATGAGCGAATCAAGCGAGGGCGCAATGTTGACCAGCGCGACGCCGCCGCCGGGCACGATGCCTTCTTCGATGGCTGCGCGTGTGGCGGACAATGCATCCTCGACGCGGTGTTTCTTTTCCTTGAGCTCGGTCTCGGTTGCTGCGCCGACGCGAATCACCGCGACGCCGCCCGACAACTTGGCGAGACGCTCCTGCAATTTCTCGCGGTCATAGTCGCTGGTGGTTTTTTCGGCTTGGGCTTTGATTTCGTTGATGCGTCCCTTGATGTCGTTGTCAGCGCCCGAACCCTCGATAATGGTCGTGTCGTCTTTGGTCGAAACGACGCGGCGCGCTTGCCCGAGATCGGCGATCGTGGCGGTGTCGAGTTTGCGCCCCATCTCTTCGGTAATGACCGTGCCCCCCGTCAGGATGGCAATGTCACGCAGCATTTCTTTGCGGCGATCACCGAAACCGGGCGCTTTGACGGCGAGCACATTCAAAAGCCCGCGCAGTTTGTTGAGCACCAACGTCGCAAGGGCTTCGCCTTCAACATCTTCGGCAATGATCACCAGTTCGCGCTTGCCCATCTGGACCAATTTTTCCAGCACCGGCACAATGTCCGTATGGATGGAAATTTTCTTGTCCGTGATGAGAATATACGGGTCCGCGAGCTCGGCTTCCATCTTTTCCGAGTTGGTCACGAAATAGGGCGAGATATACCCGCGGTCAAACTGCATACCCTCGACATAGTCCACCTCGAAATCCAGACCGGTCTTGCTCTCTTCGACGGTGATCACGCCGTCCTTGCCGACCTTGTCCATCACTTCGGCGAGCATGTTGCCGATTTCCGGATCGCCGCCCGAGATGGTGGCGACGTGGGTGACATCCTCTTTGCCGTTGACCGGTTTCGCCATCTTTTTGATTTCGGCGACGACCACATCCGTCCCCTTTTCAATGCCGCGTTTGAGCAGCATGGGGTTAGAGCCGGCGGCGACAACGCGAAGACCTTCGTTCACAATCGCTTGCGCGAGCACAACCGAAGTGGTGGTGCCGTCGCCCGCGACGTCATTGGTTTTGGTGGACGCTTCTTTCAACAGCTGCGCGCCCATATTCTGATACGGATTTTCAAGTTCGATTTCTTTGGCAACCGTGACGCCGTCATGGGTAATCGTCGGCGCGCCAAATTTCTTGTCCAGGGCAATGTTGCGTCCCTTGGGTCCGAGAGTGGTTTTTACTGCCTCTGCGAGTGTGTCAACGCCGATCTTGAGATGATGGCGCGCTTCGCTCGAAAAGGATATTTGTTTAGCAGGCATGGTTTCCTCGAAAATAGCAGAGGGCAGATGACGAATAGCGGATAGCGATTGGCAGAGGGCAGAGGGCAAAGCTTGTCATGTCGTACCTGTAAGAGATTTGCCACCGCCGACGTGCGCTCTACTATTGGCTATTAGCGATCTGCAATCAGCTATTGTTGAACTACTGCGAGAATGTCTTTTTCAGAGAGAATCAAGAGTTTTGATTCGCCGAGCTTGATTTCGGTGCCGCTGTATTTGGCAAAGATGACCGTGTCACCGACTGCCACTTCCAACGGGAGACGTTTCTTGCCGGCTTCATCCCAACGCCCGGGACCGGTGGCGAGAACTTTGCCTTCCTGTGGTTTTTCTTTTGCCGTTTCGGGCAACAACAGTCCGCTTGCGGTGGTATCGTCTTTGTCGAGCGCTTGAACGATCACGCGGTCGGCAAGGGGACGCAGATTTTGGTCTGCCATTTTAAGCTCCTTATGGTTTGATACAGAATGTCAAGACAGTTCACATCGGGCAGGTCCGGCGTGAGCGTGGAACTGCCACAAGATTGCACAGAAACAGGTTAGCACTCGCCAAACCAGAGTGCTAACCTGCTCTACTATACCACAAATATCGAAATTTCAAACTTTTTCGTATTAAAGTTCCGTTGGAAAATTCGCCCGGACACATACGCCAAGAAGCAGGATCATGGGTCTTGCGCGCAGAAAAAATCCCTCGCACAAATTTCGTGCGGGGGATTTTTCTTGTTCTATACATCCAGTTTGGCGTTTTTGGCGTGAGTTTGGATAAAGCGTTTGCGGGGAGGGACTTCGTTGCCCATGAGCATATCGAACGTCCGGTCCGCTTCGGCGGCGTCTTGGACTTCGACGCGAAGCAGCGTGCGGTTTTCGGGATTCATCGTCGTTTCCCACAACTGCTCGGGGTTCATTTCGCCCAGACCTTTGTAGCGCTGCATCTCAAATTTGCCGTTCTTGTTTTTCTTGCGCAGTTCTTCGAGCGCATGGTCGTCATAGACGTAATGCGATTCTTTGCCGATTTTGACTTTATAAAGGGGCGGCTGGGCGATATAGAGATGCCCATGCTCGATGAGCGGCTGCATATAGCGGAAAAAAAAGGTCAGCAGCAGTGTGCGAATGTGCGCGCCGTCCACGTCCGCGTCGCTCATCAGGATCACACGTCCATAGCGCAGGTTCGACTTGTCGAATGCGTTCCCCACGCCCGTGCCAATGGCGGTAATGAGCGCGCGGATTTCTTCGTTTTGCAGCATCTTGTCGAGCCGCGACTTTTCGACATTCAAGATTTTGCCGCGCAAAGGAAGAATCGCCTGAAATTTGCGGTCGCGGCCCTGTTTGGCCGAGCCGCCGGCACTATCCCCTTCCACGATATACAGCTCGGCATTTGCGGGTTCGCGTTCGGAACAGTCGGCGAGTTTGCCGGGGAGCGAGGTGGATTCGAGCGCGCTCTTGCGGATGACGAGGTCGCGCGCATGGCGCGCCGCTTCGCGGGCGCGGGCGGCGGTGATGCCCTTTTGGATGATTTCTTTGGCTTCGCGGGGATTTTCCTCAAGCCATTCGCCAAACGCCTCGCCAACGACCGCCTCCACCTGCGTCCGCATTTCGGCGTTGCCGAGTTTCGCTTTGGTCTGAGACTCGAACTGCGGTTCGCGGAGTTTGACCGAGACAATGGCGGTCAAGCCCTCGCGCGTGTCGTCGCCCGTCAGTGAGGGATCGCCTTCTTTGAGGACCTTGTTGCGCCGCGCAAAATCATTTAGCGTGCGTGTGAGCGCGGCGCGAAACCCCGTCAGATGCGTGCCGCCGTCGCTGGTGTTGATGTTGTTGGCAAAGGTAAACACCGACTCGTTGTAATCAGTCGTGTATTGAATCGCCGCCTCGACATAGTTGTCTTCGATGGGCGCGCTGACATGAAAGGCGGGATGCAGCGTTTTGCGGTTCTTGTTCAAATAACGCACAAACGATGTGATGCCGCCCTCGAAATAAAAGGTGTTGGTGCGGTCAATCCGTTCGTCGGTGAAACGAATGGTCAGCCCCTTGGTCAGGAACGCCATTTCACGAAAGCGCTGCGCCAGAACATCGTATTTGTAATCAATCGTCTTGAAAATCTGTTTGTCGGGCAAAAAGGAAATGATGGTCCCGGTGCGCTCGCCTTTTGGGTACTTGCCGATGACCTTGACCTCGCTCTGGGGCACGCCGCGCTTGTATTTTTGGGCATAGATCTGTCCGTCACTACGCACGCGCGCTTCGAGCCACTCGCTCAGGGCATTGACCGCGCTCACACCGACACCGTGCAGACCGGACGCCACTTTGTAACCGCCTGCGCCGAATTTGCCGCCCGCGTGGAGTTTGGTCATGACGACTTCCAACGCCGACGTGCCCGTTTGCGGATGAATATCCACAGGAATGCCGCGCCCGTTGTCCGTCACGGACACAACATTGTCATTGTCAATCGTGATGGTGAGGGTGTCCGCCTGACCCGCGAGCGCTTCGTCAATTCCATTGTCCACCACTTCGGTGACCAATTGGTGCAGACCGCGCTGATCGGTGGACCCGATATACATGCCGGGGCGGCGGCGCACCGCTTCGAGACCTTCAAGAATCGTAATTTTTGAGGCGTCGTAATTTTCGGTTGGGCGGTTTTCAAGTTCCACGTCTTGACGCTTTGCCATGATGACCTCTACAATTTGATTTCACTCCGACAACCTGCCAACGCACAGATTAGCACACCTGTTCCACGAACGCAAGTGAAATTTGAAAATGTTCTTGATTGGAATGGAGGGGACGGCATCGAGGGCGCGCATCGTATTTGAGCGTGTCGCCGACGGATGGGCGTCCGCTCGCGCGCTCCCTTTGAATCACGGCTTGGCAGCGCGCGGGGCGAGGCAAAACACGGGGATGACGCAGCCATTTTGCAGGGTCGAGGCAGCTCTATTTTTTGACGATTTTGACGCTCTGGCGCAGTCGTTCGAGCAAATTCATGCGGTCCTGATAATAAATCATCGAGGCGGCGATCAGCGCCGTGCCGATGAATGCGTTGGCGACGATCCCGATCGCGACGCCAATAGAGTTGACCGTAAAGCCGTCCCAGACGATCGCCAGACCGCGATCCAAAAAAACGGACAGCGCGACCAGGGCGAGCGTGGACCAAAAGAAGACGCGAAACAGGATAGAACTGCGTCTGACCGCACTGCGGATGCCGATTTCGCTGACGGCGGCGGCAGAGGGCACAAAGAAAAAATAGATAAAGACCCAGAACAGTCCGACGGTTATGAGCAGGGTGGCAAACGCCGCCAGTTCGGGGCTGCTGAATACAAGCTGCACACCGACCAGGACCATGATTGCCGCCAGCAGCAAGACAAGAAACAAGAGCGCCAAGCCAATCAAGCGCAGCCACAATTTGCCGATACGCATCAAAGTGACGTCGCGCGTGCTCGTCTCTAGCGGGCGTGCGCCTTGCGCGACAAGTTCAAGATAGAGCGCGACCAGCAACAGTCCCAGCACAAACATGGGGACAAACAAGAGCAGAATCAGCGCGGGGGACTGGATCGAGTACGAGACCGTGGCGAACGGGCTTGCAACATTCGGCGCATCAATGGCAAGCAACGTGGGAATTCGCGTGACCCCGTTCAGCGCGGCTGCCACAAAACCCAGGATATTGAGCGACTCGAGCGCGGATTGAAAAGCAGCCTGCGTCTCTTGGACAGCTTGTGGATCGGTAGACAGCGGGATAGCCCGCATGATGTCATCATGAAAAGGGCGCAAATACTCGGTCAACGAAAGACGCGGGAACAGCCAAATCATGGCATCCAAAAGAATGGGCACAACAAGCGTCCAGGGACGCCGCCAAACGAGACCGATACCTGCGCTCACACTGTCAATCACGCCGAGGGGTTTTGGCTCGGCAACCGTACGGGTTTTAGTTTCTCTCATGAAAAATCTTTCTAACTTGTTGCAACCTAACGATTATAGCCGCACGGCGCGAGAGTGTCAAAAGAAAAGACTAAAAACCGCGTGGAAATGAACGCGTCAACCCACCGCACACTCAGGGGGTCGGCGTGCCAATCGCCTGATGTTCGGCATGACGCAGCCCCAGGGCGAGCCAAAAACCAATGGCGGACATGAGAAAGGTGATGACAAACAAAAGCGTAAAGCCAAAGAGGTCGAGCACGATTCCGCCAATGATGGGGATGAACGTTGCAATGCCGAGCAGGGTGTTGGTGAACCCGATATACAGCGGGCGCGTTTCCGGCGGCGCGAGATTGAGCAGATAGGTGGGAAAGGCAATGTTGGCGGCAGTGCGCCCCACACCATAGACGATAAAGACCAGTCCAAACGCGACGGCGACCGAATCGCCCGCGCCGGATAGGGTAAACACCAGCGCGACCAGCGGGATGATGGGCGTGGCGGCGGCGGCGGTGACGAGTACCCAATTGAGCTTGCGGCGATCGCTGAGATGCGAAAGCAGGGGCGTGGACACGAGCGCGGCAAGCGTCGTCAAGCCGATATAGAGACCGACAATAGATGCGGGCGCGCCGAGCCGGTTGATCGCATAGATGGCATAAAAGGGCGTTGCCAGATCTCCCGCCGCCAGAATAAAACGCGTGGCAAGATAACGTCGAAACGTGTGATTTTCACGCACGATGACGCGGGCGGCGCGAAATTGTTCGAGCAAGCTCACGCTCTCGCGCGTGATTTCTTCGCGCGGTTCGCGCACCTGACAAAAGAGCAGCAACCCCGCGCCAATCGCGCCCAGAGCGGCGACAAACAAAAGCCCGAAATTGGTTGGAAAGACCAATCCGCGTTCCGGGCTGAGCGCGACGGCGATCAGATAGCCCGCAAACAGCCCCATGCCCGTGCCCGTAAATTCACGCCAGGCGAAAAAAGAGCCGCGCGTTTGAACCGGAATGATTTTGGCAACCACCGTCATGAACGCATTGCCTGCAAAACCTGCGGTAAAGGAATAGATGACGAACAAGCCAAAAAAGAGCAAGAGGAGCAGAGTCGGGTTGTTTTCGCCCAGCGCAAAAGTGGCGACACAGATCAAGAACCAACACACAATGCGGACATATGCGGCACGCCGATAAAGAGGCACTTTGAGGTCAAGTTGCTGGATGCGGTGCGAGACGAGGAACTGGGGCAAGAACCACCCGCCGTTATAGATGGCGGCGAGCAAGCCGACCAGGAAACTGGACCCGCCCAACTCGGTTACAAACAGGGCGAGAGTGAGTGACGGTGCGATGAGCGCGTCCACAAAGCCAAAAATCGCGCCATTGACCAAACCGACCGTATAGTTGAATCCAAGATTTTTTTCGATAAAGGACATGGCAAGATAGACCGGACTTGTGTTGGCAGGTTCATGTGAACCCCACCCCGGGACGTTTCGATCCAGCGCAATGCGGCGGCTATGCAGGCGGATACCGTTCCATCCACTCGTTGTCCGCGCTATATAACTCGCCCTTGAATTGAGAATACAGGTCTATCGCGACTTGTTCCACAACGTCTGCCATGTCCAGGTTTTCGATCCACGTCTGCGGAATCGCCTCCTTGCCCAGCGTCAGCCCGAGTATATTCCCGGTGACCGCGCCCGTGCTGTCACAATCGCCGCTGTGATTGACCGCCGCAAGCACGCCGGCGCGAAAATCGCGCGGATACGAAAGCGCACAATACAACGCAATCGCCAATGTTTCTTCCCCTACCCATGCCTCGCCCAACGATTCGACGCGTTCCGGCGTGGGTGCGCCCTCTTTTACCTTTGCGACAGCTCGCTGAATCGCGCCAAGACACTCTTGATGACCTTGCCAGCGTTCGAGCATCACCACCGTCTCGTCAATCGCCTGTGGCAGTGATTCGCCTTGCGCGAGCAGCGCCAGGATGGCAGCCAGACACCCGGCGGACAGATAACCGCTGGGATGCCCATGCGTGAGCGCAGCCGCTTGACACCCAACCTCGAACGCCAGCGCGGCATCGTCTGCATAAACCAGACCAACGGGCGCGACGCGCATGACGCCCCCGCATCTCTTGCGGTCGTTCAGTGGTCGGTCAACCGTGCCATATTTTCCACTCTCGAGCGAGTTGATGCACGCCTTTCCCGGCGCGCGGCGGACAAAAAGTCCTTTTTGCCTCATGAGCCAGCCGTGCTCTACATCATAAATCCCAAAATTTGTGGGGAACTCGCGCGGTGTCAAGCCCTGAGTTTTGAGCCAGCGCAAATACGATTGATACAGGAGCGGGAGCCGCGCGCCGCCAATCCCTTTGAGCATCTCTCGCTGTCGCGCGCGCAACAGCCCCTCCGCCGTAAAGAGGGTCATTTGTGTATCATCGGTAAAGTGTCCTTTGCCGTCCGCGCTTTTGACATAGGTTTGAACGCCATCCGGTCCATAACGCATCCGGATCGCGCCGATAGAATCAAATTCGATGGGCGCGCCCAGCGCGTCACCGACTGCGCCGCCCAAGAGACAACCGACATAATGATCGAGTTCGAGCTCAAGCATAGCACTCCTTACTTGTCAAAACCAACCGACCAAGTATATCCCGCTTGCGCCGGAAAACAATTCGACAATTTACATTGCAGTTGTGCTTGAAACTGTGTACAATTGCACCGCTTGAATTTTCGAGGGAGACGGCAGAGACAACATGTTATCAACGGCAGACATCGTAATCATCGGCGGCGGATGCATGGGTTCCAGTCTGGCATACCACCTCGCCACGCGAAACGCGGGCAGCATCCTGCTGCTCGAACGCGAAAAGTTTCTGGCAATGGGCTCGACGGGACGCAATGCCGGGGGCGTGCGTTATCAGTTCTCGACCCCTGTCAATATTCAGCTTTCTATCTATTCGCTCGACATTATTTCGCGGTTTGAAGAGCTTTTTGGCATCTCGGCGGAATATCGTCCGCTCGGCTATTTGTTTCTCTTGACGACGCCCGGACAGATGGCGTTGTTCAAAAAAAATATTGCGCTGCAGCAATCGCTCGGCGTGCATGACGTGCGCGGCTTGACGGTGGACGAGATTCACGCGCTCGCGCCCCTGGTGAATCTGGAAGGGGTGCTTGGCGGGAGCATCTGCCCGCGCGACGGCACGGCGGACCCTTATACCGTGACGCAGACGTTTGCGAGTCAAGCCCGGCAATTGGGCGCACAGATCGAGACCGACACGAATGTTCTTGCGATCGAAAAGCAAAATGGAGGCGGGTTCAAGGTGATTACCGGCAAGGGCGACATCGCGACGCCGCGCGTGGTCAACTGCGCGGGTCCGTGGGCAAGCAAGATCGGCAAAATGGTGGGACTGGATATTCCCATCGTGCCGCTGCGCCGTCAATTTTTCAACACTGACGAAATCCCCCAAATTCCGCGCAATCACCCGTTTGTGATTGAATTTGAGACGTCACTCTATTTTCATCCCGACCATCCCGGGCTTTTGGTGGGCATGTCGAATCGCAACGAGACGCCGGGCGAGACGTATGCGATTGACGAGGAATTTCATCTGGAAACGCTGGAACGCGCCATCTATCGGCTGCCGTTATTGGAAAATGCGCGCGTGGTCAAACAGCTGGCGGGCTTGTATGAAGCGACGCCGGACGCGCATCCGATCTTGGGACAAGCGCGCGACCTGCCGGGCTTTTATATCTGCGCCGGCTTTTCGGGTCACGGTTTTCAACATTCGCCGGGAGCAGGCAAAGTGATGAGCGAGATCTTGCTGGACGGGACGTCAAAAACTGTGGACGTTTCGATGCTGGATTTGGAACGGTTCCGCGAGGGTCGCGCCATCGTGGAACAGAACGTGGTTTGAAAAATACTCTGGGGTTTGTATGCGCGCAGAAATCATTTCGATTGGCACGGAACTGCTGCTTGGCGAAATCATTGACACGAACGCGGCGTGGCTGGCGCAGCAGCTGGCGGCGAGCGGGGTGGATGTCTATTTTCGGACGACGGTGGGCGACAATGTGGCGCGCATTGCAACTGCGATCCAAATCGGGCTGGGGCGCGCCGATGTGATTATCACAACGGGCGGGCTGGGACCGACGGTGGACGACATGACGCGCGAAGCGGTTGCCCGCGCAGTCGGTGTGCCGTTGACGCTCAGCGACGAACTGGTCGAGCAGGTTCGCGCGCACTTTGCCAAATGGGGTCGCACCATGAGCGGCAACAACGTCAAGCAGGCGTATATTCCGCTGGGCGCAACGCCCATAGAGAATCCGGTCGGGACCGCGCCCTGTTTTATCGTCAATCATGACGGACATTTTGTTTTTGTCCTGCCCGGCGTGCCGCGCGAAATGAAATTTCTGACCGAATCGCGTGTGCTCCCCTGGCTGCGCGAGAGGATGGGTGAGAACGGCTCGATCATTCTCTCCAAGATTCTGCGGACCTGCGCGATCGGGGAAAGCCAGGTTGACGAAAAAATCGCCGATCTGGAAACGGAAAGCAATCCGACCGTGGGTCTCGCCGCACATGCGGGACAGACCGATGTCCGCATCACCGCCAAGGCAGCCACGCGTGCAGAGGCGGAAAAACTGATTGCCGAGATGGAAGCGCGCGTGCGCGAACGGCTGGGCGATTGGATTTACGGGGTGGGCGACGAATCTGTCGAGCAGGTGATTGCGCGGCTGTTGACGGCGCGGCAAAAATCCCTTGCGATTGCCGAATCCAACACCGGGGGCAGACTTGCCGAGCGGTTGGGCGCGACCCCCGAAGCGTTGAAAATCACGAGCAAACTGCTGCAGGTGACGGATGACCAGGTGACCAAAGCGTACGCCGATCAGGTGGCGAATGCGCTGCGCGCGTCCGGGGGGGCGGATATTGCTTTGGCGATCGTGAGCACGATGGGCAACCAGGACATGTATCTGACAGATACGGGCAAAACCTGGATTGCGATTGCGACCTCCGATAACCTCAAGAGTTACAGCTATCCCGTGGGCGGGATGGGCGAATCGGCACAAACGTGGACGGCGGTGCGCGCGTTGGATATTCTGCGGCGCGCCTTGTTGTAAACCCAGCAACCGCATAGACGCGAGAGGGTCGTTTCGCCGGGGAATTTGTGATGGACACGGCGAGTTTTATTCTGGGAATCATGGTCGGCGTCGCCATCGCAGGGATGGCGTTTGCGCTGACGATCCTGTTGTTCCCGCGCTTGTTTCGCAGCCGGTGAGCCGTATCAAACTATAAACGCAAGGAGTCTACATGGCAGAATCTACGATTTTTCCAACGGTCTGGTTCGACGGAAAATTGGCGCCGCTCGAAAGCGCAACGATCAATATCACTCAAATGGGTCCGGCGAGCGTCTCTTCGGTGTTTGAAGGAATTCGCGCATACCAGAACCCGACGACCAAGGCGCTGAATATCTTTCAACTCGACGCGCACCTGAAACGCTTTTTGCAATCCATCCGCCTGGTGCGTCTGGAATGTGACTATACCTTTGATCAACTGCGCGAGGCGGTGGTGAGTCTGGTGCGCGAAAATGACCCCGCCGCCGATGTGTATATTCGCCCGTTTGCGTATGCGGAATCCACCACTTTTGGCGCGGCGACGAGCAAGATCGCGCATGTGGTTATTCACGTGACCGACTGGGACTCGAAACTCAAGACGGACGTCGTGAGCCATTCGGCGGTGAGCTCGTGGGCGCGTTTGACCGACAACCAGATGGCGCCGCGCGTCAAGGCGAGCGCCAATTATCTCAATTCGCGCTATGCGAGCGAAGAGGCAAAACGCAACGGATACGACCACGCGATTCTGTTGACGCCGCAGGGCAAGGTCGCCGAAGGTCCGGGCATGTGTCTGATGCTGGCGCGCGACGGCAAGCTCATTACGCCCGCGGTGACGAGCGGCATATTGGAAAGCATCACGCGCGAGACAGTGCTCCAACTGGCGCGCCAAGCGTTGGACCTCTCCGTGACCGAACGCGAGGTGGACCGCACGGAATTATACACGGCGGACGAGGCGTTCTTTTGCGGCACAGGCATCGAAGTCGTGCCGATCGTGACGGTTGACCGGCTGCCGTTGGGCGACGGCAAACCGGGTCCGATTTCGACCAGGATGCGAGACTGTTATCACGATGTGGTGCGCGGCATTGAAACGGGCTACGAGAGCTGGAGGACGGTTGTAAATCACGAGGACTGAGCGGCCAAGACAGAGGACAGAGAATCAAAACTCTGTCCTCTGTCTTGGTATCTCGACACTGGCTATGTCACTGGGAATGTTGTTTTCATTTGGCGCGGCGTTGATCTGGGCGACGACCAGTTTGATGGTCAAGGCGAACGCCGGGCGCGTTGATACGCTTTCGTTTAATGCGTTCCGCGTGGTTGTGGCGGGCATATTCTTTTTGGCGCTGGCGCCGTTCTTTGGCGGCGTCGGACTGATCGTCGGAATGGGTCTGCCCACGTTTCTTGCAATCAGCGCATCGGTGGTTTTGGGGTTTTGTGTCGGCGACACGGTCTATTTTTGGAGCATGACCAAGATCGGCGCATCGCGCACGATGCCGATTTCGGGTGTCTTTCCCGTTTTCACCTGGCTGCTGGCTGTGCCGATATTGGGAGAAGCGATCACGATTCCTGCCGTCATTGGCACGGCGCTGGTCATCGTCGCGTTATTCCTGCTGGCACACGAACGTCCCGCAGAAATCGCCGAATCGAATGACATGTTGATCACTCCACCGGAGGACGGCACGCCTCCCGGAGGCATCACGCTGCGCACGCGATACCTTGCCATTGGAGCCGCGCTCCTGGCAGCGTTCATGTGGGCGCTCGCAACCACGCTGCTGCGTCTCGCGATTCAATTTCAAGAAGCAACCACACTCTACGAGACCCTGCAACAGTCTGTCATGTTGGGCGCGCTGCGCATGGGCGTTGCGACAGTCGTTCTGGTGCCCATGGCGACCCTCGCCAGGAGCCGCAAGGTGTGGAATGTGTATCGGGGTCCCAAACTGCCCGGTCTGGTCGCGCTGAGCATCTACAGCACGGGGATCGGGAGTCTGGTTTTTGTCATGGGGGTCGCGCTGGCGGGCGCGGCGCGCGCCGCGCTGGTGAATGCGGCTTCGCCGTTGATAGGCGTGGCCTTTTCGTGGCTGTTTTTGCGCGAACCGATGACGCGCCGCATCTGGGTTGGCACGGGGCTGGCGCTGGCGGGGGTGTGGTTGGTGTTGAGTTAGCGCATTTCGGATATCACGATAGGGACCGCGCATTTTGCTGATTCACTCGCGGCGAGCGTCGCCGCCAACGTCCTTGCCCCCTCTTGCGCGCTGACAATGGGCTTCTCTCCGCGAATCACGCGACAAAAATGTTCCAGCTGCGAGACGAGCGCGTCGTTGCGTCGGACCTCGATGCGTTGTTGGAGCAATGGCTGATGCCAACCCGGAGTTACCGATGCGGGATACTGCCACAAGGTCATGGATGGAAAGGCGAACGAGCCGCGCGTGCCCATGAAATGATAACAGTCTTGCGGGTAATTGGGATAGACGGAGTTTTCGCCGGTCGTCATTTCATACGACCACGGCGCGGGCACGGTGTCAGAAACGAGGACCGTGCCGACCGCGCCATTTTCGAATTGCAGCGTGAGCGCGGCAGTGTCCTCAACCTGAAATTCGCGCACGCGAGAACTCGCCGCCGCATAAACGCTCTCTATTTCGCCGCAGATAAAACGCAAATTGTCCAGATCGTGAATCAAGTTGATGAGAATGGGACCGCCGCCGGGTTCGCGACGCCAGCGCACATAAAAATAATCGTCGGGTTTGTACAAGGTGAACATTGCCGAGACCGCGACGAGTTTGCCAAGCTCGCCGCTTGAAACGATGGCTTGCGCTTTTTGGACCATCGCGTTGTGACGGCGGTGATGTCCCACCAGCACGCGGATGCCGTATCGTTCGGCAGATTGGATGATCTGTTCCGCCTCTGCAAGCGTGGAAGCGATGGGTTTTTCAATCAGGAGATGAACGCCGCGTTCCGCACAGGTGATTGCAAGCGATGCGTGCAGAGTGGTGGGCGCGGCGATGATTGCGCCGTCGAGATTTTGCTCCGCCAGCAGGTGTTCAATGTTGGGATAGAACCGGGTATTGTATTGGCGGGCGATTTCGCGCACCGTCGAATTTTCGTCGCAAATGGCGGCGAGCTCGCAATCGGAATTGCAAGCAACCAGCTCGATGTGTTTTTTACCGATCAACCCCGCGCCGATGACGGCAATCTTGAGACGTGACATGATGAGATTGGTTGTACAACAAAAGGGCAAAAGCGGGAACTCCACTTTTGCCCTTTTGTTGTTTAGCTTGCCCCTGTCGCTAGACGTCTCCGCAGATCGAGACTTGCAAGCCCAATTCTTTCATCGCTGCCGCTTTGGCATACAACCCAAAACGCGCGGATTCGAGGTCGGGGGCATAAACGACCTGGATATGATTCGATTTGTGCCGCGCCATCATCTGGTCGCGCGTGATGCCCTTTAGGACCGCGTGCATGATGGGCCACTGGGGCGTGGTAGACTGCCAGCGCGCCTGGGTCTCTGTCTCGGGCAGCGCCACCGCCTCCGCCAGCCCCGTATCGAAATTGAGCCGGTCATTGGCAACAAACACACGACTCCAAACGACCCATCCCGGCTTGCTGACGCCTTTGAGGGTGCTTCCGCCGAGCGGAAAATACATAGGCGGCTGACGTTCGCCGCTCGCCCCGCGCCAGCCGTCAACAAAATGGGCGGGAGGCGCGGCGCCCGAAATTTCCAAGAGCCAGACGAAATCGTCAATACCCTCTCCCGAATACTGCCCGCCCCAGCGAATGTCGTGCAGGGTCGTTTCCGGCGGATAGCCCATTTCGCGCCACAATTTGTGCGTGACGAGCGCATCCAGCCCCGCGCACTCGTCCACTTCGTTGAAATGTGGCAGCGCCCCGCCCGCATACAGTTCTTTGCCATCCTTGCCGCGCACGGCGGGTCGTTCCACGTTGTTCAACATGCCTTCGACGAGGTCCGAGGCGCACGTCATGTCCTTTAACCCCTGCTGGTATTGGATGCCGATGGTGGCACAACCGAACGCGTCCGCGATCCGCATCGCCGCAATATACATTTTGCACTGGTTCAAGACCTGCGCCGGGGTCAGGTCAACCGCTTCATCCGGACCAAATTGAAACTTGATACCGCGTTCGACGAGCCAATCGAATACGGCGCGCGCTTCCGAGTCCGTCACGGTCCGCATCTCTGCGACCAGCGCCGATTGAGAGAGGCGTTCTTTGAATACGCCGGTCGCATGAAGCAATTCATCGGGAATGATCGCGTTATACATGCCCATGCAACCTTCATCAAATACGCCCATGATCGCTTGCTCGGCGCGCAGCTGTCTGGCAAAGGTCTTGCCGAGTTTCAATGCGTCTGCGGGCGCCTCGTCCGTCTTGAATTTGCGAACATGGGATTCATCGTGTTTCAGCGTTCCTTTTTTCAACCATCGTTTCAGACCATCGAGAAAAAAATCATCGTCGAAATTCTCGCTCCACAAGGTCGAGTATTTGACGCCGGCTTTGGTCAACGAGGCGTTGAGGTTTAGCAGCCCGACAAGCCCGGGCCATTGTCCGTTCCAATTTGCCACCGTAAGAATCGGTCCGCGATGTGCCATCAAACCGGCGAGCACATGATGCGAATATTGCCAAACAGCTTCGGCGACGATTACGGGCGCGTCGTGCGGGACCGAGCGGAATACCTTCATCCCATATCGTTGGCTGTCAATAAAGCCGTGACCCTTGTCCGCATCAAAGGGATGCGCGCGTTCGAGCTGCGCGCCCGATGCTGTGACAGCTTGACGGACCCGGTCTTCCATTTCCTTTTGCGTTTGCCAACAGACCTGATTGGCAGAGAGCCGCAGATCACCGTTGGCGACAAGATAGACAGTTTGCATACGATACTCCGTTTCTTGCCGAAAAATTTATCGGGTCGCAGAAAAACCGGCTGCGAATGGAACCCATTTACGATAACGCTGAATATACTATAATCCGACGGCACATTTGGAATCATTCACATTTTCATGACAGGAGTTTCGAGATGACGGCATTGCTACGCAAGCAGGTGGCGCTGGTTACGGGTTCGACCTCGGGCATTGGTCGCGCGATTGCCATTCGTCTGGCGCAAGAGGGCGCGCGTGTGATGGTCACGGGACGACGCGCCGAATGGGGCGAGCGTGTGGTGGACGAAATTCGCGCGTCAGGCGGGACGGCGCAGTTCCTGGCGGCGGATATTTCTCGCGGCGAGGACGTGCGCCGACTGGTCGAGCAGACTGTCGCCACCCTGGGCGGTCTCGATCTGGTCGTCAACAACGCGGGGCTGATTCCCCGCCGCGCCGACGGCAGCTCGCCTGATGGACCGCTCCATCTGACCGAAGAAGCGTATTGGGACGAGCTTTACCAAATCAGTCTCAAGTCCGTCTATTGGACAGCCAAGTACGCGATTCCCCATCTCCTTTCAAGCCAACACGCCTCGATCATTCATATTTCGTCGAATGTTGCGCTTCAGGGTTTTGGCGTGGACGTTTACAGCGCCATCAAGGGCGCGCTCGTGAGTCTCACGCGTTCGATGGCTGCCAGTTACGCACATCGTATTCGCGTCAACTGTATCTGTCCCGGCGTAATCCTTGTCGAACGCAACAGTCCGATGTGGGATACGCACCCCGAAATGTACGAACAGTACGCGCGCGGCAGTTTTACACGCGTGGGCAAACCGGACGATATTGCGGACTGCGTCGCCTATCTGGCTGAGGCAGAGTTTGTGAGCGGCGCGGTCATGGTCGTGGACGGCGGCGCAAGCGTCAAGGCGCCCCCCTTGCCCTCCCCCGCCCGCTGAGGGCAACACACCCGGGCGTGTCGCCCTCGAGGACGGCGTAACGCGCGCGGCGCGTTACGCCGGGAGGAGCAGGAAAAATGGCGCGTCAAATTACAGCAGCGCGTTCGCCGCGCCCGAATCAAAGACCTGCTTGAACAGGCGCATGAAATTGCCGCCCATGATTTTGCGAATGTCCTCTTCAGAATAACCGCGCGCGGCAAGACCCTCGGTCACTTGCGGAAACATGATCGACGTTTCCATGCCCTCGACCATGCGATGGTCAAAATCATACCATTCGCCCAGCGCCGACGTGACTTCGGGATAAAGTCCGCCGCCGCGCGTAAACATGGCTTCGTAATATGCCCGCGACTCGCCTTCGCCAAGGTCCGAACCGATGCCGACATGGTCTATCCCCGCTTGCCGGACAAGGTGGTCTATATGGTCAAAAAAGTCATTCATGACGGGCCGCCGGTTCGGGTCGCGGTATGTCATGGGCGCCCAAAACGCCGCGCCAATGACCCCGCCGCGTTCCGCCAGCAGTTTGAGCACATGATCGTTCTTGTTGCGCACGCTGGGGGTCAGGGCTTTGGCCATCGAGTGTGTGATCGCCACAGGCGCTTGGGATGCGTTAATCGCATCAATCGTCGTCTGCTCGCAGCAGTGTGAGAGGTCCACCAACATGCCATAGCGGTTCATCTCACCGACCACCTGATACCCCAGACGACTCAATCCGCCGTTCGCCTTTTCGCAGCAGCCGTCGCCCAACAGATTGCGCTCGTTATATGTCAGCTGCGCGATACGCACACCGAGCGCATGGAGCAAGCCCACATATTCGGCATTGTCCATGACCGGCTTGGCGTTTTGCAGACCAATGATCAGCCCGATCTTGTCCTCTGCCATCGCGCGCTCTATATCCCGACTGGTCCGCACGAGCAAGACCTTGTCGCTGTTTTGTTTGATGGTCTTGAGAAAATTAGAAATGTCGAGGACCGCGCGGCTAAAATCTGAGGTAATGTTTGCAGTAGTGTAATTCACCGCCCGAACCCCGCCCTTTTTGAGCCGCGCAAAATGTTCGGGGGTCATGGGCGCGGCTTCGAGCGCGTCGATCACCAGCGTACTGTAATGCAGTTTGTTTGCTTGTTCCTTGCTCAGTTTCTTGGTATCAGCCATATTGTTCCTCACATCGAGATCAGTTTTTTTTCATGCGCGCTGCGGCGCAGTGCCTCCAGCACGGCAACATTTGCGCGCGTTTCCTGCAAGGTGATTTGCGGTTCTGCATGTCCAAACACACAGTCTGCGAAATGCTCGACCAGCAATTGATATTGGTCCGTGCCCGGCGCCAGGATTCGTTCTTCAGTTTCCTTGCCGCGCTGCCAGCCGCGTCGAATAATCAGCTCGCGTTCCTGCGCGCCAGGCGCAAAAGGCACGGGGACAGTCAGAGTCGCTTCGGTCCCGGTAATGCGATACCACTGGTCACGCGGACCGTGCAAAGCACACGCAAAGGTGGCATGCGCGCCTCCCGGAAAGCTCAACAGCCCTGCAAACACCTCGTCCACATCGCTCGCCGGACCGATACGGGCGCTCCCAACCACGGCGAGCGGCTCGGTCTGCGCTGCCAGTCGGGAAACGCTGACGCAGTACGTCCCCACATCGAGCAAAACACCCCCCCCTAACGCGCCAGAGAGACGAATGTCGTTCGGGTTGGGCACGTGATAGGTAAAGGCGGAGGTGACCAGCTGGACCGGACCCAGCGCGCCGGACGCAACGAGCTCCTGTACGCGCACAGTCTGCGGATGAAGGCGATACATCAATGCTTCCATCACAACCACGCCGGCTGTCTGCGCGGCGCGTTCGACCACATCCATTTGTGCGACGGTCATCACGAGCGGTTTCTCGCACAAGACGTGCTTGCCGTGTTCCGCCGCGCGGACAATCCATTCGGCGTGGAGCGCGTTCGGAAGAGGGATATAGACTGCCTGCACCGTCTCATCCTGCAATAGCGCGTCATACGAGCCATAGGCGCGCGGGATTTCGTGAGCGGCGGCGACTTGATGCGCGCGTTCGGTCTCACGGCTGGCAATTGCCACTATCTGCGCGTTGCGCGAATTTCGAATCGCCGGCAGCAGGGCGCGCAACGCAATGTCGGCAGCGCCCAGAATGCCGATACCAAGACGGTTTGAGTTCATATGGGTCAGCAAGAGACCGCAGTTTGAGACAGCTCGCCCTGCGGTCTCTGAATCAACGTTCTATTTCGGGGTAACTCCCATATCCGTCAAGCGAATCGTCTGATCGGGACGCGGGGCAAAGCCCTCGACCCAATCCTGGACGCCGTACAAGTCGTCAATGCTGTAGAGATACACGGCGAACGGCTCGGCGTTGGTTGCCGCTTCTGCTTCCTGAATCAACTTGATGCGCTCAGCTTCATTCGCAACCTGCCCTGCTTTCTCCATCGCCTCATCAAAGCCGGCGGGCATCACACTCGTGCGGAAACGTTTTCCGGGCACATAGCTCAGATTGGCGAGATACCCGTCCTGGGCGAACAGGAACCCGACCGTGTATAACGCGGTAGTCTGGCGCGGCTTGGCGTCAAACTGGCGCGCCCATTCCGGAAAGTCCACCGCGCTCTCGTTCACCGTCAGCCCAATGGCGCGCAAATATGCCGCCATCGCTTCACCGGCTTGTTTGTCCAGCGGATAGCGACCGACAGTATAGGTATAGTCCACCTCAAAGCCATCGGGATAGCCCGCTTCCGCCAACAGCTCTTTGGCGCGTTCGGGATCATAGGGGTAGATTTCGAGATCGGGATTGAACCCGCTGTGGAACTTGGACAGGAACTGTCCCTGCATCGGCGTGCAGCGTCCGGAAAAGAGCTGCTTGCACATGGTCTCGCGGTCAATGGCGAGATTCAGCGCAAGTCGAACCCGGGCATCCTTGAGCGGTTCGGCTTTGGGATTGTCAACGTCAAAATGCGTGCCGAATTGGCGCAAACTCGGAATCGAAACCAATTCCAGCGCGCTGTTGCTCGCAATGCGGTCGGCTGCCGAGTGCGGAATATTGGGGGCAATGTCAATTTCGCCCGCTTCCAATGCCGCAACGCGGGCGGCATCGTCGGGGATGATGCGATATGTGATGGTCTTGAATTTTGGCGTGCCGCCCCAATAGTTGGGGTTCGCCGCCAGCGTAATGTGACTGTCCTTGACGTGCTCCTGCAGGGTCCACGGACCGGTGCAAACGGGCGACTGGTTGAACGCGTCCACTCCACGCGCGGCAAAGTCTTTGGGCTCGACCTGAAAGCTGCCCATTGCCATCACCGACGTCAAGTAGCCCGCCGGTTTGTTCAACACCACGCGAACGGTGTTGTCGTCCACAACCTGGACCTCTTTGAGCAGGTCAGCGAGCCACTGGCTGTAGTTGAACGCGGCAAACAGCTGCTCGAGACTGAACTTGGCGGACTCGGCGTTGAACGGTTCACCGTTGCTGAATTGAACGCCCTCGCGCAATTTGAATTCGAGCGTCGTGTCGTCAACCCAGTTCCATTCGGTCGCCAGACGGGGCTTGATGACGGCGTTGCCGTCCGCATCACTGTCCCAATACATGAGCGGTTCGCAGATTTGGGCAAACACACTCATATACGGCGCGGTCGTATTGAACGGGTCCAGATTTGGCGGGTCCACCGTCTGTGCGATCACCAGCGCATCTTTGGCAGCCGCCGGGGGCGCCGTCGTCGGCTGCGGCGCCTCAGTCGCCTGTGCGGGGGCTTGAGTTGCTTGCGCGGGGGCGGCAGTGGGTTGTGCGGCGCTTGGGGGCGGCGCCGCTACGGGCGCACAGCCGAGAGCTAGAATCATTATTGCGGTCAGGGCGAGTAGAAACAGTGTTTTTTTCACAATCTCCTCCTTTTCGGTATCAGAGCGTGTTGTGCGAGTCCACAACACGCGCGTCGGCACAAACGACAAGAGACACAAACACGAGAGCGGTTTTGTCTTTCGGAAACTCTTTCCTCTCCTGTGGAGCGCCGCTACGCCTTTTTGGTCCATGCAGTCGGGTCGAATGCATCGCGTAACCCGTCGCCCACAAAGTTGAATGCAAACACCAGAATAGCAATCATGATGCCCGGCACCGCCGCCGTCCACCATGCGTCATAGATATAGTTCCGTCCGTCTCCGATCATCCCACCCCAGGTTACTTGCGGCGGCGCAACACCCAGACCCAAAAAACTCAACGCCGATTCTGTCAGCACGAGCAGCGAAATCTGATAGGTGATGACCGCAAGCAGCGGTGAAAGCACGTTGGGCAAGAGATGTCGGATCAGGATTCGGCGCGTTGGGACGCCAATGGACTCGGCTGCATCCACATAGAGTTCATTCTTGGCGCCCAACGTCTGGGCGCGCGCCACGCGCGCCATGCTCGCCCAACTCGTGACTGCCAGAACCAGAATCAACCCATAAATATTGCCGCCAACCATCGCAATAATCGCCAGCGCCAGCGCAATCACCGGAAATGCCAACTGCACATCCACCATCCAGCTGATCACTTCATCGGCAAAACCGCCAAAGAAACCCGCCGCCATCCCCAACGCAAGACCGAGAAAAGCCGCAATCGTGACCGCCGTGATGCTGATGATGAGCGTGAGCCGGGTGGCATGAATCGTGCGCGACAACAGGTCACGCCCCAAAAAATCAGTCCCCAACACATGCTCGGTATTCCCCGCCCAAAAGCCCGGCTGTTTGGCAGCCGCGAGGTTGATTCCCGTCGGGTCAAAGGGCAGCAACTCTTGTGGAAACAGCGCCAGCGCGACCACCAGGAGCGCAACGACGAAACCGAGCCGATTCGCCCAGCTGCTCCAAAACGCGCCGAGTCTGCGCCGCCACAACGACTTGTACTGAAAGGTCGAGCCCCGCGATGCCTGTGTCATGTCAACCGGCTGTGATACGCGGGTCGAGAACGCCATACAAGATATCCACTATAAAGTTCACGACGACAACCGCAGACGCGATAATCAATACGGACGCCTGCACCAGCGGAAAATCGCGCGCAATAATTGCGCTGACGATCAAGCGCCCCACCCCGGGCCACGAGAACACGGTCTCGGTCACAATCGAGCCGCCCAGCAAACTCGCCGCCTGCACGCCGAGAATGGTCAAAATCGGCAGGGAAGCATTGCGCACCATGTGATTCAACAAAATCGAGTTTTCACGCATCCCTTTGGCGCGCGCCATCCGCACATAGTTTTGATTCATCACATCCAGAATCGCCGCGCGGGTTACGCGCACCGTGAGCGGCAAGAGAATAAAACTCAAAACGAGCGCAGGAAGAATCAAATGCTGCAGCGTGCCCCTGCCCCCGGTCGGCAGCCAGCGCAGCGTCACGCCAAACAAAAGAATCAAGAGAATCGCGAGAAAGAAATTGGGGATTCCCTGTGCGAGCAGCACCAGCCCGCGCGCAAAAAAATCAATCGCCTTGTCTTTTTTCAGAGCAGCAATGATGCCGAGCGGCACCCCGACAGCAAAAGAGATAAAGAGACTCGCGGCTGCCAATTCCAGCGTCGCGGGCAGCCGTTCGAGAATGATGGGCAGAATCGGCTGTTGATAGCGGAGCGAGCGCCCAAAATCTCCCACGATCGCGCCGGAAACAAACTTGAGATATTGCTCCGGCAAGGGACGGTCCAGACCCTCCTGACGCCGGTACTGCTCCACCGCTTCCTGGGTCGCCAGCTCACCCAGCACGTTGCGCGCGGGGTCACCTGTGAGGCGCAGCAAGAAAAAAGTGATCAAGCTGATGCCCAGCCACACCAGCGCGATGCGAACGAGCCGGCGAAGAAAATATTCACCCATGGGAAATCAGACCGTCAAGGCGAGCCATTCAGCGCCGCAACTGATTTTCGCAAAATCAGCCGCGGCGTCAATTGGATGTGCTTGATCGGCGCAGTCGGCGTCTTGATGCGCGCCAGCAAGAGTTCTGCCGCGCCTTTTCCCAGCTCGTATGTCGGTTGAGCAATACAGGTCAGGGGCGAGTTCAACAGAGGAAACCAGGGCATGTCGTCAAAACCAATCAAAGAGACATCTTGAGGGACCCGTAGACCCAGGTCCTTGATCGCGCGCAGCGCGCCCAGCGTCATCAAGTTGTTTGCCACAAAAAGCGCGGTCGGCGCGTTGTCCTGCAGCAGCAGATCGCGCGTGCAGGCATAACCGCCCGCCTCTTTGGCGTCGCCAACCGCAACCAGGTCCGGCACGACGGCGATTCCGTCTGCCTCCAACGCCGCCTGATACCCCTGACGGCGTTCGACGCCGGGCACGCCGCTCGCGGGCAAGCACACCATACCGATACGGCGATGGCCATGCCGCACGAGGTATGACACAGCTTGGAACGATGGCTCAAAATTGGCGCTGACGACAGAGTCCACTTCGAAATCTCGGAGCAACCGGTCCACCGTGACTACCGGGATGCCGTGGTCGAGCAGGTTCTGTATATTCGGCTTGGATTGAAAGGAAGGCGTGAGGATGACACCGGCGACGCCTTCGGCGCGCATGACATTGATATAGACCAGTTCCTTTTCGGCATCCTCGTCCGAGTTGCAGAGCACCAAAGAGTAACCGTGCTTTTGCAAATAATCTTCGATCCCTCGCACAACCGATGTGAAAAAAGGGTTTTGGATATCCGAAATGATCAAGCCAATGACCTGACTGCGGTGGGCACGCAGACGCTGCGCGGCACGGCTGGGCTGGTAATTGAGTTCTCTTGCCGCGCGCAGGACCTGGTCCCGGACTTGGGGGCTGACGTTGGGAAGATTGTTTAGGACACGCGAGACAGTGGCGACCGAAACGGCGGCGCGGCGGGCAACCTCACGGCTGGTGACTCGGTCCATGGCAATTTGGGGCAAAAAAAGAAAAAACAGCTAATGAATACGTTTACATAACTATTGTAAACGTATTCAAGACAGCTGTCAAGATTGAATAAAGATTTGGTGTGTGTCAGAATGTTGGACGACAAGGAATGAATGTCGCTCGATTCTCCGCCCGCCACGCCGCGGCGAGGATGCCTTGCTCGCAAAAAAATATAATGCACACCCTTGAAATTTTGCTATTGACACTCATCGTGAATACGTTTACAATAGTTATGTAAACGTATTCATTTTCTCTCGTCTCTGCCTTTGCTCTGTGATCCGCCGCGTTCAAGCTTTTCAATCTGCCAACGAGGCGACCGCTTCCACAGAGCGTCAAGCTGCGTGCGTGTTTGCAAGTCGTCCGATTTATGCCCTCTCGATAGGGCATGTATCGGCGCAATCAAGGAGGTGAGGCGCAATCTACAGTCACGTAATTGCCTGATCGATCCCCGTTCGTCAGATTCGCACAAGGAGTCAGAAAAATGAAAAGATCTTCCATAATCTTTGTTGTCCTTGTTATGGTGCTGGGTATTGCCGTGATCGCTTGCGCTCCGGTCGCGCCCGCCGCCCCTGCGGCGCCCAGCGCACCCGCTCAAGCTACAAGCGCACCCGCGCAAGCCACAAGCGCGCCGAGCAGCACGGAACCGGTCACGGTAGAGTTTTGGTATATCCCTTTTACGAACTGGGATACCGCCCTCAACAAAATCATTGCCGACTTTGAAGCGGCGAACCCCGGCATCAAGATCAATGCAACTCAAGTCCCCTATGAAGATTTCACCACCAAGGTAGCCACCACCGTTCCCACCGGACAGGGTCCCGATGTGTTGACGCCCTATCACGGATGGATCGCGCAATATCAAAAGAGCGGCTTTCTTGCTCCGATTGCCGAAGATGTCGCATCAACAAGCCAGCTCAAGGAACAACTGGTTGACGCGGCGGATGTGCTGGTCTTTGATGACAAGTATTATGCCGTGCCGTTCTATATCATGGACTATGCCTTGTACTATAACAAAGACTTTTTTGCCGCGGCAGGCATAGACAAGGTCCCGACCACATGGCTCGAGCTGCGGGATGCGGCGATCAAATGCACGCAGCGCGATGCGGACGGCAAGATGGTAGTGAACGGTTACTATCAACTCTTTTCGCAGCAGGACCACATCATCTGGAAGAACTTGCTGCTCCAGTATGGCGCGCCGCTTTTTTCGGATGATCAGAAAAAGGTAGTGTGGAACACCACCCAAGAGGGCAAAGATGCGTGGACATGGTTCACCGACTTGACCACCAAGGACAAGGTCAGCCAACCCAATTTCAATGACAGCGCGTATGCCGCTTTCTACACCAAGCAAGCTTGCATGATCATCGCCGGTCCGCAGGTCATTGGGCAGATCAAATCACAAGCGCCGGACCTCAACTATGGGACCGCGCCCATGGTGAGTGGACCCGCACAGGATGAGGCAGCGGCAAGACACAATATCGCTCAATACTGGTCCTTTGCAGTCACCAGCAAAGCAGCTCAAGACCCCGCCCGGTATGCGGCGGCGAGCAAGTTCGTAAACTTTTTGATCAGCGAGCAAGCCGTCAAAACCTACAGCCCGATCATCGGCGCGCTGCCCCCGATCAAGAGTTTGATGAGCGACCCCCTCTACACCGACGACCCCTACCTGAAGGCATTTATTGATGGCTTGCCCTTTGCCAGCGCCCTCTTTTGGGTGGACGAACAGGGCGAGCGTCAAGTCGCCATTGACATGGGCGACAAGGTGCTGATTAATGGAGAGGACCCGACCCAAGTGCTTGACTGGGGCGCGACTCAGGAACAAAAGATACTCGACAACTACTATGCCCCATGAGTAGAACGCACCCGAAAACGCTCTGCAAAGAAAGTGAAAGCCCGCGGTCTGCGCGAATCCCGACTCACGCAGACCGGTCTTGGTTTTCGGGTGTGTTTGACTAGAATTCAGCTCGCGAATTACAGACCGCGTTCGGCTCGTTTCGGAACGCGGTCTGTCCCACAACATCCTCGCCAGCCGATTGCGTCACTCTGCCGCGCGGCGCGGCTTGTTTCACGACCATTCGAGTCCACATGAAATGTTCATCTCGCCAGCGTCAATTTCGTGTTTTGCGTGTCCGCGTTTCCGGGTTTGACCGCGCTGCCGGCGATGGGAGCTAGGATGAAGCTAAAACTCGCTCAAAAAAATGCGTTATGGGGGTATATCTTTATTGCCCTGCCGCTCCTTTATTTTTTGATCGTTTTTGTCATTCCCATGTTCCAGGCGTTTTATTTTAGCGTGTTGAAATACAACACGCTTTCGACCAATACGTCGTTCATTGGTTTCGAGAACTATAAAAGTATGCTGCAGGACGAGGCGTTTTGGAAAGCCGTATCCAACACCCTGCGCTATGCGGCGGTGCGCTCCATCGGCGTTTTGTCAATCAGTCTGGTGACCGCGCTCGCGCTTCAGCATCTTACGCGCGGCAAGAACGTCCTGCTGACGTTGATCATGCTGCCGTTTGTGACCTCCGGCGTTGCCATGGCATGGATTTTCAGTCTGCTCTATTCGCGGATTGGACCGATCACCCAAATCTTGAGCGCTCTCGACGTCGAGCACCCCATGCTCATGACCAACCCCCAGACGGCGCTATATGCGATTGCCGCTGTGACCATTTGGGGCTCGATCGGTTATTATACCCTCCTTTTCACCGTTGGTCTGAACACCATCCCGGGCGAAGTTTATGATGCCGCCAAGATTGATGGCGCATCCTCCTGGCAGCTCTTTCGTCACATCACGATGCCTTTGCTCAACCCGACAATCGTGCTCGTCTCGATCGTTGCCGTCACGGCTTCGCTCAAAAACTTTGACGTGGTGCGAAGTATGACGGGCAATGGGGGTCCGATCAACAGCACCCTGACCCTGCCGCTAATGATCTATCTGGAAGCTTTTTTCAGGATGAACATGGGGCGCGCCTCCGCCATCACCTTTGTTTTCTTTTTGTTCATTCTGGTCATCACGTTCATTCAACTCAAAACGCTCACGCGCGAGGTCAGATATTGATTCTCTTTTTTTCCGGGACGCCTAATGCAAGAATAGTAGTTTCGACAATCCCTTTGAACGGACAAACAAAACCATGACCACCCAAGTCCAAGTCCATTCCGATGCCGCCGCCCGCGCCGCCAGGCGAAGTAGGACCCTGCGCACCGCTGTGGCAGGGCTGGGCGCATACGGCTGGGTGATCCTCATCGCCATCACCACGCTGCTGCCCTATCTCTGGATGCTCTCGAACTCGCTCAAGCCGCGCGCGGAAATCGCATATTATGCGCTGCTGCCCGTCAATCCGACGCTCGACAATTACATCAAGATTCTCACCAAATACCCCTTTGGGCAGTGGTATCTTAATACATTCATCGTAACCATCATCTCGGTAGTCAGCACCCTGTTCTTTTGCTCGCTCGCCGGATATGCGCTGGCAAAATTTCGCTTTCCCGGACGGGATGCTTTTTTCATCTTTATCCTCGCTACGGTGATGGTGCCGGTCGAAATGTTGATCCTGCCGTGGTATGTTGGCGCCTTTAATTTCAAGCTCCACAACTCGTATGCGGGCTTGGTGTTTCCCGGGCTGATTAGCGCGTTCGGAGTCTTTATTCTGCGTCAGGCAATTCTCAGCATCCCGGATGATTTGCTGGATGCGGCGCGCATTGACGGCATGTCCGAACCGGGGATTTATCTCAGGATCATTCTGCCGCTCGTCGCCGGACCGCTCTCCGCCCTCGCCATTCTGACCGCGCTCGCCAGCTGGAGCGATTTTCTCTGGCCCCTGATCGTGGTCAACATCCCCCGCATGTTCACGATGCAGGTCGGCGTGACGTTTGCGAGCCAGGGCGAATTTCAAGATACGATGCTCGACTGGGGCACGGTGATGGCGGCAACCGCAGTCGCTTCGATCCCGATGCTGCTGCTGGTCATCTTTGCCCAAAAGTATATCGTCCGCGGCATCGCCACGACGGGGATCAAAGGATAACGAGACTATGGACCCCGCCCAACTCCATCAAGAAATGCTGGTCTGGGACGCCCACCGCGATGTCGCATACGAGGCGCCCTTGTCAGAGCGCTTTCTCCAGGGATGGATGACCGGTTTTGACATGCACCTGCCTCTGGTGCGCGCCGGGGGACTGGATTGCCAGACCTATGCGATTTGCGTTGCCCCCGAGTTGGACCTGCCGCCCACAGCCCAGGCGTTCAAAGAATTGGAATTGATCTGGGAGACGCAGAGCAGTCACTCGAATACCGTGACGCTTGCGCTGAAAAGCGATGATGTCTTGCAGGCAAAGGCACAAGGCACGCTGGCGGCGTGGGTTGCCCTTGAAGGCGCAGAACCTATTCTGAATCAGATCGGACTGCTGCGCGGGTTCTATCGCATGGGCGTACGCAGTATTGGGTTGACCTGGAACTGGCGGAATGCCATCGCCGATGGCGTTGCCGAGGGGCGCGAGCAGGGCGGGGGTTTGACCCGCTTTGGTGAGCAAGTGGTGCGCGAGATGAACCAACTGGGGATGGTGGTGGATGTCGCCCATATGACGCTTCAGGGCGTTCGTGATGTTTTGCGAGTCAGCGAACAACCGATCATCGTCTCACACGGCGGCTCACAGCGCCTGTGTGCGACCCACCGCCGCACCTCGCCCGACGAGATTCTGGAAGCCATCGCCGAAAAAGACGGTGTTTTTTGCGCCACTACCATACCCGAAACCCTCGCCCAAGACCCCGCGCAGGCGACGCTAGAGACGTTTCTTGATCTGATTGACCACTGCGTGCGCGTCATCGGCGCCGATCATGTGGGGCTGGGAGCCGACTTTGATGTGTTTCAAAGTCATCTGGGTCTGCCGCCCGAACACTGGGTCAAAGGACTGGAAGAAGTGGACCGGTGGCCCCGCGTAACGGCGGGGCTGGTCCAAAGAGGTTATACGGAATCTGACATTCGAAAGATCATGGGCGAAAACCTGCTGCGCGTCTATCGCCAGGTCGTCGGATGACAAATAATTCATTGATTCCGAGAACCCCAAATTATTCGCGAGTAAACACCCGGAGGGATCCATGTCTGATTTTGGTTTATCATCTCTGCCCATCGTTCGTCCTTTTCGCACGCGCCGTACGTCCAGCTGGGACCGGCGCGGCGCGAACCGTGACCGGCTTTCTATCGTCCCGGACGAAAAGGTTACGCTCCTCGAGACCACAGGCGCGGGGCGTATCACCCATATCTGGATCACCAGCGCGTGTCGCGAACCAGACCACCTGCGAAAATGTCTCTTGAAAATGTATTGGGATGGCGAGTCGGAGCCGAGCGTCCTCGTTCCGCTGGGAGATTTTTTTGGCGTGGGACATTCGATGACCGCCGTCCTGACTTCACTGCCGATGGTGATGGCGCCGACCAATGGCAATGCCTTTAACTGTTATTTCTCTATGCCCTTTCAGAACGGCGCGCGGATCGAGCTCGAATGTGAGACGCTGACGCACGAAGTCCTGCTCTATTATTACATTGACTACGAAGAACTCCCCGAACTCCCGCCCGATACCGGCAGGTTCCACGCGCAGTGGCGCAGGGAAAATCCAACCGATGGCATCTCGGACGAGGGCATGACGGGTCATATGTACAATCACGGGGGTCGCAATCTAACAGGTGAGGGGAATTACGTCATCCTGGAAGCCGAGGGGCGCGGACATTACGTCGGCTGCCATCTGGATGTAGACAACTTGCGCCACAAGCCCTACCCGACCAATACGTATCGCGAAACAAACTGGTTCGGCGAAGGCGATGACATGATCTTTATTGACGACGATGTGTGGCCCCCCAGTCTGCACGGAACGGGCACAGAAGATTATTTCAATATGGCATGGGGTTTCGAGCGCCCCTATTCCTCTCCGTTCTTTGGTGTAACCTTGACCGGAGACGATCAGGAGGGCGGAAAAATCTCTGCCTATCGCTGGCATGTGCTCGATCCCGTCCGGTTCGAGAAACGCATCCGCGTCACCATCGAGCATGGCAATGCCAACCAGCGGTGTGACGATTATTCCAGCACCGCCTACTGGTATCAGATCGAGCCACACAAGTCGTTTGGTATCCTACCCATGCCCGAACGTCTGCCACGTCCCGGCGTCTTTGTTCCTCAGTCATCGCCCGCCCCGGGCGCCTGAGCGCGTATGAACACATCAAGAGTCCTTTCGATACGAGAGCAAGACCAGGTCTCCAGGACCGTCCTGGCGCGACGGCTTGACACGATCCTGCCCCAAGCCATGCGCGAGGCAGAGATTGACATGTGGCTGATCATCTGTCAGGAAGACGACTATGATCCGGTCTTTAGGACGATGGTGCCGCTTCGCACCTGGGCGCCGATCCTGCAAATGCTCGTGTTTTATGACCGCGGGGCGCAAGCGGGCATCGAACGAATCAATGTGTCAATGACCGACCTCGGTGACTTGTATGCCAAGCCGTGGCGGGGACGTCATCACACCGAACAATTCCCACTCCTGGCTCAAATCATCGCCGAGCGCGACCCTAAACGGATCGGAATAAATATCGGTTCGGTCGAATGGGCAGCCGGAGGTCTCACGCACAACCTTTATCAACAGCTGTGCGCCGTCCTTGCCCCCCCCTTGCGCGAACGGCTGGTGTCTGCCGAGCCGGCTTGTACGCGCTGGCTCGAAACCCTGTGCGATATCGAGTTGCAATACTATCCAAACATCGTCCATCTCACACACGAGATCATTGCCGAATGTTACAGCCCCCACTCGATCACTCCCGGCGTCACAACAACAGATGATCTGGAATGGACGTTCTGGCAACTCGGTCAGGACTTGGGCGTCGAACAGTCCTTTATCCCGTTTTTCAACTTGACGCGAGCGCAGGCGCAGCAATCACTCTATCCGGTCGAGGATAGAGTGATTCGCCCCGGCGATTTGATTCACTGCGACGTAGGTAACCGCTATCTGCGTCTTTGTAGTGACCTGCAAGAATGGGCGTATGTGCGTCGTCCCGGCGAGCAGGACGCTCCGCCCGGACTAAAAATGCTCTTGAAGCATGTCAACCACTTGCAGCAGAACTTTATGGAATCGTTCAAGACCGGCTTGACCGGTGACGAGCTGCTCGCCAATATCCTGCGCCGGGCGCGCGCAGAGGGCATCCCGACGCCCAAGGTCTATTCTCATTCTCTGGGGTATTACCTGCACGAGCCGGGCCCCCTGATCGGTTTGCCCTGGGAGCAAGAGCGCAATCCGGGACGCGGCGACGTGCGGCTGGTGCCAAATACCGCCTACACGATGGAACTCTCGATTGAGGACGCGGTCCCTGAATGGGACAACCAACGCGTTCGTCTGAGTTGTGAAGAGGACGTTTGCTATACCGAGAATGGGTGCACCGTCATGGACAAGCGACAGACAGAGTTCTATTTGATCTAGACCAAAAAACCGGGTCTTCAGAATGTCCCCCCGAATTCGGTATCATTTCCCCTATTGACTGTGCGCCAAAGCAGGTATCCTCGAGCCGGAGGAACCAATTGTGCATGAATTTGGCGTCGCCCAGCAAATGTTGAGTCTCGCCCTGGCGTATGCAAAACAAAACAACGCTGTCCGCATCACCGAGTTTTCTATTGAAATGAGCCAAGCCGCCAACGAGAGCGAGGACTCGCTGCGGCTTCATCTCGAAACTCTGGCGCGCGGTACGATGGCGGAAGGCGCGCGCGTGGACATTCAACGCGTGCCCACGCATCTGCACTGCTTGAAATGCGGCAATGAATTCGAGCAAGAGTATGCAGGTGAGGCGTGCCCAAAATGCTCCAGCGCGCGCGTGATACCAAAACCGATTGACGAATTCAAATTGGCGAGCATTGAAATAGATTGAGACTGACCTCGGTAGCAAGCCGGTGAGGAGAATCGAACAATGTGTTTGGGTGTTCCGGGAAAAATTGTTGAAATCCACGACACGGACGGTCTGCGAATGGGCAAGGTGGATTTTGGCGGCGTCACGCGCCAAGCATGTCTCGCGTACGTGCCCGACGCGCAGGTTGGCGATTACACCGTGATCCATGTCGGTTTTGCCATCAGCCGCTTGAGCGAACAAGAGGCGTTCGAGTCGCTTCAAACCATCCGCGAAATGGTCAATCTGGAAGAGGAGCTGGAACCGGAAAAAGCATTCGGCAAATCGCCCCAACATCCGCCGAATCGGACCCCTGATCTCTGAACCTATGAAATACGTTACCGAATACCGCGATGCCAAACTCGTTCACGGGGTGTTGGAAGAAATCCGACACACCGTTACGCGCCCGTGGACGCTGATGGAGATTTGCGGAGGTCAAACACATGCGATCGTGCGCCACGGCATTGACCAACTCTTGCCGTCTCAAGTAGAGCTCGTCCACGGTCCCGGTTGTCCTGTCTGCGTCACGCCCCTCGAATTGATTGACAAGGCGCTGGCAATCGCCTCGCGCCCCGACGTCATTTTCACGTCATACGGCGACATGCTGCGCGTGCCCGGCAGTGGGCGCCATTTATTTTCGGTGCGCGCGATGGGGGGCGACGTGCGCGTCGTCTATTCGCCCCTTGATGCAGTCAAACTCGCGCAGCAAAATCCCGACAAACAGGTCGTCTTTTTTGCCATCGGCTTTGAAACGACCGCGCCCGCAAACGCCATGAGTGTGCTCCAGGCGCGTGCGCTCGGCGTGCAAAATTACAGCGTCCTCGTTTCTCATGCCTGCGTCCCCCCTGCAATGCATGCCATCCTGAGTGCGCCCTTGAACCGCGTGCAAGGATTTCTCGCGGCGGGGCATGTTTCTGCCGTCATGGGGTATTGGGAATATCCGCCACTCGCCGAAAAATATCAGGTGCCGATCGTGGTGACGGGCTTTGAACCGCTCGACATTGCGCAGGGTGTTTTGACATTGGTGCAAATGCTCGAACAGGGGCGCGTGGGGGTTGAAAACGCCTATGTGCGCGCTGTGACATTTCAGGGCAATCTGCCCGCGCAGCAAGTCATCGGGCAGGTCCTGGAACTGTGCGACCGCAAATGGCGCGGCATTGGCACGATCCCGATGAGCGGCTGGCGTTTGCGTCCGGAATTTCGAGAATATGACGCCGAAGCGCGTTTTGACCTCGGCGAAATTCACACCCACGAATCCCCCTCGTGCATCGCGGGCAAAATCTTGCAGGGTCTTGCCAAACCGCATGATTGCCCTGTCTTTGGCACAACCTGCACCCCCGAACGCCCGCTCGGCGCGACGATGGTGTCGAGCGAGGGCGCGTGCGCTGCCTATTACAAATATGGGCGTCATCACGCGCTTTTGGAGCAGGCGTGATGGGTGAAAATGGAAATTTGAACCCGGTCACGCTGGAGGGTCCGGTCTGTCCCCTGCCGCTCCAACCGACCGAGTATGTTGTATTGGGACACGGCAGCGGGGGCAAACTCTCGCGCGATCTCGTCACAAAATTGTTTTTGCCGCCGTTCGACAACCCGATTCTGCGCGCAGGCGACGACGCGGGCATTGTGGGCATCGCCGGCTCGCGCCTCGCCATCAGCACCGATTCGCATGTCGTGACGCCGCTCTTTTTTCCCGGCGGGGATATCGGCAGACTCGCCGTGTGCGGCACCGTCAATGATCTGGCAATGATGGGCGCGACACCGCGCTATTTGACCGTTGGCTTTATTCTCGAAGAAGGATTGGAAATGCGCGTGCTCGAACGCGTGGTTGCCTCGATGCGCGCCGCCGCGCAGGAAGCGGTTGTGCAAATCGTTGCGGGCGACACCAAGGTCGTGCAAAAAGGCAAGGCGGATGGGTTATATATCAACACGGCGGGTGTGGGCAGCGTGGCTGACGGGGTCGAGATTGCGGGGGCGAACGCGCGCCCGGGCGACGTGGTCATTCTTTCCGGCGCCATGGGCGATCACGGCATCGCCGTGTTGAGCGCCCGCGGAGAATTGGATTTTCAAGCGCAAGTGACGAGCGATATTGCGCCCTTGAACCATCTGGTCGGCGAGATGCTCACAGCTGGCGCCGACATTCATGTTCTGCGTGACCCGACGCGCGGCGGGGTCGCAACCGCTCTGAACGAAATCGCGCAGCAGTCGAACGCCGGAATCATCCTTGACGAAGCCCACCTGCCCGTCCGCCCTGCGGTCGCCGCGGCATGTGAGATGCTGGGCTTTGACCCGCTGTATGTCGCAAATGAGGGGAAATTGCTCGCCGTGGTTGCGCCCGGGGATGCCGAACGTGTGCTCCGCGTAATGCGCGCCTCGCTCTATGGGCAGGGCGCCGCCATCATCGGACATGTTGTCACTGGACCGCGCGGGCGGGTCTTGATGCGCACAGCAATCGGCAGTACGCGGGTGGTGGATGTATTGGCGGGCGAGCTGCTGCCGCGCATCTGTTGACCATTACCAAATACGCAAGATAGCAGTTCTGAACAAAATAAAATAGAGGGCAGCAATGAAAAGTCCACTGCTGCCCTCTATTTTTCCTACTGATCCATCCCAACGACAACATCAATACGCTTTATTTGCGTCCTTGCGACTGTTGAGCAGGTGCCCGAGAAAGTCGCGGGCGCCGGTGCCGACCAGACCCCAGAGCAAAAGCGGTTCGGGCGCTATTTCGAGAAACAGACCGAGGAGCGCAGGAAACACAATCGAGATGGGGTTCGCGGCGATATCGGGCGAACCCTGTGCCGCCCAGATGCCGATAATGTTGGTGACGATGCCATAGACATACGAAAGCAGACCGACGGCAACCACCGTCAGGGAATGATTCATGCCCTCTTCGTTAAAGACAAGCTCGATCACGGTCACCGAGATGGCGAGGACATAGCCCATCCACACATACTGCGGCAGCACAAAATTGAACCCATCCGCGGAGAATTGGACAGAAACAAACCACAAAACGACGGCGACGCCGACCGCCAAAAGGTGAATCAGTTGTTCGTAACGCTTTTCGGTCATCAGTTGCCTCCTTCAAAAAGCATTTTGACCCCAAAAGACGGGGTCTGAGCGTTACCAAAAAGTTAGCCGCGTCCGATTGGACGCGTTATAGTGTCAAACGCGCAAAATAACTTACCAACTTTCAGAACAGATGTGCGGAATTGGGGTTGGGGGCGCGGTCCGCGCGCGGCGGACGGACGAATTCGGCAAGACCGGACGTGGGTTGTCCCGGTGCCCCGTGACATTTGCCCCTTGTCACCGAGCGGGGGAGGTTCTATCCTGACGGCGGAGCTTGCGCCCGGACCGCCATACTGACACCAAAAAGGAATCGAATTTGTACTCGAATTTGACCAAAACAGAGCACCATTGTGTCATAGAACACACAACTGCGGAGGTCAGTGAAATGCAAACCAGATTTGTAAGGGATTGGATGACGCCCAACCCCATCACGATTGTTCCCAAGACCACCCTGCCCGATGCGCACAAATTGATGAAAGACTCGAAAATCAGGCGCTTGCCAGTGGTTGATCACGGGCGGCTCGTCGGCATTGTGACGCTCGGCGATGTGCGCGAGGCGCAGCCGTCGGATGCCACAACCCTCGGCATCTACGAACTGAATTATCTGTTGAGCAAGCTGACCGTGGACAAGATCATGACCCGCGAGCCGCTCACCATCCGCCCCGATGCGACGATCCAGGAGGCGGCGCGCGTGATGCTTGACCACAAGATTGGCGGACTGCCCGTAATGGAGGGCGACCGCATTGTCGGCATTATTACCGAATCGGATATCTTTCGAGTTCTGGCAAAAGAACCGGAAGACCATCACCCTGAACGGCTCCAGGAAAACAGGGTTGACACGCGGAGCTGAGTGAAAGCTGTGATGCCAGTAACGCAAACCGAGCGCCAGCTTGCCGCCATTGCGGCGGATTCGGCGGATGCTATCATCATGCTTGACAACGCCGGGCTGATTCAAACCTGGAATCGCGGCGCCGAGATCCTCTTTGGCTATCATGCCGAAGAGGTGATCGGCAAGCATTTCCAGTTCTTGCTGCCTTCGGACTTGCGCGCCGGTCCGGAAATCGAGCGGATGCAAAAGGAACTGCTCGAGCAGGGAAACGTCCGCAATTTTGTCACCCAACGAGTCACGCAGGACGGTCGCGTGCTCACCGTGGAATTGACGCGCACCCTGCTGCGAGATGAACAGGGTAACGCAGTCGGCTCGTCCGCGATTCTGCGCGATGTGACCGAGCGCGAGCAGGTGCAGGCGCAAATTCGCGAGCTCAATCGCCATCTAGAGACCCAAGTCGCCGCGCGCACCCGCGAGCTCTCGGAGGCGAACGAGCGTCTGCGTCTCCGCCAGCGCGAATTGGAAAAAGCAAACGCAAAACTGGAACAGCTGGATGCGCTCAAATCAGAATTTGTCTCTTTGGTGTCGCACGAATTACGCGCCCCGCTGACAAATATTTCCGGCTCGCTGCAGCTGCTCCTCGCAGAAGACAGCGAGAGTCCGCTCTCGCCAAATCAACGGGAAATTTTGGCGCTGGCAAACGAACAAACGAACCATTTGACGCGTCTGGTCAAGGGCGTGCTGGATGTGGCGCGCATCGAGTCAGGACAAATGCCCCTGTCCCTCCAGGCATTCGACCCGCTCAAGGTCATCGAGCGCAACCTCGAACAGTGGCGCGTGTGCGATACAAATCACATCTGGCAAGCGCCCGTGATCTCTAATTTGCCCTCTGCCTGGGGCGACCCGGACCGGGTGGAAGAAGTGTTCATGAACCTCTGCGACAATGCCTCGAAATACTCGCAGATGGGCGGCGTCATCAGCATTGACACGCAGGTTGTCGAGCATCGGCTGGTTGTAAGTGTCAGCGATCAGGGGATGGGCATCGCTCCGCAAGAGCTCGACAAGATTTTTGACAAATTCAATCGGATCGAACGCGGCGACGCGCGCCAGACGTATGGGTACGGCTTGGGGCTGTATATCTCGCGCAAGTTTATTCAAGCGATGGGCGGCGAGTTATGGGCAGAGAGCCGCGAGGGGCAAGGTTCCGTATTCTTTTTCTCCTTGCCCCTCGCCGGACACAGCAACCTCAGCCCGACCAAGCCGCCGCTTTGAGGCAAATGACCCTGCCCGCCTCAGGCGGGTTCCGGGTCGTGCGGCTTGTATAATTCGAGCGCGCTCAGAATGGCAATGGAGAGAATGATCAAAGCGGACAAAACACACCAGGGGCAGATTTCATAGATAACATACAACTCGATATATGTAAGATACGCGGAAAATACAACCCCCACCGCCGCCATCAGAAACAATAGTCGCGGGGCCCATTCGAGTGCAATCCCGCGTATGAGCGCAACGCTCAGTATAAAAATGGCGGCATAAGCGCCAATCCCCCAGAGCGCGACCGGCAGACCCAAAAACTCCGAAAAACGACTGGTATTGACCGACTGACAATCTCCCACACCAAAGCAAACGGCGCTCCACCATCCCCAATGGACCGTGAGCAGATACGCCGAGACGGCGATGCCGAGCAGCGCGAGAACAGCTATGGCAAGCGGACGTGAAAGTTTCATGTCAGGGCTGCGGAATCAGCGAATCAAGCAGTGAGGTGAACTGCCCCATCGGCAGCAAGCCCTCTACAAAGCGGCCGTTGATATAGAATGAAGGAGTTGCGCGGATATTGCGCGCCTGCGCTTCACTTTTCTCCTGCTGGATTAATGCGCTATACTTGCTGCTGTCCAGACAGGCATTGAACGCGGCTGTGTCGAGATTCATCTCGGATGCAAAGCGTTTCAAATTGTCGCGGCTAAAAGCGCCGACGTTCTCGCCCGTTTGGTTATCAAACAACTTGGTGGCATATTCCCAGAATTTGCCCTGATCATTGGCGCACTCGGCTGCTTGCGCCGCCCATTCCGATTCGGGTCCGATAAATGCAAAATTGTGATAAATTACCTGGACTTTGCCGGTGTCAATGTATTTTTCGGCGAGCTCGCGAATGGCGAGTTCGGCGCGACGGCAAATGGGGCATTGAAAATCGGAATACATATCAATCTTGACCGGCGCGGCGGCATTGCCCAAAACGCGCCCGGCGTTCAAAACCGAGGGCGGCGCGACCGGTTTCGACGTAGCGTTCATATTGATCAAGACCAGCGCCAGCACCAAGACCGCGGCGGCGGCGACTCCGCCGATAATCCATATCGAATTGTTGCGGCTCGTCTTTTTGGCGGCACGCCCTTTTTGTGAGATCGGTTTTGCCATGATTTTTCCTCATCCATCCATCATCGAATATACTTGCGCGCGCAAGAGAATACGCCTGCGTTGATTACGATTGCTCGCGTCCGAACAGGGTATGGGACACGCATGGCTTTGCCATTTCAAGACGCACAGTCGCCCATCCCAGCCAAATTTTGGGATTTTTCGGATGCAGACTACTGTAGGGCATCTCTCTTGGATCGCCAAAGGGCAAACGTCATCTGCGCCGCATGACATATGCCCTTAACCCCTGTGCCCTTTGTCATTATAATACTCGGCGCTTGCTGCCAACGTAAATACGTTTGAGGTTCCGGTATTGAAAATTTTACTCATTTCGCCCGAAGCACGACTCTGGAATTCACGCACACACATCCACAACGGGCTGGGCTATCTTGCGGGCGCGCTGCGCGCCGCGGGCTATCATGCGCTGGATATTTTCGACGGCGCCGTCGAAGCGGAAACGCTCGCCGAACGCTTGACGCGAGACCCTGTTGACGTGGTTGGCATCTCGACGCCGACGCCGTTGATAGAAGCTGCATGGGAGTATGCGCGGGTCGCCAAGTCATTCGGCGCAGTTACAATTCTCGGCGGACCGCACCCGACGCTTTTGCCGGACGAATCCCTCCAACCGACACAGATTGACATGGTCGTGCGGGGTGAGGGCGAAGCCGCGCTGGTCCAAGTGGTCCGCGCGCTGGAGCAAGGAGCGCCGAAAAACAATCTGGCACAGATTCTGGGGCTGTCATGGAAGGACGCCCAGGGCAAGATTCACCACAATGTCGCGCGCCCCCTCGAATCCGACCTCGAAGCTATTCCTCTGCCCGCCTATGACTTGTTCAAAATCGAGCGATACACCAATTTGCAGCCCCTGACGGATGGGCTGGACCCAAATGCCCGCGCCTACACAATCCTCACCTCACGCGGCTGCCCATACAAGTGCACATATTGTTCCAAGCCGATTACGGGTGACACGTGGCGGGCGCGTTCGGTCGAAAGCGTTTTGCAGGAATGGGAGATGCTCGTCCGCGAACTGCGCGCGACCGAAATCGGCATCACCGACGATATTTGGAATCTGAATCTCAAGCGCGCCAAAGCATTGTGTCGCGGCTTGATTGACCGGGGGTTGAATACCGTGCCCTGGGTGACGATCCACGGCATGAAGGTGAATCATACCGATGCCGAACTCTTTTGCCTGATGAAACAAGCGGGGTGCCGGCGAGTGGGGTTTGGGGTAGAAAGCGGCGACCCGGAAATTCTCAAGAACGTGGTGAAAAAAGCCCAGACGCTGACGCAGGTGCGCGATGCCTTCAAGCATGCGCGCGCCGCCGGACTGCAAACCATGGGCTTTTTCATCTATGGAATGCCCGGCGAGGATGCCGCGACCATGGACAAGACGACGGACCTGGCGCTGGACCTGGACCCCGACCTGGCACACTTTATGATTGCCGCGCCGTATCCCGGCACTGCCTTGTGGGAAACGGTCAAGCGCGACGGAAAACTGTATGCCCGGACGTGGAGCGATCTGGCAATCCAGTCCGACCACACTCATTTCGAGTATCCCGGCATGGACCCGAAACTGGTCGAACAGAAATGGCACGAAGCGTATCGCCGTTTTTATTTTCGTCCCAAACGCCTGTGGCGCAAAGCCACCCAACTCGACACGTGGACGCATTTTCCCGAACGGGTCAAGGACGCATTTCGCTTTTTCAAGGCATAAAAAAATAGCATCTCTTTCGAGATGCTATTTTTTTCAGTCGGTCGGCATGTGGTCCTGAATCCGGTGCGTCACGGCATAGGCGGCGGCTTCGGAGCGGGTAGACAGATTCAGCTTGCTCAAGATGGAGCTGACATAGTTCCGCACCGTCTTTTCGCTCAAAAAGACCGCTTCGGCGATTTCCTTGTTGGTCTTGCCTTTGGCGACGAGGGCGAGAATTTTCAATTCCTGTTCCGACAATTCCGCAAATGCTTCATCCTCGGCTTTGCGCGACGCTTCGCGCACGCGCGAAAACACTTTTTGCATCAACAGCGGGTCCACCAGTGATTCGCCGCGCCCGATTTTTTCCAGCGCAGTGACCAGCTCGTTGCTGCCGATTTGTTTGAGCACATAACCCGACGCGCCCGCCGCAATAGCATCAAACAACAAATCATCCTCAGCATACGAAGTGAGCATAATGACTTTGGTTTCGGGGTGCTGGGCAACTATATCGCGCGTCGCTTCAATGCCGTTGCGACCCGGCAGACGAATATCCATGACGACGACATCGGGTTTATAGCGCGCCACGCGATCCAACGCCTCGGTCGCATTGCTCGCTTCGGCGACGACCTGGAATTGAGGGTTGCGCGCAAGCAGGGCTTTTAGCCCCAGCCGCACCACTTCGTGATCGTCCACGAGAAGGATTTTGAGAGTTTTTGCCATGATTTAACAGCCAAAAGAGTCCGGGACAGTTGCCGCCGGTTTGGATGACAGCAAGATAGAACCTACGGTATAATTCGCAAGTCGGCGGAAATTATAACATGATATCCCGATTTAATCTCTCGACCAAGCGACTGCGCTGGCTGGCGGTCATTTTGCCGATCGCGTTTTGGGTGCTCGTGCTGGCAGCGCAGTATCTGCTGTTTCCCGAGTCGTGGAGTTGGCTTCTCGCCGCCTTTGAAGTGGCAGCTATCACAATCGGCGCGACCATCTTTTCTTTCTGGATCTTTGAAATTGTCCAGGAACGCGAAGCTGAAATCGAACGCCGTTCGCAGCAGCTCTCTGCCCTGCATGACGCGGCGATTGCGCTCACCACCGAGTTGGAACTGACGACGGTATTGCAAAAAGTCGTTGATTTGTCGCGCGATCTGGTGGGCGCCAAATATGCGGCGCTGGGCGTCCTGCAAAACAACGGACGTTCTATCGAGCAAATTGTCACTGCGGGACTCACTCCCGAACAACGCGCCCTGATGGGCGACCTGCCGCGCGGGCATGGGTTGTTGGGCGCGCTGATCCACGAAGGCAAAGCCATTCGCATCCCAAACATCACAAACGATGCCCGTTCGGTCGGTTTTCCGCCCCATCATCCCTCCATGAAATCCCTGCTGGGGGTGCCGATTCGCTTCAAGGGGCGCATCATCGGGGACTTGTATATGACCGACAAGCTCGCGCCGGATGGCTCGACGACCATTTTCTCATCTCAGGACCAGGACGTGCTAGAGATGTTTGCCACCCAGGCAGCCATCGCCATCGAAAATGCGCAGCTGTATCGGCAGAAACAGCAGCTGGCAATTTTGCAAGAGCGCGAACGGTTCGGGATGGATTTGCACGATGGCATCATTCAATCCATCTATGCAATCGGTCTGCAGCTGGACGATGCGGAACTGCGTATCCGCGATGAACCCCTCGAAGCGGGACTGCGTGTGCATCAAGCCATTCTGGGACTTAACGACGTCATTCGTGACATTCGCAATTACATTCTCGACCTGCGTCCACAGCGATTTCAGGGGCGTGACTTGAAACGCGGGCTGGAAGAACTGGCGCGCGATTTGCGCGCCAACACTTTTTTGAATGTGAATGTGACCGCCGACACAATCGAGCCGGAGCTTTTGTCGCCCGAACAAACCGTCGAGATTCTTCATCTCGCGCAAGAAGCGTTGACCAACGTACGCAAACACGCGCGCGCAAGTCAGGTCGAGCTCGACCTGGTGCGCGATGCCGACGCAGTCCTCCTCACCGTCCAGGACGACGGCGTGGGAATCGAGAATACACGCGACGACAAGAGTGGGGGCAATGGACTGCCCAATATGCGCGAACGCGCCCGCGCGGCGCGCGGCTCGCTGTGGATCGAGCGCGGGGAACCCACCGGCACTCGCGTTAGTCTGAAAATTCCTGTGAAACGGATTGGCAAAGAAATCGGTTGAGACCGGCTGTCTGCGCTTGTGGCGCGCGAGATGCAAGCCCGCTTCTTGTTCGTCCCCTCTGATTAAGGACATCTGTCCCTATCACCCCCATCGCTGCGCGCCTATACTCGGCAACAATGGAACGTATCCCTATTTTGATTGCTGACGAGCATTTACAGGTTCGAACGCGCGTGCTGGAACGCCTGGAACGTGAAGCCGATTTTTATATTGTCGGAGTGGCGAGCGACAGCTCTTCTGCAGTTCAGACGGCTAGCGAGACTCACCCGCGCATCATATTGATTGATCCGATGATGCGCGACGGGTTGGGGCTGGATGCAATTCGCCGTTTACGCCTCGAAAATCCGGAAGCTGTCATTGTCGTCCTCTCCGCCTTTACCGACACCGCTCAGAAAATTGAGCTCGAGAAATTGGGAGTGCGTTTCATCCTGAACAAAGGCATCGAGTCATACAAATTGGTGGAAACGCTGCAGCATGCTGCCGTCTGGAAGAATGGCAGCGCCCTCTGATACCATATTTCCACGCGCACGAGCGCACACTGCAACAACCGCCCGCGATGGTCATTTGACCGTCGCGGGCGGTTGTTGTACAACCCCTTCATGAATCCTTTACCCTTCGTCATCTATGGCAGCACGGTATGCGAAGATACCGCGCTCGTTACCGCGCGGCTGCGCGCTCTGAATATCCCCTTTGGCGTGCGCTATGTCCAGACAGATGCCGGCGTCAATCCAATCCTGGAAAAATACAACAACGGCTCGCGCGTGACGCCCACACTGGTATTTGGAAATGACGAAATCGTCCTGTCAGAACCCACAATCGAGCAGCTGGAAAGCGCGCTGGACAAAGCAGGTTATACCTTTAGCCCGCTGCGCGGCGCTGAAATTCGCGGCGAGTTGAAAAATCAACGGGTGCCCAATTTCACTCTGCCGTCGTCGCATGGGGGCGAGGTGACGCTGTACAAGCTGCCCGGACGCAAGCGCGCAGTGTTGTTTTTTGTGCGAGACGCAGCCGACCGCATCAGCCAGGGCTATGTGAGACAGTTGACAAACGAACGCGCCCTGTTTGACGAATACAATGCGCTGCCAATCCCCATCCTCACCGCCGATGCGGAAACGACGAGAGAATGGGCAAACGAATTTGCGCGCGGTTATGCCGGCTTGTCCGATGAGAATGGTAGCGTGCGCGCCAGGTATGACCGGGCGCTGGGCATCGAGCCGTCTCGAGCGCTGCTTGTGGTCCTCGATACATACTGTGTGCCGCGTGTGGTTTCCTCCGCTGAGGAGGCGGGCGGACTGATTGCGCCGGCAGAGGTCACGAGCTGGCTGCGTTTGCTCGATTATGAATGTGACGAGTGAGGGGTCCAGGTCGAGTGGTCAGTTTGACCGCGATGCAATCTGATTCAAAAATTCGGGATGTGCCGTTGGCACATCCCGAATTTTTTTCATCCGCCCACCGCGTCGCTCTTGAGATACGCTTCGATCAGCGGGTCAATGTCCCCGTCGAGCACCAGATCCGTTCGGGCGGTCTCGTATTCACTGCGATTGTCCTTGACCATCTGATAGGGGTGGAGCACATACGAGCGGATGGCATTGCCCCAGCCCGCTTCGACATGTTTGCCTTTGATGCGGGCGCGCTCGGCTTCTTGTTCCTCGATCTTTTTCTCCGCCAGACGTCCGCGCAAGACCTTCCAGGCATTTTCTTTGTTTTGCAGCTGCGACCGTTCGTTCTGGCACGTCACGACAATCCCTGTCGGAACGTGGGTGAGCCGCACGGCGGTTGCCACCTTTTGCACATTCTGTCCGCCGTGTCCCGAAGCGTGATAAATGTCCACGCGCACATCGTCGGGATTGATTTCGATATCGCCTTCATCCTCGAGCTCGGGCATGACTTCAACCAACGCAAACGATGTATGCCTGCGGTTATTGGAATCAAACGGCGACAGGCGCACAAGGCGATGCACTCCGCGTTCCGCTTTGAGCAGACCGTATGCCAGATCGCCCGTCACCGCGACAGTCACACTCTTGATCCCTGCTTCTTCGCCCTCGGTCTCTTCCAGGATTTCGGTGCGAAACCCGCGTTTTTCCGCCCACCGCAAATACATCCGCAAGAGCATCATTGCCCAGTCCTGGGCTTCGGTGCCGCCCGCGCCCGCGTGGATCGAAAACGCCGCGCTGTTGCGGTCATAGGGACCGGAAAACAACAGATTGAACTCGAGGTCGTCCAATTCCTTTTCGAGCGCAGCCGTCTCGACCGCCACTTCGGCGACAATGTCCGTGTTGTTTTCCTCAGCCGCCAGTTCCAGCAGCTCGGCAGCGTCGCGCATCCGTCCCTGCAGACTCGTCCAGCGTGTCACCAGCCCCTGCTCGGCGGTGAGTTCCTTCATCACCTTTTGGGCATTGCGGGTGTCATTCCAAAAGTCGGGCGCGCTCGATTGCTTTTCAAGCTCGGCAACCCGCGCTTGTTTCCCCGCCAGGTCAAAGACGCTCCAACAGCGTCGCGAGGCGAGTGTTCATTTCGTTGAGTCGGGACTTGAGGTCTTCCATTTTTCATCTCCTCGAGAGTAAATTACTGGACATTGGCAAACAGCGCGAAACTGATTGTTTCCTGGCACTGAGGTGAACGATTCAATTTATTTTCTGATCACTCGCCAAACTCCAGTAAATTACAGCTTGACCGGATTGATCTTGAAGCTGTGTTCAAGCAACGTGATTGGCTCGGAACCGCGAGGCCACTGCATCCCCTGAATTGCATATTTTGTCTTGTCATCAATTTTTTCCGCAACAATCACGCCGCGCACTTTTTTGCCCCCAGCCAAGTTGATTCGGACCCACCCCATGTAGCGCAGGGTTTGGCCCACCGTTTCATCTGCGCTCTTGTTCTTTTTATATTCAACTATGACGAATTGATTATGACGGTCCAAACAGAGAGAATCTATGCGATTAATTGGCGTCTTGTATTGCTTGCCGCTCCTGTTTCCTTGTTGATAGAGACGCAATCCTTTTTCGATGAGATCAAGATGTTCAATGAAATAATCTTCGATATGACGCTCTTGTACCGCTTGGCGCACACGTGACTTGTCTTGTTTTGTTGCATCCGGCTGGGATGCTAAGGTTTGGGCTTTTTCAATTTCACCGATTTGGGCATAGTATTCGATTGCATCCGCCACAGTCGGACCAGTCGTCCAATCACCATAATAGCTGAACCAATCCAATTCGCTCTCGAATTCGATAAACACTGGTTTCTTACCGCGCAGACTGACGAAATGTTGAGCGCGCTTGTGGTCAGCGAGCGTGATTCCGATCGCGCCATCAACTGTTGTACGCCTGAGCGGACTTGTCAACGCGAAAAATTCCATCTCTTTGTTGGCGCTATCTGCGAGCTCGATGAATACCGGTCGCCGTCGGGCACTTTGCGGTTGACTCAATGCTTTGATAATTTCTTCGTGCTGTTCTTGTGACAAAGTGCGCCAGGCAACGATTTGCCCTATAACGCGCTCTAATTCATCCATTTTCTGCGCTTTGGTTACAAATAGAACATATTCGAGTTTTGAGAGCTGCGCAGGTTTTAGCTGCAACAATATTTGGAGCAGAAATATCAATGGAAAGATACGTAAGTCACGATAACGTGCAGAAAGCGTAGGATTATAAAGTTGCCACTTGAGCACCTGGCGTTCAAAGATGGCACGCAACTCTTCATCACTGCTCGCATCCTTAAAACGCTCGCCGGTCAAAGTGATAGAAACCGTTTGCCCGCTCTGAACCCAAGCCAAGCCAAGTTTCTTGAATACGCTTGAAAAATTCCGCGCATTAGCCGCCAAGTCATTGAGCAGTTTCTCGCCAAACCGCGTCTTGAGATTTCGGTATGATTTACCTTCATCCATCATCTGCAAAATCGCGTTATATCGCTCACGAATGCCTGTGGGGCGATTTACTTGACTGATGACATGGTGACGATCCAACAACCACGCGAAAAAAAGTTCTGTCGCAGGCGTCCACCTATAAAGTCCAGCAATTTCTTGGGCGTCATTCGACCCCTTCAATTTTGGTCGAACAAAGGTGGATAGGAGCGCCGTCTCGTTGCCTGCGAGCGATTCAAACCGCACGAACCATTGGTCGAGCAGTTTCAACCCTTGGCGCAGCTGTCGGAGTGACTCGATATCATAGCTCTTGATCTTGGAAACATACCAATGCGCGTCATTCTGACGATATTGCTCGATAAAGTGTGACCAGTCTATGTTTGGCATGGTGTTTTCGCGGTACGACGATTATGGTTTACGAGCCACAATAAAGCTGTCGGATTTAATTGTGTTCGATTGAACGTTGCGCTTGCGCGTCATTCGATAAGCAAAATATGGGCGTTCCAATGTGCGTTCGATCACAAAACCTACTTCTCGACAGATTTCGGTGAGAATATAATCTGTGCGAAATTCAGTCTTTTTCACAGTCGAATTGCCAACCACATAGATGAGATGCCCGCCCGACTTTAGCACGCGATATGCTTCCTGCGTCACTTGGTGCATATCAGAGAAATACCGATATAAAATGACACCGTACTTTTTTTCCTGTGAATGCACTTGACGAATTTGGTCTTCCGCAAAATGAAAACCCTCAAACGAGTTAAAGTCTCCGTTTCGCCCTACGCGATCGGTTCCGATATATTTTCGCCGATGTTCCCGCAATTCTGCGTTATTCATAATAAATAAAAGTGTGCTGAGCTGATGAACGCGCGCATAATCCATTGCGTAGCAATAGGGGGGTGAAGTAAAGACCAATTCGGCAGTTGCGGCTTCCAGTACCAACTTGCGCGCGTCGCCATGCGCGATTTGGGCACTCGATTCATAGTCCATTTTTTCGGAAAACGCAAGCACACGTTTGGCATTGTCAAAGAGGGCGCGTTGGAAATGCGCGTGAACATCTTGTCGCTTTCGAAGCGGATTCGCCGCATCGCGTTCTGGAAAAATGTCGCGCGGGTCCGCATTGGAAACCGTTCGCACGATAGAAGACAAGCAAAGGAGCGCAAAATCGCGGTAGCGTTTTTCAGTCGCCGTTCTCAAAACCACATCTCTTATCACGAGAAGCTCTTGCAAAACTTCGGGACGAAACCAAAGTAAGGCATTTGGATAGTCTGGTTCAGAAGGCAGTGCTGTGTTGGCTGGCTCATTTTCACGGAACGCGCGCGCGATTTCCCGATTGAGTTGTTGACGATATTCAGCTAAGATATCGGGTTCCAGTGGAGTGGTTGCGACTGAAGCAATCAAATTGGCAATCGGGTCAATATCAACACCATACGCGCGCCGATTTTGCAGGCAGGCGGCAATCAATGTTGTTCCTGAACCGCACATCGGGTCGACCACGAGCTGCCCCGGTTCTGTATAGTATCGAATAAAAATCTCTGGGAACTGCGGCATGAACTTTGCCGGATAATCATGAATGTTGAATGTATCGTACCCCGTCTCAGAGCTAGGCAACATTCGCTGAAGCCGCGCAAAATCTGCGTCAAGTGTATTCGGCTGTCCAATACTCAACTCTAGCTGTCTAATTGTCATGAATGCCTCTCTTTTATCCCTCGAACAAATCATTCACAAATTCCTGCGCGTCAAACTCGGCGAGGTCGTCAATCTTTTCGCCCGTGCCGATATATTTGATCGGCAGGTTCAGTTCCCTGGCGATGGCAAAGACGATGCCGCCTTTGGCAGTGCTGTCGAGTTTGGCGAGAATGATGCCCGTGAGCGGCACGGATTTCTTGAATTCGCGCGCCTGGCTCAGCCCGTTTTGCCCCATCACCGCGTCAAGCACCAACAGTGTTTCATGCGGCGCGGTCGCGTCGTTCTTTTGCAGGACGCGCGAGATTTTCTCCAATTCCTTCATCAAGTTTGTCTTGGAATGTAACCGTCCCGCCGTATCCACAATCAATACATCGGCATTGTTGGCTTTGGCGGACTGGTATGCGTCAAATGCGACCGCGCCCGGGTCGGCGCCCTGCTGATGGGCGACGACATTCACCTTGACGCGTTCGCCCCACACCTGCAGCTGCTCGATCGCGGCGGCGCGAAACGTGTCGCCCGCGGCGAGAATCACGCGCTTGTTGCGCTGTCGCAGATAATTCGCCAGCTTGCCAATGCTCGTCGTCTTGCCCGCGCCGTTTACGCCGACGATCAGGATGACATGCGGTTTGGCGGTATAGCTTCCGTTGGGCGGAATATTCTGTCCCGTCTGTTTCAATACATTGACGAGCTCTTCTTTCAACAACGCTTCGGCGCGTTTGGGGCTTGTGATGCGTTCGGCGTCGGCGCGGGCGCGCAAGTTGTCCACGACCTCCATGGTGACTTGGCCCCCGAGGTCCGCTTGCACCAGCGTATCTTCCAGACCCGTCCAAAATTCCGGCGTGATGTCATTATCCAGCCAGATGAGGTTCTGGATTTTTGTTTTCAAGGACTCGCGTGTTTTGGTCAGTCCTTCTTTGGTTTTTTCCTTGTCACGTTTTAGAAAATTAAACAATGCATTGCTCCCGCGGAAATTGATGTCAGATAATAGTCGCGGCGCATCCCCGCGCGCGCGCGGCACGCCCAAAAGCAGGGCGACAAACGCGCTGTCGCCCATGCCGGACAAACTTGCGCCGCCGCTCTTTATGTCCCCGTCTGTGAGACGCCGGTGCCGGATCCGCTGGGCGGCTCGATATTCGGCAGCTGCAGCGAGCTGGACGTGGTGGAATCGGGCACCACAACCAAACTCTCTGCGGAACTGCCCGCCGTGCCGGCTTGCCGAATAAATTCGGTCAGCCCCTGCACGAGGTCTGTAAACTCCATCGGGAAAATATACTTGGTGGACGGGCTCGCGCCGAGCTGTTTCAGGGTGTCCATGTATTGCAGAGACATGGTTTTTGAATCAATCCCGCGCGCCACATTAAAGATCGTCTGCAAGGCGAGCGCATACCCTTCCGCTTGCAAGATGCGCGCCTGCCGTTCGCCTTCGCTGCGCAAGACCACCGCCTGGCGGTCGCCGTCCGCAACCGTAATTGCCGCCTGCCGTTTCCCATCCGCTTCGGTCACGACCGCGCGGCGGGTGCGCTCGGCGGACATTTGGCGCGTCATGGCTTCCTGGATATCGCGCGGCGGAATGATCTCGCGAATTTCGACGGCGGTCACTTTGACGCCCCACCGTTCCGTCACTTCGTCGAGCTTGGTGCGCAGGACTGTGTTGATGTGTTCGCGCTGTGCCAGCACATCATCCAGAATAATGTCTCCGATCACCGCGCGCAGGGTGGTGGTGGCAATCCCTTGCGAAGCGCCCGCAAAGTTGCCGACCTGCACCACCGACGAGACCGCGTCCACCACTTTGGAATAGATCAAAAAGTCCACGCTGATGGTCACATTGTCTTTGGTAATACAGGTTTGATGCGGGATTTCCTGAAATTGTTCGCGCAAATCCACCTTGACCGGCTGGTCAGCGATGGGGATGAGCAAGACGACGCCCGGACCTCTGGCGCCAATCGCTTTACCCAGACGAAAAACAACGAGCCGCTCGTACTCGCGCACAACGCGAATTGCGCTCAAGATGAGGACAAGCAGCAGAATCAACAGCCCAAACAAACAGACCAATGGGAGAACTGCTTCCATGAATTGCCTCCTATGCGAACGGGCAAATTATACCAAGTCCTGTAGAGATTGACACCTTTGGGTTGCCTTGATCAATTGACCCGTCCGCGCCGCAATGCTAAAATCGAGAACGCCCGGTTATTATCTTGTACAAGGACACCAGATATGAGTCAAACGAATATGGCAATCGAATACGCGCGGGCGAACCGCGAGCGCTTTTTGGGCGAGTTGGAAGAATTTGTGAGCATTCCGAGCATCTCGACGCTCTCGGAACACAAGGGCGACATGGAACGCGCGGCGGAATGGGTGGCGCACCAGATGCGCGCGGTCGGTCTCGAAAATGTGTCAATCTTGCCGACGGCGGGACATCCGGTGGCGTATGGCGAATGGCTCCACGCCGACGGCAAACCCACCATCCTGGTTTACGGACATTACGACGTCCAGCCCGTTGACCCGCTGGATGAATGGGTGACACCACCAGTCACGGCGACGATTCAAGGCGACAACATGTATGGACGGGGCGCGTCGGATATGAAGGGCAACGCGCACGAAACGCTCAAGGCGCTCGAGGCGCTGAAACAAACCGGCGGCATTCCGCTGAACGTCAAGTTAATGTTCGAAGGCGAAGAAGAGATCGGCTCCAAAAACCTCGGCGCGTTTATTGATCAACATGCCGCATTGCTCCAAGCTGATTTCTGTGTCAATGCCGATTCGGGCATTCTTGCGCCCGATTTGCCCGCCATCGTCGCCGGTCTGCGCGGGTTGGCATATTTTGAATTGTGGGTATACGGACCGGGACAGGATTTACATTCGGGAACGTTCGGCGGCTCGATCGCCAACCCCGCGCAAGTGTTGTGCGAATTGATCGCGGGCATGCACGACGCACATGGGCGGGTTACGCTCCCCGGTTTTTATGACAAGGTGCGAGCATTGACGCCGCAAGACCGGGCTGACTATGCGCGCGTGCCGGTCAATGACGAGATTTGGAAAGAAATGACGGGCGTGACCGAATTGTATGGCGAAGAAGGTTTCACGACTCAGGAACGCACGGGCGGGCGACCGACTTTGGAAATCAACGGCATCCTCTCGGGTTTTACCGGAGAAGGCGCCAAGACCGTTTTGCCCGCCAAGGCAATGGCAAAAATCTCGACGCGCCTTGTGCCTTTTCAGGACGATACCGCCATCGAGGGGATGTTGAGACAATACGTGCGCGAACATGCGCCCTCGACGGTGCGCTGCCAGATCAAGCGCGTCACGGCAACAGCGCCCGGCGTGTTGCTGGACCGCGAGAGCATCGGCGCGCGCGCCGCGACCGCGGCGCTGCGCGATACGTTTGGGCGTGACCCGATATTTATTTGCTCGGGCGGCAGCGTGCCCGTAGTCACCATGATTCAACAGAAACTGGGCATGGAGACGGTGATGCTGGGCTTTGGTCTGCCCGATGACAAGATTCACGGACCGAACGAGAAATTGCATCTGCCAAATTACTATCATGGCATTGAAGCGTTTATCCGCTTTTTTCAAAACGTCGCTTTGCCCTGACCGGCGACCCGTCGTCACAGACCCGTGACGACGGGTCTCTGTTTTGCTCAGAGACCGCGCAAAACGCCCATGGCTGCATAGATCAGGAACGCCGCGCCCAGCAGCGCAATAAATCCGCCAGCTACCAGGAAAATGCCCACGCCATTTTGCATCGTAAACAAGATAATCATGCCGCCAAGCATGATCATGATCGCGCCGCCAATCGCGACGCCGAGGTCACGACTCGCATCCAGCGGTTCGTCGGGCAGCAGCGTCACCACAATCATCGGCATAATGAACATAAACAATTGGGTGTAAAAATAGATTGGCTTGGCTTGTGGCAAAAAGGTGGCTGCGCCAATCACCAGCGGAATCCCCCCAAACCCCGCGCCCCAGACCAAAAAAAACAACCCCGACATATTACGACGCAAGAGCTGGCGCAAACCGGCTCCGACCCCCGCGCCCCCGAGGACTGCAAAGAGCGAAAAAAACAGCATCATCCCAAACGTTTCGTTCAATTCCATAGCGTCCCTGACTCCTCACAGACAATTTCACGCCGGATTGTATACGCTGCGGCACGTGTAACGCAAGCGCGGACGGCTCCTTGGTACTCTATTCCTGTTGTATGCGCGTGAGGGGAAACGTATAGTGAAACGAAATCCCGGCAACGATTCCACGGAGGTGTGGCATGCTCTATTCGCTCCGACAAGATCAAGAGGGCCAAGGACTGACCGAATATGCGATCATCCTTGCTCTGGTCGCCGTTGTCGTCGTCGCCATTCTGGTCATCTTGGGACCTCAGGTTGCAAACCTGTACAGCCGCGTGACCAACGGGCTCAATCGTTAAAAAGAATAACATAGAGTTACAACATCACCACGCGCGTCAAAAAAACGCCTCGCGAGTACGCATATCCTATTGTTATCAAGAATCTGACAGAGTATAGTAGCGGCAGTTACCCGGTCACTTATCATTCTTAGGAGGCCTTGTATGTTTTATATGCCACGTCAGGATGAAGAGGGACAAGGTTTGGTCGAATACGCATTGATCCTTGTCCTGGTGGCGATCGTCGTCATTGCGATTCTCGCGATCGTCGGTCCGCAAATCGGCAACATCTTTAGCCGTGTGACCAATGGTCTCGCCGGCACATAATCAAATCGGCAGATCAGTTTGTCTTGCAGCGCCCCGCTTGACCGAGCGGGGCGTTTTCTTTTTTCCCCGCGCAGGGCGGTTTTGCAGCCGGATGCCCCGCCAGCGGTCCCCGTCAACCGCAGCCAGAGAAGCTCATGGATGACAAACCGGGTGAATGCGGTAAAATAAGACCCGATGATTCGCGAAAACAAAACCAAAGCCAAATTGCGCTGTGGCGAAATCGTGTATGGTCTGATTTCGCTGAGCGCCGACCCGCTGCTCGCCGAATGGTGTGGGCTGGTGGGGTTTGATTTTTATATGGCGGATGCCGAGCATGGCGCGATTACCATCTCGCAAGCCGAAAACATTGTGCGCGCGAGCGAAAGCGTCAACATTACTCCGCTTGTTCGCCTCGGACAGTTTGACCCCAAGTTAATTCAGAGCTATCTCGACGTTGGCATGCTTGGCGTCATGCAGCCCGGGTTAAAGAATGCCGACGAGGTGCGAACGCTGGTCAACGCGGTGCGTTATCCGCCCCGCGGGGCGCGCGGGCTGGGTCCGGCGCGCGCCAATGATTTTTTTATGGGGCAAATGTCGCAGGCGGAATATGTCAAATTCGCCAACGAACAGATGCTGGTGCTGCCGCAGTTTGAAGAACCTGAAATGTTTACCGAGCTGAACGCGGTGGTCAACACAGAGGGCGTGGATGGCATCTGCATCGGGCCGCGCGATCTCGCGCTTGCGATGGGTTATCCCGACGGAGCCGACCATCGCGAGGTCCAGGCGCTGATCCAGGAAGCGATGGCGCTGGCGCGCGGCGCCGGTCTGGCGGTCGGCATTCCCGCCTCGACGGGCAAACTTGCCCAGACCCAGATTCAGCGCGGCGCGAACCTGATCTTTGTTTCCACCCACTCGCTCATGCAGCAGGGCGCCAGAGACTTTTTGAAACCGTAAGACAGATTTACAGGAACATGCTGCATCCGAGCAGGCGCGTTTTCACAAGAGTTGGAGGCGCGAGAAAGCGGTTCCCCGCCGTTTCTTGTTCAAATTCAATCGGCGCCAATCACGTTGTTGGCGCACGCATACAGCACCGTCTTGATTTGAAATGGTGTGAGCTCGGGGTGTTTGCCGCGAATGAGCGCGGCGAGACCGGCGATGTGGGGAGCGGCGAAACTGTTGCCCGTCGTGAACATTGACCCGCCGTTCGCCCACGCGACCTCGACGTCAATGCCCGGCGCGCCAAACTCGACGGGGGGTTCAGAGTTGTAATAAAATGTGTAGGGGTCCTGACCCGCGTGCGCGGCGACGGAAACCACCGAAGAATAGAGCGAGGGATAACTGGGCGCGGGGATATTGTTGACCGCCGAGACGAGGAGGACGTTCTTGAAATATGCCTGGTCCGCCAACTCGTGGAACAAACCATAGTATTCCTGTCTGGATGTCGAGAGCGACAGGTTTAGCACGTGCATATCGTTTTCGATCGCCCACCGCAAGCCACCCGCAAACTGGAGAGCGCGCCCCGATAGGTCTTTGCCCAGCACGCGGATGCTATAGATATCTGCCGCCGGCGCGAGTTTGTGAATAATGCCCGCACACGCCGTGCCGTGCCCAAACAAATCGCGCGGCTGCGGCTCGTCAATGATCCGCACACTCTCCTTGCGGCGACCGTCATACTCGACGATAACCCCCCCCTTGACCGCGCTGCCGAGCCACGGGTGCGTCGCTTCAACTCCCGAATCAATCACCGCCACACATACGCCTTTGCCCGTGCCACCGCCCCACGCCCAGTCGCGTGTGATTGCCCCCAACGGACCAAACGCGCGCAGTTCGCGCAGAACGTCGGCAGAGAATTGATTGGACCAGGCGGGGCGAAGGTCACTCATACGCTGACAAGTGCGTCGTCCCGTACTCTTCAAACACTTGCATGATCTTTAGACACGCCTTGCGTTCGCGCTCCCCCAACCCCGCGATGCTTTGAAAGACTCGCGCGATCTCGAGCACATCGTCATGCTTTGCCGCATCTTTTTCCCCCAGCACGCGCTCAAGATCCACTGCCGTCTCGGGCGTCACCAGCGCGCGGATGTTTTGGACGAGTATTTCGTTCAACGCGTCGAGGTGTTGAGACTGGTGGATGGCGAGCGCGGCTTGGCGCGCAAAGAGACCGAGCAGCTCCATATCCTGCATCCCGAATGAGGGCGCACTCAGTTTATCCAGCACCTCCATAACGCCAATCACCCGGTCCTCGGCGACCAACGGCATCGCCAGAATCGAGCGCGGCACATAGCCCGTGCGTTCGGCAGTGTCGCGCGCAAAACGCGGGTCGGTCTGAACATTCGAGACTGCAATTGGCTGCCCTGTATTGGCAACATAACCCGCAATGCCCTGATCGAGCGGGATTCGCATCCCCACAACAGAATCACTGCCTTGCCCATACGCCACGCGAAAAACCATTTCTCCTGCCGATTCATCCACCAAGGCGATAGAGGCAGCCGCCGCGCCAAAAATGCTCGCCGCCGCTTGCACGATGGTTTGCAGCAGTTGGTCACCGGATAGAGGCAAGAGGGCACGACTCGTGGCGGTGATGGCGAGCACAAGTTCGCGGAGCTGCGCTTCAAGCGAGGGAGCCGAGTTCATGACAGAAGCAGAATTGGGCGGGGAACATCAAGAGCGTCGGCGTTGGCGGACACAGAAAACAAAATGCCAGGTGGGCGACGGCTTGCCGCAACGCCGTTCTGCCCACCTGTGATGCAGGAAGAAAAGGTATCGAGGTTAAATCTGAGCGCCATCGGTAACACGATAGCCGCCGGTCATGGCGTCGAACTCGAGGAGGGCGCCGACATTGGCTGCGCCGCTGCTCACAGCCGCTTGCGCGCCCGAGACCACGCGTTTGTTTGGCTGGGTCACTTTAGCGCCGGACACTGCGCCCGTGGTCATGCCGTGCATCGCCACTTCGCTCACTTTTTTGGCGCCTTTGCCGCCGGAAGCTGCGCTGCTGACCGCGCGCTTGCGCGCCCCTCGTGCGGCATCGGTCGTCATCTTGTGCCCGGCGACTTCATTGCCCAGCACGATGCGGTCCAACAAGATGCGCTCGTCCTTGGAGAGCGTCGCGCGCAACGCGCTCAGTTTTTTCGTCAGACGATTGAGAGCGGCTTTTTGTTTGTCTGCCATTCTGGGTTCCTCCTTGAATCGGACAGCGATATGACTGTCACACCTGCTGATGGGGTCATTCTAGCGCAACTGCAATCGCCTGTCTGTCACCTGCGTGACACAAGCGGCGATATTTTTTGAACGCAAGATATCATCAAACAATCTCTCGAGCCCGCTTGTCCCAAACCCGCTCAGGAGCGAAAGCTTGACGAGAACGGTGCTTTAGCCGGGCGCTTCGGCGCGCAGTTCTTTGAGCAATACCTGATCAAAACCGGCAAAGCGGGGCAGCTCGGAAAGATTGGTGCGCGCCAACCTTTCATAAAACTTGGTGCGAACGTTCTGACTGATCGCCTCGTGCGCCATCAGGTGACGCAGAGATTGGGCGGGGATTTGCAGCAGGGTCGTCGGCTCTTGCGCGATGACGTCTGCGGTGCGCGGCACACCCGCGAGCGCGGCGATTTCGCCAAAAAAGTCACCTTCACCCATCGTTTCGAGCCAGCGCGTATTTTCGCCCTCTTTTATACCCGCCACGGTCTTGCCTTGCAGGATAAAAAATGCGGAATCGCTCTTGTCGCCCATCTTGACCACCGTGGAACCGGCGGGCGCTTGCAAAACGCGCGCATGACTCGCCAACATCTGACGCTCGGCGGGACTGAGCACGGACAGGGGCGCATAGCGCAAAATCAATCCGTCAATATCCTCCAACGTGGCGGGGCGTAGCGCCTGTGCGGCCGGAGCAACCGGCGCAGTCCGTAACAGCTGAATCACCTGTTTCCACCGTGCGGCGGGCTGTCCCAGTCCGGGCAGAAAGAGGGCGAGGATTCCCGGCGCGAGCACCAGCAGCGCGGCAAACAAAAACAATTCGCGCACGCCCACGAAATCTGCCATCCCCGTCATCACCATCCCGACAAGAAACGCGACATCGCGCGTGACAAAAAAGACACTGGCAACGCGCCCGCGCATTTCACGCGGTGTGTTGCGCTGGAGCACGAGTTGACGGGCGACAACCGCAGGAGCGTTCAAAAAGCCCGACAGTGTGACAAAAAAGAACGCAATGAAAACCGACGAGAGCTGCGAATAGATTGACATGGCGATGCCCATGCCCACAAAGCTGATGGTGAGCCACTGTCCCTCGGGCAAACGGTCGGCGACGCGCGCCATCAAGAGACTGGCGACGACAAACCCGAGCGAGGTGAGCGCTTCCTGGACCCCATACTCGAATTCGGTCGCGCCGAGGGCTTGCGTGGCAAAAGGCAAGAGGAGCGAATTGCTCAGACCGAAACTGATGCCCATCACGGGCAGGATAATGAAACTGGAGCGCAAAATCGGCTGATTGAACAGGTAACTGACGCCGTGTTTCATGTTGCCGAGAATGTTGGCGACGCTGGTTTCACCTTCCGGTTTCACATGCGAGATTCGCACCAGGTAAATACATCCTGCGGAAAAGAGAAAGGTCAGGGCATCAATGTAAAATGCCAGTTCGATCGAGACCGTCGCCAAAAACCCCGATGCCGCAAACCCGACTGCCGTCGCGCCAAACGAACTGATCGCCATGAGCGAGTTGGCGGCAGCGAGCTCCTGGTCCGATGCCACTTCGGGAATGAGCGAAGATTGTGCCGGATCGAAAAACTGCCCAATGGCGCTAGAGGCAAACACCACCACATACAAGAATGCAATATTCTGGGAGACCAGAAACGGAATCGTGCAGATCAAGAGGGCGCGCGCAATTTCGGAAGCCAGCATGATGCGCTTGCGGTCGAGCCGGTCCACAAACACGCCCGCAAACAGCCCGATAAAAATGCTCGGCGCGGCAGTCGCCATCAGCATCAGCCCCACGGACAGCGCCGAGCCGGTGGCGCGATACACCAGAATCGAAGCCGCCAGCGCCATGAGCGCGTCGCCGATGGTGGAAACGAGTTGAGCAGACCACAGCAGGGTAAAGTTGCGGTTGCGAAAAACGGCAAACGGCGAGATGGGCTGTGTCATCAAGATTGTCGCCCTGGCTCAAAAGATTGTGCGCCAAACACGGCGCAGGACCTGCAGGGCATTGAAAAGAACACTGCGTCGCTTAAAAATCCACCAGCGCGGCAACGCGCGACGGATAGATTTGAAAGAGCTTGTCCAGTCCGACCAATTTTAGCGAGTCGAGCAAATAAGCGGACGGCGCCGCCAGGCGGAGTTCGCCCTTTTTGTCCTGCACGTCAATGCGCGTTTTGAGCAGCGCCCGCATGCCCGCGCTGGACATGAAATCAGTGCCACTGAGATCGGTGACGATCTTGTAATGTTTGTCTTGGATGGCTTTTTGCAGCGCCTCGTCCAGCTGGGGCGCGCTCTGCCCATCCACCCGCCCCTTGACAATAATGATTGCGACATTCCCTTTGGTTTCTGAGGTAATCGTAAGCATGGTGACTCCTTGTGAATAAACTGCGCTCGGTGTGTCAAAAATCATAGCAGAGCATTTGACTCTTGTCTGTCAGGTGCGTGACAGACCTGCGGAATTATATGAATTCTATAGGTGACGCGCAATGGGGGGATACCTTGGGTCTCGACATCCGCGCTACTGCTCGGCGCGCCTGCCAAGCGCCGCGCGGTCAAGTAGCACCACTCTGCCGCGCCCCGTCAGCAGCCATCCGGCGCGACGCCATTGCCCCAGAATCTTGGCGGTCGTCTGGCGCGCGACGCCGACGTGTCGCGCAAGTTCATCCTGCGAGAGCGTGATATAGCCCTTGTCGCTCGCCGCGCGATCAAGTTCGAGCAGCACACGCGCGAGACGCGCGGGAGCGTCAAAAAAAGCCAGCGCGCGTTCGCGCTCTGTGCTGGCGCGCAGACGGCAAGCTGTGATTTCGAGAATGTGACGCATCAGTTTGGGTTGATGCTCGAGCTCGTCGAGAAATTCGTCGCGCGGCAAGCGAATGATTTCGCTGTCTTGGCGCGCGAGCGCGGACGCGGTGCGCGGCGCGTCGGTGAGCAAGGCGAGCTCCCCAAAACATTCGCCCGGTCCCAGCTCGTTAATGACCAGTTCGCGCCCGTCGGGCGTGGCAAGCAGGATGGCAATTTTTCCCAAGCGCACGACAAACGCCGCATCACCGGGGTCATCTTGATAAAACAGATAGGTCTGACGGGGGATACTCTTTATTTGCGCGACCCGCGCGAGCACCCGCAGGGCGGCATCGTCCAGGTCCGCAAAGGCGGCAACCCGGCGTAAATAGGCAGCCAATTCTGCGGGGGAATGGCGGGCAGCGGGCATATTAACGTAACAATATCACGATTGAGGAACGGGGAAAAGGGGGCGCAGGATGGAATTTTTGGGGCGTGTGGCATTATGCTCTTGACGGTCCGGGTCAAAAGTGAACCATGATCGCCGAACCTTCAGCGGAATCAGGCGGAGCGCATGCGGCGCACGACGACGATCACGCCCAGCAAGAGCAGACCGCCGCCGACCAGCATGAGCATGTCTTCGCCCACACCCGTATCAGGCAATTCCCCGCCGACCAGCGTGTTGGCATCCGGGGTTGCCGTGATCATGATGGGCGTCGCCGTGATCGCAATCGGCGTCGCGATCTCTTCGAGCGGCACGTCGGTCTCGGTGGGCGCAGCGGTGATCTGCGCGACCACGACGAGCGTTGGCGTGGGGGGGGGCGTGCGCGTCGAGGTGGGCGGAATCGAAATGCGCGTCGGCGTCGAGGTGACCGCGGCAATTTGCTGCGCGCCCAACAGCTGCGGCAGCAAGACAATCCCGCCCAGCGCCAGCGCCCCGACAAAAAACAGGACCGCGAGTGCGCCGATGATCAATAAAAATCTGCGACTACCGCCGCCACGACCGGCGGATGGTGCAACTTCTGCCATGTATCCTCCAAAAGCTACAAGGAATCAGCAGGTCTCTACTGATTGACTTGAGCCCTGTTCAGCCAATCAATTCCAAATTTGTCCACGGCACGAGTTCGCGTTCGCCGGTGGTGTCGAGCCAGTCCACCTCCACCGCCGGCAGCTGCGTGCCCGCATCCGTGCTCAACCATTGCAACACAAAATCTTGCGGTAACGTCCCGATGCGACCCAGATAGGGCGGACACGCCCCCCGCACGTGTGCGCCCGACTCGACCCGGGGACGTTTCGCTTCGGCGGCGTTGTCCGAATCCTGCATCCGACTCGCCGCCAACGGCACAAACAATTCGGGACGGGTGGCATGTCGCCCGCGCGGTTCGAAACGCGCGTTGATGCCCGCCTCCTGTCCGTTCAATACGCTCAGCAAATCAAAAACGGTGGTGGACATCGGGATTTGCCCAAAGCCCTCGGTGACGAGCACCGGGACCTTGATGGAACCGGCAAGCCCGCGCAATTCGGGCGCAAGCGACCCCGTCACGATGCCTGCCGCCTGCAATTCATCCGCGCGACGCAAGAGCGCGGCTGTGACGCCGCCGCCCGCCACCAGAATCGAGCCGCGCGTATCCGCTTCCAGCGCCCTGGCGTCCAAAATCGCGTCGGGTGACCTGTCAAACCATTTCAGCACGCCGACTGAATCTTTGCCCGAACCCCAGACGCCTTGGATCAGCGCGCCTTGCGCTTGAATTTCCGCGCCGAGCCGGGGCGTGACATTGACGATGCTGCCGCGATACAACGCCAGACAGTCCTGCGGCGCATCGTAAATATCCAAAATCATCCAACTGCCCTGGATCGCCGCAATCTGTCCCGCTTCAGGCGCTCGATAAACGAGGCGCTGGACACCCATATTGATGGGCTTGGCAATAATAATCTCGCGCGCCTCGACCGGGTCGCCCACATGCTTGAGCAGGCGTTTTGGCACATCCGCTTCGCGCACGCCAATGACACGGGTGAGCGAAAGCGCCCGTCGAATCTTGGGCGGATATGCCCGCGCGACCACATCCTGCGACCCGACGCGCAAACCGACCGCGCCCGACACTTCGCCGGGCAGCTCGAGCCGCCGTTCGCGGCGAATGCGCGTCATGCCCGAGATACGCATCTCGGGGATCTGCGGGATGTATTCGATCATGCGCCCGCCTCCCACATCCAACGCTGCATCCGTTCACGCTGTCGGTCCATGTTTTCGTCCATCGGCAACGGGCGCCCGCGCGCATCAATCATCACGCCGACCGTGCCGCCCTGCACTTCACGCTTGAATATATTGCCCCTGGCGCTTGGACCCCAGCTAACCCCGCGCCCCGCGCGCAGCTCGACGTTGGCTTTTTCACCTTCGCCCAACGGAATGAGCTCGAGCGAACCGAGTTTTACATCGGCTTCCAATTTTCCGCCGCGCGCCGGTTCCACATGCGCCACCAGCGCCAACGGCTCACCCGCGCGCGCGACCACATCGGGCACAAAGACCGTGCCCCAGGTCACAAGACAATCGTTTTCCAATGCCTGCGCCGCCGCTTCGGAATTTACCGCGGCGACCGCGCCCATCGCCGCCGCCAGCCCCGCATTGTCCGCCGCCACCGAAAAAATCCCGCGCACCTGCAGGGCATCGAGCAGCATCAAGAGCAGCGAGGTAGGTTTGCTGCCGCGGGCGACGGGTGCGCCGCTCAACAGGACGAGATCGCTGTCGGCGAAACCGGCTTGCGCGTGCCCGTTGGTCGCGCCAAATTCCTGCGAACGCAGTTGATCGTGCCACACGTCCGCCGTGTGCATTAGAATCTCGCGCCCCGCCGCATTCAGGGCAGTTGTATCCTGCCAGCGCGTCGGCACGGCTTGCGGTCGCACGGACTGATTCAGCAAACCGGCATGCACCTCTGCCGCTTCCAATGGGGTCGGCAGCCAACGCATGATTGTTTCAATGCCGGTGCGTTCGAGCAGCGCATCGAGACCATAACCCACGCTCTCTTCTTCGACCACCGCGCGCTGGGTGCGATTGCCGTCCGCCCGCACCATCGTCGTCGCGCCCGCGCCCAGATCAACGCCCAGCACACGCAGTTGATATTTGCGCGCGAGATATTCCGTCACGCGCGTAAACGCATCCGCGGTGGTCATGACGCCTTTTTCCGCCCACGCCGCGAGCTTGTCAAAACCCGGCAGGCGCTCGATGCGGCGCTTGCGATACAAGTTTTCGATTTCCGCTTGCAAGGGACCCGGATTTGCGCGGTCGAGCGCGGGCAAAACATTGTCCACCACGCTCACCTGCATCAATCCGCCAATGCGTTCCACCACGTCGCCGCGCGCCATATGGTTGCCCGCAAAGATCACGAACGGGCGTGAATCCTCGTCCATTGCCGCGCCGACGGCGGCAACAATATTTGCCATTTCGCGCAAGGGCGCGACCGCGCCGCCGTCAATGCCGCCGACCATCACGACCAGATCGGGTTTCAACGTCGCCAGTTTCTCGACCGCCGCGCTCGCCCCGCCGGCGCGCCCATCGCTGGCAGTCGTGCCCCAACGTCCTGACTCTTCATCCACCGCAATCGTATGGTCCACAATCGCAAATGTGCTGTTGACAGCTTGCCCGGCGCACGCCACCGAATAATCGCGCGACAAGCCAATCACCACCGCATGTAGAGGCAGCGCGGCGCTGGTCACGGCGACAAACGCATCACTGCCGTCCCCGTCCAGGCGTGTCGGTCGAATGAGCGCGTTTTTGGCATCGAGCAAACGTCGTCCCGTCAGCGCCTCGAGCTGCATGATGCCCTGCCGCACCCCGATCATCAAGTCCTCATTGGGCGCGTCCACCGTGCTCATGGTGCGCGTCGCGCCGACCAGGCGATACTCGCCGGATACAAGGTCCACGAGTCCAACCTTGGTCGCCGCCGAGCCGACGTCGGCGACGAGAATCGAGGTGGGAGAATCAGCCATCAGATGAGATTCAGCCAGTCGTGCAAGAGAAAATAGAGTTGTCCAACCAGCGCCGACACGCGCGCCGAGATGAGCGAAGCGAGCAGCGCGCCGAACGCGACCATGATAAAACCGCGTCCGAGCGTGCCCCACCCTTTTGTAATCGTGTCATACACCCGCTGCCATGGGCGGTCGCCGGGCTGAATAAAGCGAAACGCGAGAAATGCGCCCAGCGTGCCAATGACAATCAACAGCCCGTTGAGCCAGTCCAAGCTATCACCCTGCGGCGCGACGGAAATCATGGTTGCGGTGAGTTGTGGGACGAGCAGCCCCGAGAGCGCGCCGCCGATTGCCAGCGCCGCGCCGATCCCAAACAGATACGCCAGCCCGATATTGCTGAACGTGGTGCCGCGAAAATTGGGCGTGAGTTTCATCAAGAGTGAAACACCCAACACAATGGGCAGCAGATCAATCACCACCGCCAGCCAACTGCCAGGCAGCGCAAAAATATCATCCACCAACGCAATGACAAGGGGATACAACACATTACGAATGACCACGGCAGAGACAAAACCGATGGCGGTGCCGACCAGCAAGCTCGACGCGATGCGAAAAAGGAATGTGTCGCGAATGAGATAGGTGAATACAAGGATGGTCAAGAGCGCGGCGAGCCAGACACCGAGCGCGTCACAGAATCCGCCGGAGGAACACACCGAATTAAAAAGTGTATCCATTTATTTTTTGCGGCGCGCCAGCAGCATGACATTGGCGACAATAATGATGCCCGCCACCACCAAACTGACCACCGAGAACGCGTCCATCGTTTTTACCGCGGGTCCCGTCTGATTCGACAAGAGCTCCAATTCCGCCGCGCCCGTCAACCCGCGCAGAGACGCTTGCAGTTGGTCCGCGTTGACGTAATTGCGCGCCTGCGGCTCGAGCTGCGCGCTTGTCGCGGCAATGATCGGCGAGGATACACGCGGCTCTACCTGTTCCATCCATGCGCGCAGAGCCGCATCGTCACCGGCGATCAGCACCGTCAACGCGAGCTCATCCATGTTACGCACCGCGCCTGCCAACGGGGTCGAACCCCACGCGACGCCATTCACGTCTTGGCGACCGGCGGACAGCCAACCACTCGCCAGCGCGCGCAAACCCGCTTCATTGCCGGGAATATACCCGACATTCACAAATGTAAATTCGGGAAATTCTTCCCTTGTCCGCTGCAAAATATTTTGCGCCAGCGTCGCGCCGTTTGGGTTTGATGCGAGCGCAATCACATTCACGCGGCGCGCGGCAAGGTCGTTCACAATCGCCCGCGCCGCAGCGTCGAGTTCGACGGCGCCGCCGGGAGTGTATTCAAACGCGAGCAGCGCGTTCCCATTCGCGGGGACCGATTCCAGCTCGTCGTAAAAGAGCGCGGTCCCCGAAGTGGCCGCATTCAAACCCAGCCCTGCCTGCTCCAATCCAAAAAACAAGGGCACCAGCGCGGCGAGCAATATCAAGAGATAGAGCAAGTGATTGACGGTAAACAATCCCTTGCGCTTGTCCGCCGTTTCCACGCGCGCCGCAGACGCGAGCGGCTCTGCCAGCAGCGACTGGAAAACACGTCCCCCTTCACTGCGCGCGGGGGTCGGCGTTGCCAACATGTGCGGTTCGGTGATCGCCAGCGCAAGCGGCAAGATGCCGCTGATGCCCGCCAGCGGTCCCGTCATTTCCACCACTTCAAAGGGGTCCTTGGTGGGACCGGTCACCGCCGGGTCAGAAAACCACGAGGGCAATTCCACCGGTGGCGTTTGGCTCTCGGCTTGGTCTCCGCTGCCCGGTTCTGTCGCCGCTTCGGACATGGGCGCAACCGGCTCGCGCAGCCATTCGGGCAATTCATCGCGTTCCGCCTGGTCCAACTCGGGCAGTTCCGACAGATAGGCGACGGTCCCAAGCGCCGCGCCCGCGGGCGCGAGCTCCTGGACCCACTGCGGAAGCTCGTCCTCGTCGGCGCTCGGCAGTGTGGCGCTCGCCTCTTGTTCGGGCGCCATCTCGCGCAGCCACTCCGGCACCTCGCCGGTTTCGAGTGTGGGCGCGGCGGATTCGGTCCCTTCCGTAATCATGATCGCGCCGGCAGCAGACGTCTCGTTCGTCGCCTCTGCCGGGACGGATGCGCGCGTTTCGTCGGATGTTACAAGGGTAACCTCGGCGGGCGCAGTCGCCTGCGGTTCGATTAACTCGCCTGCCGTCACGTCATCCTCTTTGTCCGTCAGCTTGGCGGCAGCGGCTCCCACAGCGACCGCGCCCGCAATCGCGCCTGCCAGCGAGATTCCATCTTTATCGGGTGCGAGTGTCGTCTCACTTGAGATTGGCTGAATCGCATCGGGGCTTGCCATTTGGGCGGCGGGTGCTTGCGGCGGTTCCTCGACAGCCATCGCGCCTGTTTCCGCAGCCGGTGTTTCAATTTCGGCGCGCGGTTCCTCGCCCGACAATGTCCGAGCCGCAACAACGCTCGCCGCCAATGGCACAAGAGGGGGCGCTTGTGGTTCCGTCGCAGCAGCAGGCGCTTCGTCAACATCCAGACCGAGCAGCTTGCGCGCCAGCGCGATCTCGTCATCCATCGTCTGGACGCCGCCTGCCTGCGCTTCCAACTGCGCTTTCATCTCGTCAGTGACCTCGCCCCCAATGTCACTGTAATCGTAATCGTCGCCCGTCAGTTTGATTTCGCTCAACTGCGGTTTTTTCGGGGCGGGAACCGAGTCCTGCGCAAGAGCGACAGATTCTGCCGCAGATTGAGCGGCGGCTTGCCGATCGGCTTTATTTTGAATTTCGCGCAGCCAGTCGGGAACGTCCTCTTCCTCGACGCGGGCGGGAGCTTGAGCAAGCGACTGTGGGGCGGTCAAATTCGTCGCGTCCGTGCCGGAAGCGGCGGCGACCAAAGCCGCGGCGGACGCCGCGACCGCATTGCTCGCGGGCGCTTCGGGGGGGGGTGTTTTTTGAACGCGGCGCAGCCATTCCGAAGACGAGCGGTTGAACAGGGGACGCGACGCAGCGGGCGACGCGGGGGGGGCGCTCTCGTCCTCATTCTCCGCTTGCGGCAGTTCGGGCGGCGTAAAGGGCGTGATGTTTTCCGGCGTATCGGCGGGCGTGGTGCGGTCCGAAACAGCCGCCGAGGTTGTGCTCAAACGCGTGCCGCAGTTGGCACAGGTCGGCGCGCCGGAGGGGTTCATGGTGCCGCAGATCGGGCAGCGCACATCCGTTGACGGAGCGAGCAGCGCCGCGCAGTTTTTGCAGAATTTACTGTTGGGCTTGTTGGCGGTGCCACACTGCGGACAATAAATCATGGGGAGAGTTAATGCAACATCAAACGAGCTCGTTGGAATTCCAACCGACAAAAGCGTTTAGAAATAGCGTCTCATGCATAATCATTCCCGCCAATGTCGGTTGATGTGGCATTAATGCGAATACGGACGATCAATGCCTGTCAGCAAGCGCAGACCTGTGGCAATAATGCCGAGCGCGACGCCCAACAAAATACCCCGCACCCCTGCCAGCGCGGGCACGTTCACAACCCATTCTTTGGCGGCGGGAATCAGCGGCGAGACAACCGCCATGAACGGGACCGACCCGACCAACACGACGATTGCCGAGATCGCAAACAATGCCATCTCCCAGGTGCGAATGCGGAGCGCGCGATAGACGGCGGAGCCGATAAAAAAGACGAGCAGCGCGAGAAAGGACGCTTCGAGCGGCTGATACAAATAGCGCATCACCCATTGACTCGCCGCGCCCGCGCCGCCCGACGGCAAGACAAGCAAAAAGACCACCAGCGCCGACGCGACAATCAGGATCGAGAACGGCATTTGCGCGTCCCGTTTCAAAATGCGTCCCGCGTGAAACATGCCGAGATTGGCGAGACCGAGCAAGAGCGCAAACGCGCCGACGATGGCGCCCCACGAAACGAGCACCCCGACAATCGAATCAAGGGTCGAGTTGGAAATAAACTGCCCTATCAACACGATCAACCCGACCCCCAGCGCGATGCCGACAGGAATCAACTGTCGGCGCAGCAGCACACCAATATTGATGCGCGGCTGCTCCATCAAAACAACCCCAGCGAACGCGCAATCACCACTCCGACAATGACAATCACGAGCGCCACACGAAATACATCCTGCGCCATCAAACTGGCATAATGCTCGACCCGTTCGAGCAGATAGGCGCCCGCGCCATAGATTTCTTCACCCAGGAGCGGCGCGGACATGGTGAGATAGGTAAAGGGCAGCACGTTCGGGTTGCTCGTGCCGCCGACCTGAAAAGCGTTCTTTTGCGCGGCGGGTTCGGTCATCAAGAGATACTCGTCGCCAAACGACCCCAACAGCACGTTCGCCGTAATCGGTTCGGTATCTAGAATATCCATCACCCCCGCCGCGTAGGGCACGGCGCTCCCGTTCACGGGCGGCGCAATAAAGCGCGCCTGGTCAAACCGAAATTCTTCGGGATAGCCCTGCCGTTCATACGCGCGCCGCAGTTGGTCGAGCGCGGCAGGAAACGCCGTCGGCTCGGTCACGGTGACGAGCGGGGGAATGTCGCTGTTTGCCGCGCGGTCGGCAAGAAATTCCAGCGTGTTTAACCCTGCGAGCGTGTCCGCCGTGCGGGGACCGCTCACCCCCCCCGTCCCCACCGAGACATGCACCGCCTGCCCTGTTTCGGCAGCGCGTGACATTAGTTTTTTCAACGAATCATAGGCGGGGATGGCGCGCAGATGCGGGCGCGAACCTTTCCGGTTTGCGCGATAGAGCAGATAGAAAAAGGGAATCAAAAACGCCAAAAAGACCGCAAGCATCACTGCTTGCAAGGTCCCGATTCCCAAGGCGGTAAAAAGATCGGACAGCACGGACATTGGACTATCAGACCTGACTAGCAGGTTGTCGGAGAGACCTCATTCGTAACTATGAACACGCGTCGTAGTATCTCAAAAATAACTATAATTTGATTTCACTCCGACAACCTGCTAGTGCAACAACATGATGAAATTGCCAAGTCAGGTGATGGCACGCGAGTTAAAAAACTCAATACTCAACCCCGCAATCTCATGTTGTTGCACTATTAGTTTCCGTCGCGATTCATGCCCGAGCAATCGCGCTCCAAAACCTGTCAGGTCTCGCTTGCCGATGGGTTAGTTTGCTCCAGACGCGTAATGACAAGGTCCAGACTCTCCGGGTCTTGAAGCAAAACGGCGAAATCGCGCGCAAATTCGTCGCCGGTCACAACCCCCAAAAACGGTTGTGCCGCAATGAGAAATTGACTGCCCAAAAAGGCGAGGGGCGCGTGCATGGACAAGAAAACAACCGCCGGTTCGCGCAAATTCCACGCGACCAGCTGTCCGCAGACACGGTCAATCACTTCAAGCCGCCGCGCGTCCTGTAAAATAGGCATCTCGGCAAGTATAGCATAATCATTTTTCTATATCTACTGGCTTTTTGTCCCATAACGCAAAAACGGCGCATTTCTGCGCCGTTTCCATACTCTTGCCATCTTGAAAGGAGCTTGCCCCTTCCCCGACCCGCCCCTCCTCAAGGAGAGCGAGTTATTCCGTCCAGCTCAGCATCCGCTCGCCCTGGAAGGTATACTTGAGCGGAATCTCGTCCGTCACATTCTTGAGCACTTGCTCCACGTTCGAGCCGTCCGCATTCATCACAAAAATCTCCCACTTGCCGTTGCGGTCGGACAGGAACATAGGATCCGTAAATTTACAATTTCCCGAATTTGCTTGAATGAGCCAGATACTGGAAAACGCGAATCCTCGCGAATCATTACGAATTTACGCGAATCTTGTTTTTCCCCAAGCATTTTGTGGAGATTCGTGCAAGCCGCAGTTTGGCGAACGATTCGCGCCGATTCGCGTTCCAGGGACCAACACTGGTTTCCGTTTCGGCAAGAAAGTTATACTTTTACGAACCCATAATCTGACTGCCGTCCGGCGACCAGACCGGGGCGACATTCAGCGTTTTTATCCCATGAACCGCTATTTCGCGCGTGCTGTGGAAATTCAGATTGTCGCCGTTCGAAACGAGCTTTTCTCGCGATGATTAATAGGTCCGCGTCAAAGCAGCCCGATATGTGGCTTGTGGGGATTTCAGCGTAATTCTATAGGGTGAGGGGCGACTCGTACTCCAGCAATAACAGTCGCGACGGCACAAAGCCCAGCTTACCAGGAAATGTTGATGTTAGAGCAAAATAGAAATGTCCGCTTTTCGCAAAGTAGAAATGTCCGCCCTGTGGGATAATCCGACGTTCTAAATCCAGAACGAAGGACCTGCGAAAAGTGAGTGACCTTGTGAAATTATCGGAA
>JADZCJ010000090.1 GCA_020851635.1 Anaerolineae bacterium
AAGTCGAAAAGATTTGGGAACTTGCCAATCTCAAACAAGCACCGCGTGTCTCTACCAAGATTGGGTAACATTTTCAGATGGCGCGACGATACCGCGTTGGGTAGCTTTTATATATGGCTTGACAGGTCCGGGCGGGACGACACCGCCCCTACAATTTTACACAATTTTCGGGACATCGCCCTCTATTATGGGACTGCGAGCCTCAAAATCTCCCCATTCCCCTCCTCTCCCTCCACCCCATTCACCCCATAGTTTGTCACATAAAGCGCCCCGTCGAGCCAGCGCAGAGACGTAGGATAGACGAGCGGCGTCGCCACCGTTTCGACCCTGCCGTTTGCGCCGATTTTGACGACGCGTCCGGGAGGGACGATCGCGGGCGGCTTGGCGAGGTCGGTGGCGAATTCGGCGGCATAAATGGAACCGTCGGGCGCGAGGGCGAGACCCGTGGCGATGCCCAGTCCGGCGGTGATGGTTTTCAGCCCACCCTGCGGCGTCCATTTGAATATCTGCGCGCCGCCGGCGGGATACGACGCGGGGTTCAAGCCGATAAAATAAATTGCCCCGTCCGCGCCCGCGCTGATGCCCGTCAGCACATTGTGGGTCGGAGAGAGGTCCACGATCCGCTTGACGTTTTTGCCGGGCGGCTGTGACGGGTCTATCTCGAACACCGCCGCCGCGTTCCCATCCGTAACATACAATTTTTCGTCCTGCGATACCAGCTCATTGGGCAGACTCGAGTTGGGGTCGTCAGCGATGAATTTCGGCGGGTCCCCTCTTTGAAATTCTTCCAGATCGGCGACGAGGGTGGTCTTGGCGTTTGTCACGCGATAGACGCCGGTTGGGAAATCGGGATGCCCGCGCGCTGCGCCTGCGGCAATGATCGCATACAGGTCTCTGCCGACGAACGCGACCGAGTTGACGCCAAAGGTTTCGTGAAAGGGTCCGATGGTCGCGGGCAGATTTTCGGCAACCGTCGTGCGCGTCCCATCGGGCGCAATGCGCGAGATGCGCCCGCCGCGGCTGGTCTGCGGACCCGGCGCATCCGGACAGTTTGCCGCGTGTGTGTCATAACCCGGCAGTTGGCTCGAACAGATCGGACTCGGCGTCCCGCTCGGTTGGGGCGAGGGGAGGGCGGTTGATGAGGCGGTGGGGGCGACTAGAGTCGCGGCTGCGGGGACGGTCCCGGCTTCGGCGACATAGAGCGCACCGTCGGGTCCTTGAGTAAATCCGCGCGGGTTGATCAATTCGGTTGCGACGATTTGCGCGCCCGCGAGCAGTGATGCGGTCGGGGACGCTGCTGTCGCCGTGCGCGCGGGTGTGGGCGTCGCGGTTTTGGGAGTGGGGGCGGTCGGCTGGGCAGCGGTTACCACCACCAGACCGTTCATTTCAGGATGAAAGAGGCAGTAATAAGAGAACGAGCCCGGCGCCTGAAAGGTAAATTCAAAAGTGTTGATCTTTTGCACCGTCAAGGGTCCCGAATTCAAGGGGGACTTGTAATCAGGTTTGGCGGCGGAACCCGCGCTGACCGTGTGCGGCGCCCAACTATCCATCTGCGTCCATTTGACGGTTGTGCCTGCCGGAATGGTGAGCGGTGAGGGCACATAGACGAAATTCTGTATCTTGACATCTACAACGGGCGCGGTCGAGTTATTGGCGGTCAAGCCGACGAGCGAGAGCGAATATTCCGACGGGATCAAATTGGTTGACGTGAGCGCACGGGCGGGGACGAGCAGGTTCGTCGGCGACGGTGAGTTGGGCGAGGTGATGGATTGGGTAGTGGTGATGCGGGTGTTGGGCGAGAGCGGTTGAATGGTTGGAACGGGTCCGGAGACCAGGTGAGCGTTGAGAAAAGTAGCGGACGGATTGCCCATGCTTGAAACCCACGGGGCGAGGAGCAGCCCCACTGCGGTGACGAAAAATAGTCCGGCGAAGAGGGCAAGATATTTTCGTTTCATCTATTTCAGTTCCCAAATCCCTTCCTTGCATAAATAATGTATCCCACACGCGCAGCACTGCATGGTCGCGCCGTCTACCGAAATCTGCTCGGCGTGACATTTGACACAGCGCCACAGGGACTCGTTCAGATGCGGTTCGCCCGGTTTGACCGACTCGGTGCGGTAAAAGATGCTGGGCGCGATTTTGAGCGGGGCGGACACCTGTTGGAGCGAACTGTCCATCGAGACGAGAAGCGAGGTGGGGACAACGCGTTTGAGTCCGCCGATGCGAAAGGTCGAGACGGCGCGCTGGGCGCGGATTTGCAAGCTCACGTTATCGAGATGTGAACTTATGTAACTTGGGTGATAATCAAAATTGAGTTGGACAAACTCGTATGGCTCGGTGGAATATGGGTTCATGCCGCCGGCGCGACCGAGATGATATTTGACGAGCGCTTTGAGGTGGCGCTTGTTGGCAAAGTCGGTCAGATAGACGCCGCCCGGACGCACGGTGCGCGCAATTTCGGCGAACGCCGCGGGAATGTTGGCGACGTGATGCAGGACGCGGATCGTGAGCGCAGTGTCGAGCGCGTTGGTGGCAAAGGGGAGATTGTACAAATCGGCGGCGACGAATGTAAAACGCGGGTCGTCCCCCAGGCGGTCGCGCGCATCCTTGAGCATTGACCGCGCGTAATCGAGGAGGATCACCCGCTCGTATCCGCGATACAAATCGGCGAGACGCCCAAACCCCGCGCCGATTTCGACGAGGCGTTTGCCGGTTGGCGGCAAGAGATGCGTGATGGCGATGCGCTCGACCCGGTCTTCGTATTCGCGCCCGCGCCAAAATTCCTCGCGCCAGCGCGAACCTTCGTAATCCATGATGGGCACTTGGTTTTCGGACACTGTCAGCGATAGTGCCACAAGTGCGCGCGGAATGCAAATGTTTTCGGGGGATTGGGGCGCGGGTCAGAGTGTTGGACAACTCTCGACCCGGGGGATGGAAATCGCGAATCAACGCAAAGCTTGATGTTGTCTGGCGTCCATAGATTTACGTATTGCGGACTCGCGTAGCATCGAACATTCGGACAGAAAACGCGAATCTGCGCGAACTTGCAATACAGAGGACTCGCGCAGATTCGTTATGATTCGCGCGAATTCGCGTTCCCAGAGCGAATTTTACGTGGGTTTAGGGGACAGACCTGCGAAGGTTTCGGCGAACAAGTTCGCAAAAAACCCCGCAGGTCTACAGGGATTGTGCGAATCGTATTGTTTATGACCCCCTGATTCGAAAATAACCCCGGCTATGCGGGGATTGGAGTGGACTGAGGTTGTAGAGTGACTTGGTAACCCAGCTTTGCAATACGCTTTGCAAGTCGTTTCGCCGTCGTTTCCGGGTCTTGCTTGT
>JADZCJ010000091.1 GCA_020851635.1 Anaerolineae bacterium
GAAATTCATCGCCGGTGGGTCTGCCTGGTCTGGAATGACAAACGACACCGCCAAAAGGTCCTGCGATGTGGCACCGTCGCTTGGTATTCCTTCGGTTGACAGCTCGGCGCTTGCAACGGATTCGCTGTCAAGCGGGAGCGGCACGACGGTGAATTCTTGCGAGGCGGAAACGCTTTCTTCTTCCGGCGTCATCAAGACCAGTTCTGGTTCTTGAGGCGGTTGGGCTTGAGCTATGGCGCCGCCCAAAATGACCGCGCCAAATGTAAGCGCGGCAAACAATATCATGCCCGCCGCGCCCGAAACCCACCGACGCGCGCCATGCGTGTTGGTCCACGAATTCCACGTCTTGCCCAGTGCGCCGCGACGGATTGGCGTTTCAACGATGCGATACGAAAACTCTGCCAGCGCAAAAGTGAGGGCGAATCTAAGCGCGAGCAGTGGGGCGCCTTCGAGTGTTGTATCGAGTTGTGGGCGCGTGACCATAAACACGGGCCAGTGCCAGAGGTAGAGACTATACGAGCGCAGTCCAATCCAGCGTAGTAATCCGAATCCCAACACCGGTCCAAGAAGCGGAGATTTTGGCGCAACGGCGGCGGCAATGACCAGCGCTGTCCCTGCCGACACCAACAACATTCCGCCTTGATAGAGAAATGGGTCAAACTCGCCAAGAAACAGCGCAGCTGCAGCAAGAGCTCCCAATGCGGCGATCCCGACCAAGTCGAGGAGCCACCGGCGCGCAACAGAAAAGCGACCCTCGCGGTGTCCTTTGACGACAAATGCCAATGCCGCCCCAATCAAGAGTCCCGCGGCGCGTGTGTCGGTGCCGTAATAAATTCGTGAGGGGTCCGTATCAGGTTGAAATAGAGTGCCCATCCAAAGCGCCGAGACGGTAGCTCCAAACATCAACAGGAGCATGGCTGATCGCGATTTGAGACGCGTCAGCAGAAAAGCAAAGACGAGGGGCCAGAGCAGATAAAACTGTTCTTCGACTGCCAGCGACCACAGATGGCGCAAAAGCGAAGGACGTCCCATTGCTTCAAAATAACTCTGTTGTCCCGCGATTAGATACCAGTTGGTGACATATGCAAAGGCAGCCAGCACGTCGGCGCGCAGCGAAACCACTTCTTCAGGCAAGAAGAGGACCGCATAGACCATGACCGCAGCCAGCAAGGCGAATAGGGCGGGCAAAAGCCGCCGCGCGCGGCGCTGCCAGAAGCAAAACAGGTTGATGGAATTGTCGGCGCGATATTCTGCCAGCAAGAGGGACGTGATCAGGTATCCACTGACGACAAAAAAGACCTCGACCCCGAGGAACCCGCCGGCAAGCCAATAGACATCGGCGTGATAAAAGAGGACCGCGAGAACTGCCAGCGCGCGCAAACCGTCAAGCGCAGCAACATAACCAAGCCGCGAGGGCGTGGTGTTCGCTGTCTTGACCACAGCAGGAGAGGAACTGATTTTGCCGGTCATGCGCGCGCGCCGAAAAGAGAATTCGTGTACCTATTATATAACGGTTTTCCTCCTGAAAAGGTTCGATTTGTTAAAAAATTGATACAAAATCGAAAATTCGTATCGGGCAAACTACTTGTCATCCTCTTTGTCCGGCGCCGGAGAAGCTACGCCGCCGTCTGCCAGTGCTTCGCCGAGCGCGAGCGTCTTGACTGCCACATCGTGGTCGTGCGCCATTTGCGCGGCTGCCTCGGCATCCATTGATTCGTTTTGAATCCCCAGACTTGCCTCTCCGATGACTGAGCTGACAAAGTCCACAAAACCCGCTTCTGTTAGAATCACGAGAGCTGCCTGGTTGGGTTCCAGCGCCGCGCCGATCGCTTCGAGCCGCTTTTGCGGAATGCCGGTGTCAATCGCGTGCGCGGCGGCTCCGCCCACCGCTGCCCCCACCGCCGCGCCGGCAACAATGCCCGCCGGACCTGCGATGATGCCCAGAATGCCGCCGAGGATGCCCCCGGCCGCTGCGCCGCGCCCGCCGGTCACGTCTTCGGTCTCTTGAATATCAAGCTTGCCGTTTTCGGCGCGCCGCACCACCGCCGCGTCATCAACCGCCACGCCTTGATTCATTTTCGCTGCTTGCAGTTTTTTGAGCGCCGCCTTTGCCAGGTCTGCATTCGGGTATTTTGCGATGACAATCTGAATATGCTTTTCCATTTTGTATGCCTCCCGAGATTATTTTAGCACATGCGCGAACTCTCGGGGGTTATTGGATGAATTCGTTCGTAAACGCCTGTGTGACATCCAGCTCGGCGGGGATGAAACCCGCCTCGCGCATAAATTGTTCCATCGCTTGCCAGTCGGCGAGGCGAGTCTCGCCGGGTTTGTCATTCTTCCATAGGGCGATCGAGGCATCAAGCACTGCCTTGCTCAAAGCTGTGCGTTCGCCGCCAAATTCGGGGTATTGTTTGACGGTGATCTCAAGCGCCTGGGATGGATTGTCAATTGTGTCCTGCACGCCGCGCAAGAGTGCGCGCACGAACCCGCGGACCAGTTCGGGACGCTTTTTGATAGTTTCGGCGTTCGTTGCAACCCCATTGCCGACGAGTTGGGCATATTCCCACGTCTTGATCTCGTTGATCTCTTTGCCTTGTAATCTGAGCTGCACAGGTTCGTTGTTGGCGTATACCACTGCCGCGTCTACCACGCCCCGGTCGAGCGCCTGTATCTGTGTAAAGCCGATATTCTCCACCGTAATGTCGGCTTCATTGATCTTTTGCGTATAGAGCAGCGCACGCCATGCGGTATACGATGCCCCGAACAACCCCGGCAAGCCGACTTTTTTGCCGATCAGGTCTTGTGGAGTCTTGATGTTTTTGTCGGCAAACGAGACGACGGAAATAGGGAATGCGTTATACCAGTTCCCGACATAGACGATCGGAATATCCTGCGCGCGCGCCTGCAAAATCTGGTCGCCGCCGACAATGGCAAAATCTGCCTGGTTCGCGCCGACGAGTTTGATGCCATCAAATTCAAACCCCCAGTTATAGTTGACCTTGATACCTTCCTCTGCAAAATATCCCTTTTGTTCCGCGATAAAGAACGGGGCGAACTGGATGTCAGGAATATACGACATGACGACCGTCACCTCGTCCGGCGGCGCCGTTGTGGGAGAGGGGGAGGGGATGGGTGCGCATGCGGCAGTTGCGGCAAATAGAATCAGGACCAATAGACCTTTGATTGTTATGCGTTTCATGTTTCTCCTCTATACGAGTCGTGCTTGCGCGTACTGCAAGCTGCGGAACGAATTTGAAGGTATGCCCGGATGCCCTGCGAAAAAAAAAGAAAATGCCCCGACAATTCTCGGGGCATTGAAAACATCAGGCAGAGTACGCTGTGACACGCCGCGCAAAAAAATACCCGAACATGAAAATCGTTCGGGGACATTGTTGCGAGCGAACGCACAGGCAGCGCAAAACAACCACAGGGCGTGCCCAAATAGAACGCGCCGGTGCGCTGCACGACCTCTTTCATCCGGACTATACCGTCGGCTCTGGAATTTCACCAAATCCTGTTGAAATCGTCTCGCGATCTCAACTCGTGGGCTTTACCACCGATCGGGAATTTCACCCTGCCCCGAGGTCCTATTTTGTTGTGATAGTCCACGTTGTTCGCGGTTGTCCACAAACACCGTAGACCATCACAATTTTACGGCAATGCGTCTTGGCGTCAAATCGGAAATTTCAGCGCGCGCTGTTGCGCCAGGGCATGGCGATGCGCTCGAGGATGGTGACCAGGATATACATCGTGAGGTTCATCAGAATCAGGGCAAGGATGCCGGCGAAAAGGAGGGGCGTGTCAAAAAGCCCGCGCGCAACATTGAGCAAAAACCCGATACCGCGGTCCGCCCAATACAGTTCGACCACGAGCACCCCGATGACCGCAAGCGTAATCCCCACACGCACACTGGCAAAGATATAGGGCAGCGAGGCGGGCAGTTCGAGCATCTTGAATACCTGCTCCGAGCTGGCGGCAAACGAACGCATCACGTCCCGCTGTTCGGGATTGATGTTGCGCAGAGCGGCAATCATGTTGATGAGCATGGGAAAGAACGCGACCAACGCGCCCATGATGGCGTTTGACCAAAAACCATTGCCGAGAAGGATCAGGACAAATGGCGCGATTGCAAAAATGGGCAGGGACTGCGATGCGATGATAAAAGGCGAGACGGCTTCTTCCAGGCGCGGAGACTTGGCGAGCGTGTAACCGAGCACCGAGGAAAAAATAAATTCAATCGTGAATGCAGCCAGCGCCTCACTCCATGTAATCGCGACATGCCGCGCCAACGAACCGTCAAGCCACGCGCGGATGAACCGCTGCCCAATCTCGGACGGTTTTGGCAAAAAGAACGACGGCACCGCCATCGCGCGTGCGGCGATTTCCCACAAAAGCAAAACAATCGCCAGCGTCAGGATGACGATAAACGCTTGGCGCGCCGCAGTTGAAAGAGTGAACGAACGCGACGGAAGGATTTCACCCTCGACGCGTTCAATACGTTCGATGCCCGACATGAGTCAACTCGACACGAGTCAAAAAAAAGACCTCGCGAACGAGGTCCACCAAGTGTGCCCGCGGACGGGCTTGAACCGCCAACCTTTTGTTTCGAAGACAAACGCTCTATCCGATTGAGCTACGCGGGCATTCCGACAAATGATAATGTAAATTCCCGTCGTGGTCAATTTCAACGACGCGCCGCTTCTTTGTCGCGCTTTTCCATCAAAACCGCGTATGCGCCGGTCCAGGGTGTGCCCCAATCTCGTTTAGGAACGGTCACATTTTGCAGATGTTTTGCCATATCCTTGACTACAGCAGGGACGAGATTCCATTTGTTGTCTACGACCGCCTGCTCCAATTTGGCGGCGGCCGTTTGGGTCCACAGCCATTCATTGCGAAAGCGATCAGCTTTGATCCAATAGTCACGCTTTTCCCATGCCTTGCATGTTTCGTCAATCGTTTCGTCAATTTGTTCGAGCGTGAGGACGATGAATGCAGTCAGGTCGCGCACCTCGTCGTCCACTTTTTTCTTGCTCACCAGTTCGCGCATGGCGAGCACGGTGGCTTTGGCAAAACGGTCGCGGCGTTTTCCGGCATTGTCGGGGTTGATCAGATTGCCCAATTCAGAATCTCCTGAAAAGATTAGACCATTTGTTCGCAAGTTGTCAGTAAAATTGGCGAGCCACACTCTTGCAGCTCGCCAATTTTCAGGGGTGGGATATGGGTCTTGAACCCACAACCACCGCATCCACAGTGCGGTGCTCTACCATTGAGCTAATCCCACCATTTCAGCAAGTATAGCATAACTGCCCGAGAGAACAAAAAGGAATCGTTTGTTCTATGCCTGCGCCAGCTTTTCGCGCATTATCTTGACGATTTCTGTGCGCGCGATCTGTTGCTGTTCCCCCGTGGCGAGATTTCGCAGAGTGACGATGTTCGCTGCCGCTTCATCAGGACCGATGATAATGACATACGGGATGCCGCGGGCGGCCGCGTATTTGAGCTGCTTGCCCAAACCATCAAGGTCAAACCAAACTTGCGTGTCAATCCCGGCGGCGCGCAAGTCCATCGCAACGGCGAGCGACGCGGCGCGCCGTTCGCCGTCAAAGACGGTGACAAACACCTGCACCACCGTCGTGCCCAAATCGGACGGATACATTTTCAGCTCGTCCATCACATCTATGATGCGCTCGATCCCGAGACTGGTGCCTGTCGCAGGCAGCGAGTTTTTGCTAAACAGTCCGATCAGACCGTCATAGCGGCCCCCACCGGTGAGCGAGCCGATTTTCGGCTCGGTGACGACCGTCTCAAAAATTGGACCGGTATAGTATTCCAGCCCGCGCACCATCGTCAAATCAATTTGCAAGCGTTCTGTGCTGACCCCCATGCCGCGCGCAAATTGGACGAGCGCTTTTAGTTCATTGATGCCTTCGACCCCGCGCGGATAGTCTTGCAGACGCTCCGCCCACGCGTCCGGATTGTCAACCGGCAGCGCAATCAGGTCAAGGATTTTTTCAACCGTCTCGGCAGGAATTTGGTTTTGCAGCATCTCGTCGCGCACACCCTCGCGGCCGATCTTGTCCAATTTATCCAGCGCGCGATATAGCCCGCCGAGTAGGACAGGGCTGACGCCGGAATATTCGCCGAGCGCGGTCAGCACCTTGCGGTTGTTCAGTTTCGTCACAAACTGCCTAAAGCCGAGCTCGTTCAGAATCGCAAAAATCATTGCAATGATTTCTGCGTCAGCAAGCATGGACGATGTGCCGACAATGTCGGCATCGCATTGATAAAACTCGCGATAGCGGCCCTTTTGCGGTCGTTCGGCGCGCCAGACCGGGGCGATCTGGTAACGTTTGAACGGTTTGAGCAATTCGGGGTTCATGGCGACGACGCGCGAGAGCGGCACGGAAAGATCATAGCGCAGCGCAAGGTCTTCTTTGCCCTGGCGGTGCCGCGCGTTATAGATCAGCTTTTCAGCGTCGGGACCATATTTGCCCGTCAAAGTTTGCTCAAGCTCGAGCACGGGCGTCTGCAGCGGCTCGAAACCGAAACGTTCAAAGACGCGTTCGATCACGCCGATCACATAGCGGCGCTGTATCATCTTGCCCGGTAAGGTGTCGCGCATTCCGCGCGGCAGGCGTGGTTCTACAATGGTTGCCATGCATATCCTCTTTCGCGTAGCGAAAGCATTATTGGTATCACATTTTACGCGGCGCGCAAGAGTTCCACTCGACTATCAACTGCATCAAAAAGCGCCCGATTGTAAACCAGTGTCGCGGCGCTCGTGATATCGCGGTCCATGACTCTGTCTGTATCCAGGTAGGCAACATCCCGGCGCAAGCGTTCAAAGGCAGCGCGCGTTCCGACCCCCAACATTTCGGTGCCGTGCCCCTCGTTCCGCAGGCGCAAATCAATTGCCTGCGCTGCCGCAATCAATTCTATCGCAAGAATCTGGGTTGTGTTCCATACGATTTCACGCAGATGGCGCGCCGCGTTTGCTGCCATCGGGACGTGGTCTTCCTGGTTCGCGCTCGTGGGAATCGAGTCGAGCACGTCGGGGTGGGCGAGTGTCTTGTTGTCCGAGACGAGCGCAGCGGCTGTCACCTGCGCCATCATCAACCCGCTGTTCAGCCCGCCGCGTTCGACCAGCATCATGGGCAGCCCATCGTTCAACTTGCCGTCAAGCAGTCGAAAAGTGCGCCGCTCACTGATCGAGCCGACCTCGGCAACGGCAATAGCCAAAAGCGCGCTCGCCATTGCCACTGCCTCGCCGTGAAAATTTCCGCCCGAGAGCGCCGCGCCTTGATCATCTTTTGCAAAAATCAACGGGTTGTCCGTCGCGGCATTGATTTCTTCTTCGAGACGCGCGGTGGCGTATGCCAGCGCGTCTTTTGCCGCGCCAATCACCTGCGGCGCGCAGCGAATAGAGTAGGCATCCTGCACGCGGCCCGCCCGATCAACCAATTGGCTTGCCCGCGTCAATTCACGAATGCGCGCGGCGACTTGACGCTGCCCCTGATGATGTGAAGCATTCTGTATCCGCTCGTCAAAAGCGTGGGATGCGCCCCGAACCGCTTCCAGCGTCATCGAGACAGCCAGCGCGCCATGTTCAATCAAATTCTCTGCATCGTGCGCGGCGAGACAGACCAGCGCCGCAGAGAACGCGGTGCCATTATTGAGCGCAAGCCCTTCTTTGGCTTCCAGCATCACGCGAGGAATTCCGGCGCGTTCCATGGCTGCCTTGCCGGTCAAATGCTCGCCGCGAAATATCGCGCGCCCGCTATCCTGGTCACGGTCCTCCCCATCGGTCGAAAGCGTCAGCGCGATGTGGGACAATGGGGCAAGATCGCCGCTCGCGCCGACAGAACCCTTTGACGGGATAATTGGATGCACCCCGCGATTCAACATCTCGACCAGCGTTTCGACGACCTGGGCGCGCACACCCGAGAAACCCTGAGCGAGCGCGTTTGCGCGAATCAGAATTGCGGCGCGCACAACCTCCTCCGGCATCGCGTCGCCTACCCCGACCGCGTGGCTGAGGATGAGCTTGCGCATCAGCGCACGCGCCTGCTCTGCAGAGACATGCACATTGGCAAACACTCCGAACCCGGTGTTGATGCCATACGTCATCGGCTCACCGCGCGCGACAATCTGTTCGACCCACATTCGACTTGCAGCAATTTTCGAACGCGCGGAATCGGCGAGCCGGACCGGCGCGTTTTCGCGCGCCACGCGGACGACCTGCGCGATGGTGAGGGGTTCGCCAAGCGTGATGTAATTGGCAGAATCTGTCATCAAGAAAACAAATTGCGCCGCGCGGAGATTCACTCTATAATGCGGCGCGCGTGAAGCAAGTTGGCAAAAAGCGCCCCCGGAGAGACTCGAACTCTCAACCTGCGGATTAGAAGTCCGTTGCTCTATCCTTTGAGCTACGGGGACATCAACAAATCTCATTTTAGGCGAATCCCGCGTTAGGTCAACAAGCCGTGAATTTTGTCGTAACATTTGTCTCGATAACTCTTTTGCTCGCCCTCGCATTTGCCTGCGCTCCGGCACAGAACTCGAGTCCTCCACAGCCAACTCCCGGACCGACCGCAGGCACGGCTCTCAAAAACACCCGGGTCCTGACAACGCCAAGCCCGATCTTGACGCCCGACAAATTGCAAACTCGATTGTATGGCGCCGATCAAGTCGGGCGCTTGACCGCCATTGCTCAACTGGAAGCCATTGGGTCGCCGGAAGCAGTCAAGATCCTCGGCGCCTTTTTTGCGGACTCGGACAGACAGGGACGATTGGAAGCGGCGCGGGCGCTCTTGCGGATCAACTCTATGCAGGCGCGGAGCTTTCTCCGGACTGCCATGTCCGACAAGCAGTTGACGGCTCGTCGTCAGACCGCGATGCAGGCGCTCGAGATGGATGCCGAGGCCTCGTATCCCTTTCTACGACAATTGATCAGCGATACGGATGAAACGGTGCGGCTCAACGCGGTGCTGGTCCTGGGATTCTTGGGCACGCGCGAGAGCCGCGCGCTGCTGAGACATGCAGCAGCTGATGCGTCGTTGGCTGTGCAAAAAGCGGCGTTGGACGCGCTGCGCGGGTCGGGGTTTGTGCCAAACCCGTCCCATTGAGCAAAGAGGAGATCGAAGAATGTTGCCTGAGCGGATCGAATTGCGTTTGGTTCAGATGCCTTTGATCGCGCCGTTTGAAACTTCATTTGGCGTCGAAACGGTTGAAGAGCATATTATCTTGCGGATTGACGGCGATGGCATCACCGGCTGGGGCGAGTGTGTGGCGTCGGAGGGTCCGTGGTACAGTTACGAGACCAATCAGACGGCTTGGCATGTGCTGCGGGACTTTATCGTGCCGCTCATATTCAAGGGCGAAATCGAGTCGCCGCAGGAATTTCCCAAGCTCGCCGCCCGTGTGCGCGGGCACAACATGGCAAAAGCGGGCTTGGAAGCCGCGCTGTGGGACTGGTTTGGCAAGGCGCAAAACAAGTCGCTCGCGCAAATGTTTAGCGCGGCGCAACAGACCGTGCCCGGTTATGTCTCACCCGAAACAATCGCCGTCGGTGTGAGCGTGGGGCTGCAGGCAACTCCTGCCAAACTGGTAGAGCAGGTGAGGGGCTATCTTGCAGATGGCTATACGCGAATCAAAATCAAAATCAAACCGGGTCAAGACGTGGCGCTCGTGCGGGCGCTGCGCGCTGAATTTCCGGAGGTGCGGCTGCAGGTAGATGCCAATTCGGCGTATTCACTTGCAGGCATAGATATCTTTCGGGCGATGGATGATGAGAATCTGCTGCTCATCGAGCAGCCGTTGTCAAACGACGACATTTTTCAGCACATCAAGCTCCAGCGTGAATTGAAAACTGCAATCTGTCTTGACGAGAGCATTCATTCTGCCGATGATGCGGAAGCGGCTCTGGAGTTGGGCGCGTGCCGCATCATCAATATCAAGCCGGGACGCGTCGGCGGTTTTACCGAGGCGCTCAAACTGCATGACCTTGCCGCGCGCCATAATGCTCCGGTTTGGTGCGGCGGTATGTTGGAGAGCGGGATTGGGCGCGCGGGGAATGTGGCGATCGCTTCCCTGCCAAATTTCAAGTTGCCCGGCGACCTTTCGGCAAGCCGCCGCTACTATCACGAGGACATTGTCGCACCCGAGTTTGAGGTTGACCAAGATGGGCAGATGCGTGTCCCGACCGGCGCGGGCATCGGCGTAGAGGTGTTGCAAAGGAATTTGGATCGTGTGACGGCGTCAACGCTTGCGCTGTATCGCAAGTGAAAAAATGTCGAACGTCAAGAGCGAACCGGTTGGTTCTTGCTCGCGCAAGCAAGCGCCGCATTCCCTACAAGGAATGCGGCGCTTGTTGGTTGTTGCTTATTCATTGTCTGCCGGCAAGAGAGTCAGGTAAAAAGTTGCCCCCTTGCCCAGCTCGCTTTCAGCCCAAATGCGCCCCGCGTGCAGGCGCACTATTTCGCGGCAGATGGCGAGACCCAGCCCCGACCCCTTGTCCTCGATCTGTTCGCCGCGCCGGATGCGATAAAAGCGGTCAAAGATCTTTTCGTGCTCGCCCGGCTCGATACCCACGCCTGTATCGCGGACACTGATGGCAATCTCGTCGTCCAGCGGGTTGGCGCTCAGCGTGATGCGACCCCCTTCGGGGGTGAACTTGAGCGCATTCTCGATGAGGTTCGAAAGGACCTGGTTCATTCGCAGGGAATCGGCAGAGACCAGAGGCAGATCATCGCACGGCTTGATTTCGAGCGCGATGTTGCGTTGCGCCGCCTGTGCGCGAAACGCTAGGTGCGCTTGCTGCAACATCATCGCCACCTGGAGCGGCTGTCGGTCAATGTGATAATACCCGGCATCCATCCGCGAGAGATCGAGAACATCATCAACCAGTTCATTGAGATAGCGCATCTCTTGTTCGGCAATTTCGACCCCACCGCGCACTTCGGGGCTTAGGTCTTGATCGCCTGTGCGGATCAGTTCGAGATAGCCCTTGGCGACGGCGATTGGGTGGCGCAGGTCATGCGAGACCATGGAAAAAAAGGACGCTTTGGCTTTGTCCAATTCCTTGAGACGTTCGTATGCGGCTTCAAGTTCTGTGTATTTTTGCGCCAGTTGCTCGTTTGCCAGGTCAACCTCTTGCTGGAGTCGCAGATTCTCTCGGCGCAAAATTGCCTCGGTCACGGCGCGCTTGACCACTTCACGAACCTCATCGGCGTCGAACGGTCGTTTGTTGATAATATAATCGTTTACGCCCGCGCGAAGAGCTTTGATGGCTGTCTCTTCGGACCCGTAGGCGGTGGTGAGAATGACCATCGTCTCGGGCAGTTCTTGTTTGAGCACTGCAAGAACATCCGTTCCCATAATGCCGGGGAGGACGAGATCGAGGAGGACGAGGTCGGGTTTGAGGTGCCGCGCCTGAACCAGCCCCGATTCTCCATCGTGCGCAAAGCGCAGGGTATAGCCCTCGCGTCCGAGGATGTCGGTGAGAATGTCTTGATTTAATGGGGTATCGTCAATAACAAGCACGGTGCCGCGCGTGTTTCGTGTAGCGAAAGAACTATCCATAGGGATCGGGTTTATATTCGCAATTAAAAGAAAAAGAGACTATGCGAATCTTGATTTCCGGCGCATGCACGGTATTTTGGCAGGGGAAATCCATTACCACCCTTGCCAAATCAAAGATACTTGCCCACGAGCAACTCGAGTTTCTTACGTGTGTGCTCGGGGACCCGCTCAGGAGAAGTCACGATTGCATTTTGTAACGCGTGCAGACAGACACAATCATGCAAGTGTGCCGCCGCGATCGGCAGGGCAGTGGTCAGAATGCTTTTGCCGGTCTCTGCGTTCTGAAGCAGGTTCTGAACAACCATTTCCGCCGTGACGACGTCGTGGGACTCGTGCCATACATCATAGTCAGTGACCATCGCAATTGCGGAATAGCCCATTTCAGCTTCACGCGCCAACTTGGCTTCGGGAATTGCCGTCATTCCAACCAGGTCGCAGCCCAACCGGCGATTGATGCTTGATTCGGCGCGGGTTGAGAACATGGGTCCTTCGATGACAACCAGTGTTCCGCCCTTGTGAACTCGCGCGCCGGATTTCTGCGCTGCCTGAAACAGGATCGCGTTCATGTCGTTACAAAACGGATCGGCAAAGCCGACATGGGCGACGAGTCCTTCTCCAAAAAACGTATAGTCACGTTCGCGGTTGCGAGTGCGATCAAAGAGCTGGTCCGGAATGACAATGTCGAGCGGCGCATAGTCCTCGCGCAGCGAACCAACAGCAGTGACCGAAACAAGGTATTGGACCCCCAGCGACTTGAACCCATAGATATTGGCGCGGGAATTGAGTTCGGTCGGCGTGATCCGATGTCCGCGCCCGTGTCGGGGCAAAAATGCCACACGCACGCCCTCGAGCGTCCCGGTGATAAACGCATCGCTCGGCTTGCCGAATGGGGTGTCAATAACGGTCTCTTGCACATCGCGCAGGGCATCAATGCTGTAAACGCCGCTGCCGCCAATTACGCCAAAACGAATCGCTTCGGTCATTCCAATCGCTCCTGATGATTTCTTTTCGTATCCGCGTCATTATATGCGCGAGCGTCAAGAGGGACAAGAAGGGAATTTAGAGTTACACAAGGCGATGCTTTTGACTCTACATGACCCGCAGGGAGGGAGAATCAAAAAATCAGGCGCACAAATTATTGTGCGCCTGATTTTCGTGTGGAGCTGAGGAGAATTGAACTCCTGTCCGAAAAGTTGAATGACAAGTGACTACAAGCTTAGATAGTCTTTGGGGGTGGGCAACCGGTTTGCACCGGAAGCGCACCTTACTTGCGCAAACGGACTCGACTGTCAGAATTGCTTGCGCCGAGCCGATGGTTTTCGTCAGCCGCTATCGGCATTGCGACCGAGGTACCCCGACTTGGTGACGCCCAACACACACGTTTCGGGGGAACCCGTATGTGGACGCCGCAGATTTAACTGCGGACCTCTAGGTGAGCCCCAGCTACCGATTAGGCAGCGAGCGGCAGCGCCGCGAGGTTGGTGCGGTTGTTCGCACGTACACTTGTGTCCGTTTTATGGTGGTCAGACTCCACCGCTTGCCACTTGAAATCGTCCCTCCCCGTCGAAGCCGTGCAGCCCCGTTCATGGGATGCATTATACCACGAAAGCTTACGCAAGCTCCCACAAGATCACTTCCGGCGCGCAATTGAAACGCAATCTCGGCGCGCCGCCGCCTTCCAAGCCGATACCCCGTGACACATAAAGCGTCATGTTTCCCACCCGACGCCGCCCCGACTCGAACGCTTTGCCGTATAAAGACGCGGTATAAACTGCGCCAAGAAAAGGGATACGCACCTGTCCCCCATGCGTATGACCCGACAATTGCAGATCAATCCCCGCCTGCGCCGCTTCGGGCGCGAGATCGGGCGTGTGATAGACGAGGATGCGAAATGTATTGTCTCCGTCCGCGCCCGTTGAATCATTCCGATCCTGAGAGCGGCTCGCGGCCGACTCGCTCGCGTTCTTGCCATTCAGCGTTTGCAAAAGGTTAGGACCATCAACAAAGGGTCTGTGCGTACAATCCAGCCCCAGAATCTCGATTCGCTTGCCTTCGTATTCGATCGCTGTGCGTTCGTCCCTGAGCCATCGAATCCCGGTGCCATCCAGCAAGTGTGCGACCACCTGGGGCGGGTCCACGGCGGGACTGCCGCTGACGGCATAGACGCCCAACGGCGCGTCCAGTTCAGTCAAAATTCTGCGCGCATCTGCCTGTGCCACCGGGTCATCTGTGTAGGAAAGATTCAGGAAATCACCGGAAAACAAGATAACATCCGGCGCGAGCGTCTTTACCATGCGCAGCATCCGCCGCTCGCGTTCGGTCAGTCGTTCCACGTGAATATCTGCAAGATGGACCAGACGCAACGGCGTTTTGAATCCCAATTTTGGCGAGGTGAGGCGTTGCGTTGTCAGAGTGAGCCGATGAGGTTCGATCCAAAACCCATAAATCACGAGCGCGGTGCCGAGGAGCTCGACCAGAATCCACCACGGAGCAGGCAGAAACACAAAGGGAACGCGAAACAGCGCGAGCATAAAGACCGGGGGCTGAGCAGGACCAAAAGATTTGCCTGTGCGCGGCAGCAGCGCAAGCAAGAGCCAGTCGCCAACGTAAAATGAATAAAGTATCAGCGCAGTCACCCAGTCAAAGCGGGCGGCAAAGAATGCAATGACAAAGAGAAGCAGGGCAAACCAGGGCACATCGAGTCGCCCGACTGCATCAATCGGTTTAAAGACCAGATCAAAGTTGTTGCCCGAAATGCCGGGAAATCTGGTGCGCTTGCTGAAATCTCGGGGTTGCACAGGGGCAATTATATGTTTGCTCCACCCATGACGCAATGTTACAATATCCACAGTTGCGGACCGCTCTGCTTTGCCGCATCTTTTTTTTCAACCCTATGCGTTATCGTATCTTGCTGGCAATTGTATTGTCAGGGTTTGTCGGGCTGGCTGCTGCGTGTGCGGCACAAACGGTGCCCACCCCCTCACCAACTCTATCTCCCACCGCTATCATGACTCACGGACCGCTGACGGGCGCTGTAACGGCAAATTCAGCGCAAATCTGGGTCCGCACCAATGAACCTGCGCGCGTCAAAATTCAATATGCCCCGCGCGATCAGGCAACCGCTGCGCTCACATCAAACGAAATGGAATCCGGCTCTGAATCCGATTTGACGCTTCGGATTCCGCTCGAGAATTTGCAGCCCTCCACTTTGTATGATGTGACCGTATTGGTGAATGGCTCCCGGCAGGACCAAAAAGCACACTTCAAAACATTTCCACCCGAGTCCGAGAGCGCGCCGTTCAAGATGGTTGTGCTTACTGACTTTGGGTATCACACCGCGCCTCTGCGTGAAAAAGGGGACACTACCAAGAGCGCGTTTGAATCTGCTCAGGCGGAAGACCCCGACCTCGTTTTTATCGGCGGCGACTTTGACCACCGCGACCCCAAACTGCTGCCGGACAAGCGTCTCATGTTCCAGGACCTTTATCGGGACGACGCCGAATCCCGCGTCTATGATTTTGCGCGGTTCATCCTGCATCAATTCCCCCTTGCCCATCAATGGGATGACCATGATTACGGCGGAGACAACTCGGACCGCCACGCAGTCTGGCGCGAAACGGCGCGCCGGGTGTTTGAAGAATACTTTCCCGCCTATCCCACCGGCAAGTATGGCATTTACCAATCCTTCCGTTACGGCAAAGATGTCGAGTTGTTTGTCTTGGACGGACGTTCCCAGCGCGACTCGAATCAGATGGAGGACACGCCGGAAAAATCCATGTTGAACGGGGAACACCATCCGGACGGGCAGCTCCAATGGCTGTTGGATGGGCTGAAAAACTCGAACGCCGTGTGGAAGTTGGTCATGACGCCGTCCGCCATGAACAACAGTCTGCTCAAAAGCGATTCATGGGCGCGATTCAGCCACGAGCGCGATACGATATTGAATTTTATCCGTGACAATGGAATTGGAGGCGTGATTTTTATCGCGGGTGATTTGCACGGAGGCGCACTGGATAATGGGCACAACGCCAGAGTCCCTTCGGTCGTCGTGCCCAGCGCGAATCTCCCTCTTTGCATGACCGTTCCCGAGCACAAATTGGGCGACTGGTCGAACGGGGTCTATGGCAGCGCCGCGCGCAAAGACAAGAAAATCCCCTGTGCGGGATACGGCGTTGTGATAATTGACGGCGAACGCGCCAGGATCGAAATCAAGGACTCGGAAGGCGACGTGAAATTGGAGATGGATGTGCGACCCGAGGACAGTTTCACCGGCACGCCATAGTCAATCGCCCGGTTCAGCTTTTAGGAAGGAAACCATCCCGCCAGCGTTTTCGAACAGCGAAAGCTTCTGGTTTCCACAGGATTCGTGTTGGCATTCACAGTCCATCTTGTATCCTTGTCGGCGGGCGAACAATTGCCCCAGATTGTGATCTGCGGCTCCATTTGAATCGAGCCAATGTTCGGACTGTTCCACTGTCCATCCTGCACAAAACAATTGGATTGGTGAATGTTCTTTTGAATGCATGGCGTATAGTCGCCAAACTGCGTAGTCACGCTCGTCGCCGATGCCGGAGCCAGCGGATAGGGCAGAGGTTGCGACGTGGGCTGAGCCGTCGGCTGAGGCGCAGGTCCCGGTTTAGAGATAATCCACGAAACTTGAAGATACGACCCTCCGCCAAACTGCCGATAAAAAACCTCCACATTGTGATTTCCCGCCGCGAGCGGATACTGGACGATCTGCCACTTGCCCACCTGATTCCGTCCGCGCGTATCAATCACAATCTGATTGTCAATCATCACCAGCACTTCATCGTCCGCAATCGCCTGGAATTGATAAGTTGCCCCATTAAAGAACCCCTGGGTCGTTGCCGTAAGACTCCAATTTGTCCCCGGAACGTTTGGCGCGGGCGAGCCGCCGTTCCAATTGAAATTGAGCGCCGAAGCCGTGTTCGAAAACATCGGGCTGCCCGTCCATTCGGTATTGTTGTAAAAAAAGAGGTTCCACGGATTGCCGCTTTGCGCGTTGACGCTGCTGAGCGAGAATGACAGCGCGGCAAGTAACCCAAAAACAAGACACGCAACAGTGAGAATTCGTTTCATAGGTTGGACTCCTGGGGCTGGACTTTAATTGGATGGCGGCAGGGCGGCGGGCGCGGCATTCGGGTCTGTGCTAATAGTCAGCGTGCCTGTTACCGGCGTGTCCTGTTCGATGCGACCGACGAAAACCGCATAGCGTCCCGTTTCCGGCTTTGTGACCGTGACAGCCGGATTCTGATTAACCCCTTGCTCACTGTCATCATTACAGTAAACGCCCCCGTTCGGACCTACAACTATCAGCGTCGCATCCTGTTCGCTGCTGAAATGCGCCGTAAACTCGGTTGGTGCAGTGGAAATCTCAAAGACATAATCCGGGGTCCCCATGATATAGCCGTTGCAACGCGCCGCGTCAAAATCCATGTCAAACGCGGCAACCGTCCCCGCGCTTGAAACCTGCTTGGTCAGCGGGATCGCGCCGAGCGGTCCGCCCACCTCACCCGTAAAGCGCGCGATGGCATCGGTCACGGTATTTGTCTGTGTGCTTGCAGGCAAAGCGGAATTCTCTTCCGGAACCGGCGGGCGTTTTACCAAATCTCCCAATTGGAAATTGGAAAGTTTGACATCGGGGCGAGCCGTGAGCACGAGAACGGTTGGCAGCAGTTGATTCGGCTCGGCGCTGCCGATCCAGACGCGGTAACGACCCTGGGCGGGTTTGGCGATTTCGAGCTGCGAATCGAGCGCGAGCGCGTTTGCATCATCCGCGCAAAGAAATTCACCCGTTGGTGTTTGGACGATCAGGACCGGGTCGGCATCGCTATATGTGAACGCGCGCACCATATCCGCCGCGCCCGTCCAATTCACAACGACGGTCGGATTGCTGTGAATATAACCGTGACATGTGTCGCTCAACGCGCTCGCATCCAGTTCGCCGCCTCCATTCACGCTGACAAAAAACGGGTCGAGTGGAAAACCGGCTGCAAGGTCCAGCGTCACATAGGCGCGCGGTGTCGAACTGATTTTTTCATCCACGCGGTCGCGCAATGTAAAAAACAGTCCTCGATCTCCATAGGTGGCGGTTTCATATTCGGTTGCATCGAGCCGGTCGGCGTTCCTGGCAAAAACCAAAGTGACGGGTGAAGCAAGCGCGCGTCCGTCCTGGCTCGTGAGCGTCAGCGTCACGGTGCTGTCATTTTCCTTCCAGACACCCTCTTGCGTCACGGGCGGGTTATCGTCCAATGTGTCGGCAACCAGTTCGGCTTGACCGTCGGGCTGTAGATTCAAAACCAGAAACAAAACGCGATCGGAACCCGGGGACACGATCGCAGCAAACGATTGGACCGCGGCGGGCGGCACGGCGGTTGCCTGCACTGTCGCGGTCGCTTGCGCGGTGACATTTGCCTGTGCGGGCGCGCCATTGAACGCGACGAGGACGACCGCCGGGATGCACAATGCAAAAACAAGGGTCAACAAGAGCTTGTTTTGTCTCATTAGATCTCCTTTTCGACAAGGGTTGACTCGGTATTCATCATCCATGATGAAAAATCGCGCAAAAAGTCGCGAAACCCTTCCAGGTGCTCCGGCGGGAATTGATAGCGCGCGGGCGCGTCGTCGAGGACGCGCTCGAAACAGGCGAGCCAAATGTCCCGCGCCGCCTGATCAATCGGAAAGGGCATGTGACGGGCGCGCATCATCGGGTTACCATAACGCTGCTGATACAGCGGGGGACCGCCGAGCAAACTCACAAAGTATGTGGCGGATTTTTGTGCCGAGGCGCGCATGTCCTGAGGAAACATTTCGCGGATCGCCGAGTTTTCCAACTCGACATACAAGTCCTCGCTCATGCGCGTAATATTCTCGGTGCCCATCACGCCGTGGATCTCGCGATTGGGGGGTGTGATTTGTCGGGGATTGATGGATGGAAGAAACATGTTCCTCACGGCTGCCACTTGATATTCATTTTCAGCTTGGTCTTGCCTTCAGTGTCCAGAATCCGAATCTTGGCTGCCCGTTCGGTGAGCTTGACCAGCCCAAAACCGTTGCAAGGAATTGCATTGTCCACATTCTTGGAGCTGCCATAGATGCCGTTGGACCATGTGCCGGGCCAATCCTGCGGCACGGTAAAGCAATATTTGAGATTCGGTCCCGGCGCGACAACGTTCGGCAATCCCGCATTTGTGCCATTATCCAGCGCGCCCGCGTGAATATCGCCTGAAATCACAATGACGTTCTTGATATTGTTGGTTCGCACAAAATTCACGATCGCGTCATGCTCGCGCGGAAATGGCACCCACGAGTCGGATTTTCGCGTCGAGAGATTAAAAACACTCGACGAGAAAATAATCTTCCAGCGCGCGTTTGATTGTTTGAGTCTGCGCTTGAGCCAGGCGAGTTGTCCCGCCTTTTTCAAATCTTCCCCATCCAACATGGATTTGGACCGGCTGGGAGTTTCATGATTCGGGTCGCGAAAATAGCGATTGTCGAGAATAAAGAAATCGTTCTGACCATATCGGAAGGACTGGTACAGCGCGCCATTGTTGGGCAGTGGGTAGGTGGGAAAAAATTCGCGAAACGCTTGAGCGGCGAACGAGCGTCCCGGCGCTGTGCGGTCCGCGTCGTTGTCGTAAAAGTCGTGATCATCCCATTGGTGGGCGACAGGATAGCGGCGTAGGATGAGTGGGACAAACTCTGGCATCGGCGCCCGCGGGTTGTCGGGCGAGTACAAGTCCTTGAACATTTGCCGCTTTTCATCAAGGGTGTGCGGGTTACGGTGATCAAAATCACCTCCGATAAAGACAAAATCCGGGTTCGCCGCGTCAATCTGCCGGAAAGTGTTGGTTGGCGTGTCGAGTGGGGGTTGATCACCTTCCCCGTAGGCACCAAAGTCCGTGGTGATGGCAAACTGGAGCGCGGCTTGGGAATCTTCAGTTGGAAAAGTCTTGAAACGCGCGGCGCTGTCCGCAGCCACCACATCATTCACGAGCGCATCAATAAAATACTCGGTTCCTGCAGCAAGGCCGTTCAACGGGACGAGCGCGGTCATGTCGGCGTCCTCAGCGGTCGCCCGCGTTTCGGATGTCTGCGCTCCCGTCATGTCCGGACTTGTGGCATAGCGAATCGCGACGGTGGCAGGGCTGTCGGTGCGAACAAAGATGACAGCTCCCTGAGACGTGACGCCGCCGATTACCGGACCGTGTGTCAGCCGGGCATCCGTCTCCTGCGCGCGAACAAGCCCCGCCGCATCCAAGGGGGCATGGACGCCGGCAAACGAGTCCGCCGGGACAGCCAATCCGCACAGGGCGATCCAAACGCACAGGACGCCGCAGCGTAAGAGTTTATGATGCTGCACATTCATTATCGTCTCGCTCTCGCGTTGTCACATTACCGTTGGCGCGCTTTGACGGCGCGCTCGATTTCGCGGTCTGCGTCACGCTTACCGATACTCTCGCGTTTGTCATACTGTTTTTTACCCTTGACCAGCGCGATTTCGACTTTGGCGCGGTTCTTTTTCAGATAGATTCGCAGGGGCACGATCGTCAGCCCTTTTTCCTGGGCGCGCCCCATCAGGCGATTGATCTCTTTGCGATGCATCAAGAGTTTACGCGGGCGATACGGGTCAACATTAAAACGATTGCCCGCCTCATAGGGCGAAATGTGCGCATTTTGCATCCACAGTTCGCCATCGCGCACCTGCGCGTATGCATCGCGCAGATTCACCGCGCCCGCGCGCACCGATTTGATTTCGGTGCCGGTAAGCACCAGACCTGCTTCGTGGGTTTCCTGAATAAAATAGTCGTGAAATGCCTTGCGGTTTGTTGCGACTATTTTGTGCGAGTCATTTTCAGTCATAGCTCTACAAAATGAATTACGCCGCTCCGAAGAGAGCGGCGCAATATTGTAGCAGAAATATGAGGGAATCGAAAACGCTCAGGCGGGCAAGCGCGGCTGAAACCAATTCATCGCAATCCACTCTTGCAGCGCGGTGAGCAGCCCAACCTCGCCCTCAGCCACAGGGTGCGCCATGCTGCTGCTGCCGGTTTGCGGGACCTTGATCTCTCCGCTCTTGATCAAGTCAATCGCTTTTTGCAGCTGCGGATCAATCCCGCGCGAACGTTCAAACTGGGTGGGGTCCGGCACCAGAATATCCGGCGTGATGCCAACTTTGTGAATCTGACCCTCTTTCGGACCATAGAAATTTGCAATGGTCACGCGCAGTTGCGATTGATCTGACAGCGAGTGAGTCGTTTTGACTGACCCTTTGCCAAAGGTCTTTTGCCCAATGATCAAGGCGCGGTTTTGGTCCCTGAGCGATGCCGCGAGAATTTCCGAGGCACTCGCGGAACCTTCGTTCACAAGCAGGACCAATGGAATTTTGGTGGCAATCCCGCCGCTCTGCGCCTGATATGTTTTCTTTTGTCCGTCCTTGAATTTTTCGACCAGCACGACCTTGCCCGAATCAATAAACTCGCTCGCGACTTCGATTGCCGTGTGAAGATAACCACCCGGATTGCCGCGCAAGTCAAAAATCAACGCCTTGGGATTCTTGGCAAGCGCCTCGCTCAGCGCCTTTCTAAGCTCTGAGGTCGCCTTGTCTCCAAATTCGGTCAACTGAATATATGCAATCGTGTCGTCCTCGAGCATTTTGGTTTCCACTTCCGGGACATTGATCGTGTTACGGACAATAGAAAGATCGAACGCCGGCTGAGTGCCGCGCTGGACTTTGAGGACGACGGTGCTGCCTTTGGGACCACGAATAATCGAAATCGCATCCATCACATCCATGTTCTGGATGAGCGTCTCATCCACCTGCAAGATGACATCGCCAGCTTGCAGTCCCGCCTCGGCAGCAGGTGTGCCTTTGATTGGCGCCACAATCGTCAAGCGACCATTGACCATTTCCACGGTCGCGCCGATGCCTTCGAATGAACCGGAGAGCTGCTGTTCGAGATAAGAGGCGCGTTCGGGGTCAACAAACGCGGTGTGTTCATCTCCCAATGATTCAACCATGCCTGCAACCGCGCCATAGGTCATTTTATTCTGATCAATCGGCTGCGCGTAAAAATTGTCGTTGATGAGACGCCATGCCTCCCAAAACACTTGCATGTCCTGCCGAAATTCTGCGGGCGCATTGTCTTGCTGAACCAAAGCTGTCGAAGCGACGGGCGCAGAGGATGCGGTTGGATTGTTTGGCGCGACGGCGCGGCTGACGGCGAACCCAAACACGAATGCGCCGCCGACCAACAAAAGCGCCACCACTATCATCATCAGAATTCTTGCGATTGCCTTCATATTCATTCCTCGAATGACTTGAGTGACAGCGCCCGTCAAGCCCGGCGCGCCTGCCACCCTCTCGCTATTTGCCGTTGGTCAGATATAAAATTGCGCGGTCCAGCTGCGGGTCTATGCCCTTTGCCGCATCCTCAGGCGTCAGGGGAATCTGGATGTTGGGTTTTAGTCCGACACCTTCAATTTCGCCGCCCTTGGGTGTCAACCATTTTGCAGTCGTAATATGCAGGACTGATTTGTCCGACAGGGGATAAAGTCCCTGGACCGAGCCCTTGCCAAACGTGCGCTCGCCAATCAGAGCGGTCTTGCCGCTGTCCAGGAATGCGCCCGCGATGATTTCGGCTGCGCTCGCCGTGCCGCTGTTCACCAATACCACAAACGGGATGTCACCGGCGCCATTGCCAGCTTTAGAATTATACGTCTTTTCGGTGCCGTCACGATATTTTTCAATCACGACCGGGACATTCGGCAGAAATTGCCCGACAATTTCAAGCGCAGGGTCGGGAAATAGTCCGCCGGGGTTGTTGCGTAGATCGAGCACGATCCCCTTGGGATTGTTCTTTTTGACCTCTGCCAGCGCCTTGTCAAACTCCTTTGGAGTGTCGCCGCTTTCCAGCGTGACCTGGATATAGCCGTAATCGGTGCCGTCCAACATGCGATATTGGACGGTGGGAATATCAATTTCCTGACGGACAATGTCCACAACAATGTCATCCGGGACGCCGATACGGTTCAGCGTCAGATTCACTGTGCTGCCCACCTCACCGCGTAACTTGGTTTCGACGCTGTCAGGCGTATCTTCGGGTTTCAGCTCGTCCTCGCCAATCTTCACGACCCGGTCACCCGGCAGGATGCCTGCCTTGTCTGCAGGACCGTCGGGGAAGGGGAGCAGAACGATTTGTCCCTTGCTGACTTCGACCTTGGCGCCAATGCCGCCATAGTTCCCCTGCAAGCTGGTTGCTTCCTGCTGTGCCGGCGCCGGTTCCACGAGAATGGTGTGTGGATCGCCGAGCGATTGCAGGGCGCCGCGAATCATGCCATGCACAAGCACATTCTTTGCAGGAATGTCATAATAGAACTGGTCCTTGAGAACATTCCATGACTCCCACATCAGCCCGAATTTGTCCGGTATCTGTGACGATGTCGTCGCCGATGCGCTGGCGACGACGGAAGCGGGAGCGTTGCGGCTATAAAAATAGTTTGTGCCAAAGCCCGCTGCAAACGCGAGCATGGCAACAAACAACGAGAGCATCAGAATAATAATTGCCTTGAGAAAACCTGCCATAAAAAAATCCACCCGTTCCGGAATAATTTCACTCGACAGGTGATTTCAGCCTGCCGGTATCTGCAATGCATGTGCCAATTTCGACGCTACGAGTTGTCATCGTTTGCCTCCGCCCGCTGTGCCGCGTCGTGAGGGGTGAGCGTCGTCCGCTCGAAAATGGTGCGGATCGAAGGTTTAGAGTAATGGGCATACACGCGTCGTGTTGTGCCAATATCACTGTGCCCCAAAATCTCTTGAATCGCCTCGAGCGGCGCGCCTTGTTCCAACATCTGACGCGCTCGAAAATGGCGAAAATCATGCGGCGAGACGTCCATTTCCAATTTTTTGGCTGCTGACTTGATAGTGTTCCAAAGCATCACGTGGCTGAGTCGTTTGCCATAATCGCGAGCGTGTGAGATGAACAAGGGTTCGTAGGTGTCATGCCGCTGACTAATATATAAAGCGATAGCCGCCCGAGCGTCGGCTGTGATAAAGATAAATCGTTCTTTGTCTCCCTTGCCCGTGACAATCGCCTCTTTGCGTTTCCCATCCGCCACATCCTTGCGATCCAGCGCCGCAACTTCGGCGAGCCGCCCGGCAGATGAATAGAGTAAATGGACAAATGCGCGACTGCGCAGGATTTGCAACCGCTTGCGCCGTGATTTCTCGCCGTCGTCTTCGGGCACCTGCATCTCGTCATAATAGCGAATCAAAAGAGGCAGGGCAGGGTCGGGTCTCGGAATCGGGTAGGCACTGCGTCTAGTCACTTGCTTGAGTCGCGCACGCGAACGTTCCAGCGAGAAACTTGCAGGGAGCCAATCTTTGCTCAATGCATAATTCAGAAACGCTACAACACTCGCCAAATAGGTCTTGTGTGAAAAACGAGAATAGCTGTTTTTTCCGAGCCAGGTTTGAAAGTCCAGTAGAACATTTGTGTCAATCGAATCCAGTGTGAGATTTGGATTTGGGGTAGTGGCTTGTGCGTGACTCTCCGGCTTACCCTGTTCGGTTAGGAATTTTACAAAAGCGTTCAGTCCGGTCTCGTATGTGTGCTGCGTGCGCGGACTCTCAAACAAATGCCCCAAATAATCGGCAATTTGTTCAGATAGCAGTTTCGGGATGGATTCAGAGGATTTCGCCATAAAGCTATGATAATCCACATTATCTAAAGAATACAATATGGCTTATTTTAAGGCATTTTCTGGAAATGTCAACGCCTGGAGCGGAAACGGCGGCTCGCGCATCTCCCCTGCTCTCGATCATTCAATTTTTCAGGTGCGACAGAAGATAGTACGCATCGTAGAATTTGCGTATAAATGCGAGATGATAACGGTATTAATGTATATTGCGCGGCGCAAGCTCCGGGTATTATTGAGTGACGGCACGCGAGTTATAAAACCCAATACTCCACCGCAATCTCATGTTGTTGCACTACTAGCCGCTCACCCGATAGTCGCGAAATTCGCGTTCGAGCGCCCTGGGAATCTTGCCGCGCATCACGGTGCCTTTTGGAGAATAATCTTCACTCTCGACCATCCCCTTGCGATGAAAGAAGTTGACCAGTTCGGTGGCGCTGTACGGTATTCGGACGTGAATGTCAATCAAATCAGAGACGAGCGCATCTTCCACTCGCGCCAACAGCTTGTCCAGCCCCGTGCGCTCTTGAGCCGAGATTACCACGGCCTCGGGATAATCGCGCATCCACTCCCCCAGGACGTCCTCTTGCTCATCCCCTCCGTCGCCCTTATTCTTGTGTAACAACAGAACATCAACCTTGTTGAAAGCCATTACGACGAGCTTGTCATTTGCTTCCAGTTCTTCCAGGGTCTCCTCGACCGCGCCCACCTGTTCGGCGGCGTTAGGATGCGTTATGTCAACGATATGCAATAGAACATTTGATTCAGTAATTTCTTCCAAAGTGGCGCGGAACGCGGCGATGAGCTGGGTTGGCAGTTTTTCGATAAAACCCACTGTGTCACTAAAGAGGACCTCTTGCCCGCCGGGCAGCTTGACTCGCCGGGTCGTCGGATCGAGCGTCGCAAAGAGTTGGTCTGCCACGTACACATCCGAGTTGGTTAACGAATTCAACAAGGTAGATTTTCCCGCATTGGTATAGCCAACAATCGAAATCACCGGAATGCCTTCGCGTTGGCGCTTGCGGCGTTGTTCGCCGCGCTGCTTGCGCACGCGCTCGATTTCCGATTTGAGGTGTGCGATGCGCGAGCGAATCTCGCGGCGGTCCAATTCGAGCTGACGTTCTCCGGGACCGCGCAGCCCCACCCCACCGTTGCCCCCGCGTCCCGCCGCGCCGCCGGTCAAGCGACCCAGATGCGTCCACATCCGCGTCAGCCGCGGCAGGCGATACTCGTATTGCGCCAGTTCCACTTGCAGCGACCCCTCGCGCGTGCGCGCATGTTGAGCGAAAATATCGAGAATCAACGCCGTGCGGTCAATGATCTTGATATCCTCTCCGTCGAACGCCTCTTCAATTTCGCGCTGCTGGTTCGGCGCCAACTCGTCGTTAAAGATGAGCATGTCGTATTGCAAGTCGTTGCGTAATTCGACAATTTCATGGAGCTTGCCTTTGCCGATCATGGTCGCCGGATTAATGCGGTCCAATTTTTGGATCGCCTGTCCAACAATGGACAAGCCGTCGGTCTCGGCGAGCCGTTCCAGCTCGTTCATGGAATCTTGAATTGCAAACGCGCCGGGCTTGCCCTTGATTTCTATGCCGATCAAAAAGGCGCGCTCTTGCGGGAGTGTTGTAGGAAAAGTTTCAAGTCGCGGCATACTCGATTATCTTTCCAACCACGTCTCTAACACACGCCCCACCCTTTCCAGACTGTCTGCGCTCACCTTGTCCGCCGTGTCCTCGGTAGTGTGCCAGGGTGGATAGTCAAAATCAATAACGTCAATTGCGCTAAAGCCACGTTCAAGAAAAGGCGTATGATCGTCGGTCATGGTCCAACGGTATTCGGGAATGAACCATTTGCGATATCCGAGTCGGTCAGCAATCGCCCACAGTTCGTTTTGCAGCTCTTTGTCGGAATTGTGCTCATAGTAGATGTTCTGGTCCGCATCGCCAATCATATCAATCACAACTACAGATTCCGGCGTGCGCGTCAGCTGGCGCGCCATATGCGCGGCGCCAACTGACCAGCCCCATGCGGCTGTGTCGCAGGAGGGCGATTGCGTTTGCATCTCCACGACGGCGAGGTCGCAGGCGTTCAATCTGCCGTTATCTTCGGCATCAAAGAACGCAAACCAAACCTCATTTTTCAACCTGGATTTGTCCAGCGCGCGGGCGAGCTCCAGGAGAACGGCGACGCCGCTCGCGCCATCGTTCGCTCCCGCAGTCGGCGCATCGGGATGATTCTTGTCCGTGTCGGCGCGAGGGCGTGTGTCGTAATGCGCGCCGAGAATGATCAAAGGACCTTGTCCCTCTCCTATCTTGCCGATGATATTGCGAATCGGAATCCCGCGATATTCGAATTCCTGCGTTTCAACTCCCCACCCTGCCGTGTCCAGCTCGTCAATGATAAAGTCACCCGTCGCGCGAATGGCTTTTGAACCCGCGGGACGGGGACCGAAATCGAGTTGCGGAATCAGAAAATTGTCATAGGCGTGGTTGCCGTCAAATTTGGGTGCAGTCTGTGAGGTACCAGATTGAGTGGAGGCGGATGTTTCGGGGACCTGGGTCTGCGCTTGTGTAATGGACTTGGCTGCTGGGGGGATCGGTCTTGCATCAGGAGCGGCGCAGGCGGAAGCGACAAGCGCAAATCCAATCACGCAGAAAACGATTCGCATAGCATTAAACCATGATTTGAAGTTTTTTCGATGGGGTTTTGTTGTGTATAGTGCTTTCACTATGCGAAATAAGGCAGAAAACAAATATACCCCTCATTCCCAATATGTCTTGCTTCGCGCACGGATGACCTCGTCATACAGATGAATTGTCTCGCGCGCAATATGGTCCCATGCAAATTCCCGCGCGACCGTGTGATACGCCCGCGCCGCCCGTTCGCGCGCTGAAATGGGGTTGTGCAGAACATATTCAATCGAATTCACCAACACATGCAAGTTGTATGAAGGAATCTTGATGCCGGTGACGTCATGTTCGACAACTTCGCCGAGACCACCCACATCGCTGACCACAATCGGGCATCTGGCAGCCATCGCTTCGAGCGCTACAATACCAAACGGCTCGTACAGCGAAGGAAAGACCGCGGCGTCGGCAACACAATACAATCGGTCCCGCTGTTCAGCCGTCACATACCCGGGCAATAGAATCTTGGACTGCAATCCCAATTCCACCACTCGCTGGCGAAGTGGATTCAACATCGCGCCTTTGCCCGCAAGAACAAACTTGACGCGTTCGCCGCGCGCCAGAATTTGCGCCGCTGCTTCTACAACCAGATGCAGTCCCTTTTCGTACTGCATCCGCCCGACATACAAGACCAGTTTCTCGTCCGGCTCTGCCCACAGACTGCGAAAGGCAGAGAGGTCTCGATCATGCAGCTCATGAAACCGCAGGGCGTCTATGCCGTTCGGGATCACAGAAATCTTGTCCCAGGGCAGTTCAAAATAGCGTTGCACCTCGTGCGCCATAAAGCGGCTCGTCGTAATCACACGCCAAGCTTCATACGTGAGCCACCATTCCGAACCATTGATGGACGTGGACATGCCTTCGCCCAGATAACCGCCGCCCCTGCCCCGCTCTGTCGCATGCATCGTTGCCACCAGCGGCGTTTTATAGATCTTTTTGAGCGCAATGGCAACAAAACTAACCAGCCAATCATGCGCATGAATCAAATCAAACCCGCCGGTCTGCGCCCACAACTCGTGCGCGAATTTCTCGATCGTGAGGTTTGTCTGCATCGCGTCGGCGAAATAGTTGGTCAACAC
>JADZCJ010000092.1 GCA_020851635.1 Anaerolineae bacterium
AACCCTGTTGTCTGGTACTTTTGACCCATATCCATCGCGAACCGCATCCGATAAAATCGCTCACACGGTTGCAGTTTCAAGACCCAGCAATTCACACAATTGGATAGACGTAAGATTTGATTCACGACTCCGGACACATTCGTGATTTTTGTGTTTGCCCGACATGCGAAATGCATAGCAAATAGCAGGCGCCATAATACCTCGCGAGATTGCATTCTGAGGATGCCCATGAAAAATCAAAAGAACTCTCATTTTGACTCGATTCTGCTCAAGAACAGGAGACCGCTTCATCGAGCTGCGGTTGTATTGACACTGCTGCTTTTTGCGGTCTTGCTCGTTAATATCCAGCCGCAACACGCGCTGGCCGTGGCGATTGGCGCATACGACCAATGCGCCAACGACAAAGGCGTTGGGTACGCGTCAGGTGACACCGGCTGTCGTTGGATCAACGGCAATCTCAATAGCAACAATTCGGCGTACCAAGAGGGTGACGCTACGGTGCAGCGTTTGTGGTTGAATGACTTTGTCCCAGACTCGACTCACACAATTACTCTGTCATATGGCACCACAAAAGGTGGCAAACATGCTTATGACTTTCTCACCACATGGAATTTGTCCGAAAGTTGGATTACACTTGATGACCGCTGCCAGGACATCACTGGCTGCACGACTGCAGCCGAGGACGTGTTTAGCATCTCCGACGACCCAAATGTTCCAGCTGCGTATTTTGTGCCCGCATCCCGTCAGTTCGTAATGCGGGGTGGTGATCTCACTGCAGCGACAACGCCGACGATCTTTAGCGGCACATATACAAGCGACAGTGAGACTCGAATCACAATTTCATTCACGGTAGGGCCGAGCAATGGCTCCTTGTGTGAAACAAAAGGGCAAACCACTACCTGTGGCGTCGTACTCTGGTTCGGCGGACATGTCGCAAGGCAGTTGGACTGGGGCGCCGGCACCAGTGCCGGCAGCATCAGCGGCTCACCCTATCACGTCGCGTTTGTCGAAATGGACGGTGCTTCTGTCGGACAGCGCGACAATCAGATGCAGCTCGGGGCTCCGACTGTCGCCGAACTGGATGCAATCGAAGCAGATTGGAATGAAACGACCGCTCAGATTGATCTCTCGTGGACGAGCGCGACGGAACATAATGTCGTCGGATACAACGTCCAGCGCAAACGCGGTCCGGGTAGATGGAAACAGATCAATCCCGCACTCATCGCGGCAAAAAATCCCGGCATGTTGTTTGGCGCCGTTTATAATTTCAATGACGCCGCGGTCAAGCATGGCAAAAAATACAAATATCGTATTGAAATCGTGTATGCCAGCGGCGCGGCACGAGTCAGCGACGTTGTAAAGGTCAAAGTGCCAAAAGAGTAAGCGACGCGATACTCTTGATAAAAGGTGCAGCCAGACGCAAATTGTGTCTGACTGCACCTTTTTTGTTACGATTCCGATATGCACAAGGATGTACACCTTGTGGTATAATAGTACCAGAGTACCATGTAAACACACCGGCTCCTCCCCGGCACAAAAGAGGAAACGGAAGCGATGAACTCGGGTCCTTTTTTCCGTTAGTTGGAAAGAGACTTGGACGCCCGGACCCGGGGGAGCGAGTGGCGTAACCGACCGTGAGCACTTGCCGAATAAGGCAGGTGCATTGCGGTTTTGCTTTTCTTGGGGCTTTTGCCGTCCTTGTTTTCGGAGGACGAAAGGGGGCCGCCCGATAACATATTGACCGGTAATTTTCTCATCTCGTTAAAATACAAACTTCATGGAAGCGATAAAGCCCGGTCGCGCTGCGAGAACGCCGTAGCAAATTTGGACGCCTGGACCGGGTGGAGCGAGTGGCGTAACCGACCATGAGCATCTAGAGAACAGCGGTGTGAGACCGCCAAAATGGGGGAATGCTCATGCAAAACAATAGGACCTTTCCTTTTACCTCAATTTTCAAGAATCAGAAATGGCTGCGGCGAAGTGGCGCTGTCTTGGCGCTGCTGCTGCTGGGAGTCCTTTTCGTCAATGTCCAGCCGCAAAGCTTGTTCGCCGCGTCAATTGGCACGTATGACCAATGCTCTAACGATGACGGCGACGGATTTGCGTCGGGTGACCTCGGATGCCGCTGGATCAATGGCAACCTTAATAAAAATAATTCCACATATTTCGAGGGCGATGCAACCGTGCAGCGCGTGTGGTTGACCGGCTTTGCTCCCGGCTCGACGCACACAATCACCTTCAAGTATGGCACCACCAAGGGCGGCAAGCACGCCTATGACTTTTTGACAACCTGGGATTGGTCGGAGAATTGGATCACGGATGCGGATCGCTGCCAAGACATCACCGGCTGCACAACTGCATCCGAGACTACATTGGACATACCTCAGGACCCGAACGTGCCGGACTCGTTCGAGCCGAGTGCGCCCGGGGATCGTATGTTTGTCATGCGTGGCGGGACGCTCGACTCTGCGACCACACCTTCCATCTCCAGCGGTTCCTACGCAGGTGATAGTGAGACTGTTATCACAGTTACGTTTACGGTGGGACCGAACACAGGCGCCATGTGCACATCCTCAACTTCCTGTGATGTCGCAATCTGGTTCGGCGCACATGTTTCAGCACAGGCAAACTGGGGCACAGGCAACGGTGCGGGCAGCATCAGCGGCTCACCTTATCACGTATCGCTGGACGCCCTCGACGGTAGCTCGATCGGGCAGCGCGACAATCAAATGCAGGCGGATGTGGTCACCGCCACTCCTAATGGAACAATTACGATTGTCAAAGATGTTCAGGGAGGCACTCATTCGCAGGACTTTGATTTTGTGCTGACAAACAACAGCACAATCACTCAGAATTTTTCATTGGACGACGATGCGGATGGCACACTGCCAAATACCCAATCGTTCAGTGTGCCGCCGGGGACATGGGAGGCTACCGAAATCAATATCCCTTCCGGCTGGACCCTGACCGGCATCGTCTGCGTTGATCCGACCAACAACACGACCGTTCTCATCCCGACGGCAACCATAAATTTGGCGTCGAATGAAACCGTCACATGCACGTTCACCAATAAAGTCACTACGACAAGCGCCAATTTGTCGTCCTTCAAAGGGGTGGCGCGCGACAAGAATGTGCGGCTCAAGTGGCGCTCCGGTTCAGAATACGACCTTACCGGTTTTAATGTGTATCGCAGCACCACGAAAAACGGCACGTATGTGCTGATCAATGACGCAGTCATTCCGGCAAAATACCCGGGACAGCCCCAAAGCGCCAAGTATGTATATCGTGATTTTGACGTTCAACCGGGCACCAGGTATTTTTACAAGCTCGAGCTCCTCAACAAGGCGGGTGAGACTCTCGAATGGTCGGACGTTGTCAAAGTGCGAAAACCACCGTCACAGTGAAATGAAACAAACAACCCCAGGATCAATGACCTGGGGTTGTTTGTTTTTCTGTGTGCCGCTGTTCACTTTGCCGTTACGGTAAACGAATGACTCGAGATACTGCCTGGATCAACGATATATTCGGCTTTGGAGAGTGAGACAACAACCACCGCCCATTGTCCAACCGGCGCCTTGCGTGGAATCTCACACTCGGACTCAAAACCTCCGGTAGAGTCCAAAGTCCAAGCCCGTTCGCAATGGACGGAGGTGTCGGGGCGAATCACCCGGATGACAATACTCGCTCCGCCGAGGCCGAGATCGTCCTGGTCGCGAATCATTCCTCGCACCGTCACTGTATTCCCCCATTTGAATGTATCAGCCGGCTTGAGGACGCCTTGCTTGTTCACCTTCCCCGTTACGAGCGATTCAACCCTCATCATGCCCCTAATCGGTACTGCCCCGATTAGAAACACATTGTTCGCGGTATTCCAGTGCGTTGCCAGGTAACTGTTTGCAGGGGGATTTGAGTTAAAATAGTCGTCGTGATTGCAATCGAACAAGGATTCGTTAGGGGCTGCGCAAAGATACTGCATCGCGATGCCCGTTCCGTCCGCATAGCACATCCGGTCCGATTCATCATAGCAGTGCCAGCGCGGCGTGCTGTGAGGTGCGGAGGACTGCACTCCGCCGAGCGTATGCATCAATTCGTGCGCGGCGGTTCCGGAACTCCAACATCCTGCATCCACTCGCGCGTAAAAGCCCCCCTGGTTGTGCACGTTGGTCGACCATGGTGAATCGTCCAATCCCATTGTCGCAATCCCGCAGTACACCATTGCATCCATATAAATCAAGTATTTCCGGTCGCTGCGGTTAAAGCCAAGATTAAAGAGGGCTTGGATCGTGTTGCCAATCGAATCATCGCCTTCCGGCGGCAGGACCACATTCGAAATATCAAGCTGGCACGCGCCGTCGTGCACATAACGAACGCGTCTGTCACCACCCGTTTGCAGTGCGCTGTTGCTCACCATCCCGTCAATTTCCGCCGACCATTGTTGAATCGAAGTAACGTATGTGGCGTAACGGTCGGGTCTGTCCGAGGAGCGGGCATACAGGACCTGGACGCGGTTCCCCGATTGACCATTACCGTCACATACCGCCAGAGCGGCCTGCTCTCTCACGGCGACCGGCGCGGGGGACTCGCGCACATTTGTGCCCAAGGGGGAGGGATCGGGACCATGTGTGCAGAACGGACGCCCATTATTTGGCACACGGAATTCGAACCCGGGACGACACCCGGGACGCTCAGAACGCTTTAATCCATCGTAAATCAGTCCGCGCCTGGGTTGGTTCCGCAGTTCACCGCCCTGCGCTGAAAGAGTGGCCGGGACAAGCCATGAGAAAAATACGAGCCAGGAGCAGGCCGAGATAGAAATCAAGACCAAGCGCAAAACGGCGCGCCATGCCGCAGTATAACGCTTGTGGGGATATGGGCTCGGATGTGAGGGAGAAAGAGACTTGGACATTGCACATTCCTTGGATAGTCTTTCACGTTAAGATGGAACCAGCCAAGTCCGTGCTGGTTTCCGACGGCAGCCCGGCGACCATGGGCGGGTTGAAACACCAGCAGGTCCGTAGCTTGGCGTCTACAACTTTCGCTGTATTTGCCTTTATCGTGGAAACTCGATGTATTTTTTTGTTTCCAGCACGCGCAAAGGTTCAGCCGTGCCTGTAAGATGAATTGCTTTGAGCATACGCTTCAACACCAAGCGCAACAATAGAACCAGAGTCACGTGGAGGCGGCAAAACCATAGTCTTTTCTTCCTAATCGGGTCGAATGTGTCGGAAACAATCTTCCGGGATATATAGTGCAGCGCATGCCTGGATGCTAGCCATGTGTCCGCCGGCGCTGCGCTCGCTTTTTTCTTGCCACTTTACACCGAGTGTGATAAATTTGGTCGGTACGATATCCCCCGATGCATCAGGGTGCCCGACATGTCATTTCATGCGCGCTTGTTCCTGTGTCTCGTTCTCATTCTGACGCTTGGCTTGTCCGCCTGCGCTCAACCTGTTTCCACCGCGCAGCCCGCGGCTGGCGCACAGCCGACGGGCGCGGCACAGCCCGAATCTCTCAAGGTCGTCATCCTGCCCTTTATCTCGTTTGCGCCCTACTGGATCGCCCTCGAGAACGGCTATTTTGCCGAACAGAGCTTGAACGTCGAATTTGTTGACATGACCAACCAGTCCGACACCCTGCCCGCCATGCTGGGGGGTCAGGTTGATGTCACCTCGGGGCAGGTGTCGGCGGCAATGTTTAACGCCGCCGCCAGGGACGGCGGCGTCAAAATCGTCGCCGACAAGGGTTATATCAAACCGGACGCCTGTGAAAATATTGCTATCATCGGGCGCAAGGGACTGTTTGAAGCGGGCGACCTCCAAGCCAGACAGCTCAACGGCAGTCGCATGACCATTGTGCCGGGCAGCTGGAACGAGTATTATCTCGACAAACTGCTCGCCGCGCTCGACCTGACCAATACCACCGCCTCCAACACCATCCTGCCATCGCCCTCGGTGCTGGAAGCGTTCAACGCGGGACAGGTGGACATTACGGTGCAAAACGAGCCGTGGGTCACGCGCATGACCGAGGCGGGGCACGTCCGCCTGAGGCCGGGCATCTCGAAACTCATGCCCAACTCGGAATCGGCAGTCATGCTGTATGGTCCAAAACTCCTCGGCGACAATGCCGATGTGGGCAACCGTTTCATGCTCGCCTATCTCAAGGCGGTGCGCGCCTATAACGAGGGCAAGACCGAACGCAACATCGAGATTCTAAACAAATACACCAAACTGCCGCCCGAACTCTTGGAAAAAATGTGCTGGCCCGCGCTCCATCCCGACGGGACTATAAACATCGAGAGCGTCATGGATTTTCAGAAATGGGCTGCCGCCAAAGGTCTCGTAAAAACTCCGGCGATCCGGGAGCAGCTGTTTGACACCGGTTTTGCCGAATACGCCGGCAAGCAGTTGGGACCCGCCCAGGAATGACAGAGACTGCGCCGCGCGAGCTGGTGTGTGACCGCATCGGCAAGACATTTCGCAGCCAAAAGCGAGACATCCTCGCCCTCGAGGATGTCTCATTTCGTGTCCGTCCGTCGGAATTTCTGGCGATTGTCGGACCGAGCGGCTGCGGCAAGTCCACCCTCTTGAAAATCATCGCGGGGCTGATCGCGCCGAGCAGCGGCAAACTGATTTTTCCCGAACCGGAGACCACTCGCCGCGAGGACGCGAGACCCGCGCCGCGGAGCGCAATGGTTTTTCAAGAGCACGGCTTGTTTCCCTGGATGACCGTGCTTGACAATGTGACGTTTGGGATGGAGATGCGCGGCATCGGCAAACCCGAACGGGAGGAACGGGCGCACGCGTTTCTGGGGCAGTTTGGCATTGACGCGTTTGCGCACAATTTCCCGCACGAGCTTTCGGTCGGGATGCGCCAACGCTGCGCGCTCGCCCGCGCCTTTTTGACCGACCCCCAGATTCTCTTGATGGACGAACCGTTCAGCGCGCTCGACGCCCAGAGCAAACTGGTGCTCCAGGTAGAGCTCTTGCGGATCTGGAAGGACCACCGCAAAACGGTCATTTACATCACGCACGATATTGACGAAGCTGTCCTGTTGGCGGACCGCGTGCTCGTCATGAGCGGTCGTCCCGGACACATCCGACAGGAAATCTCTGTTCCATTGGACCGCCCGCGCGATTTGCGCGATCGAGAACAACCGCGCGTGCGAGAAATCACATGGCACATCTGGCAAGCGATCGAGAGCGACGTCCGCAAGAGCTTGCAGCTCCCGGCATAACCCCGGCGCCTCATCGGCGCATTTTTTCGATTGTTCCGGGACCGCGCATTTGGGTCCCCCTGCTCCTCGTCACCCTTTTGCTGCTGGTCTGGGAATGGGCGGTCAATGTGCGCCTCCTCGCGCCCGTCCTTTTTTCGCCGCCCACCGTCATTGCGCAAACGATCGCCGTCTCGTTCGCCGACGGTTCGCTCACCCTCAATCTCGGCGTCACCCTGCTGCGCGTTTTTGGCGGGCTGTTGGTGGGCGGCGGGTTGGGTGTGCTCATCGGCATGCTGATGGGTTGGTCGCGCACGGTGCGCGACAACACCGACCCGTGGATTGCGGCGGCGCACGCAATCCCCAAAGTGGCAATTCTGCCGCTCTTTATCTTTTTTCTCGGCATCGGCGAAGAGCCAAAAATCGCGCTCGCCGCGCTGGTCGCCTTTTTCCCCATGCTCATCAACACGATGGCAGGGGTGGGGCAAATCAACCCCATCCACATGCAGGTCGCCCAAAACTATGGCGCGGGTCTGCCGCAATTGTTTACGCGCGTCATTTTTCCCGGCAGCTTGCCGCTCATTCTCAGCGGCTTGCGTATCGCCTTTAACGCCACCTTTGTCGTCGTGATCGCCGTCGAGATGGTGAGCGGCGCAACCGGGCTGGGCGTCATTCTCTGGCGTTCGTGGGAGACCCTGCAGGTGGAGTTGCTCTGGTCGAGTCTCGTCCTTTGCGGCATCATCGGCATTGTCTTTAACCTTGTCCTGATTCTCGCCGCCCGAATTCTGGTCCCCTGGCAAGTCCGACATCAAGTGTGAGCGCCAAGGAAAACGAGTATGCATCCGGTTCTTGAATACGACCGCTCCGAAATCGAACAATCTCTCACCCGACGTTTTGAAACTCAGGTCGGGCGCAACCCCGAGTCCTTCGCGGTCCGCGACGCAAACGAATCGCTGACCTATGACGTCTTGAACCGCCGCGCCAATCGGCTCGCACATGCGATTCTGCGGGTCCGCGGCGCGGCGGCGGAACCCGTGGCGCTTTTGGTCGAGCACAACGCCTCCGCCGCCGTTGCCATGCTTGCTATTCTCAAAGCGGGCAAATTTTTCGTGCCGCTCGATCCCGGTTTGCCCGATGCGCGGCTCGACGCCATCCTCGAAAATTCGCAGGCGGCTCTGCTGGTCAGCGGCGCGACGCATCAGCTCCGCGCCGAAACCGTTTGTGCGGGTCGGATTCCGCGCTTGAATTCGGATGCGCTCGCAAACGAACCCGACACAAATCCCGACCTTGCCATTTCGCCTGACGCGCTCGTAAACATCATGTATACCTCGGGTTCGACCGGCGAGCCAAAAGGAGTGGTCCAGACCCACCGCAATGTCCTGCATGCCATCGCCGCCGCGAATTATCCGCCGCACGGCGCAGACGAGCGGGTCGCCCAATTGACCCCGTTTAGTTTTGGCGGCTCGACGGCGATGCTTTTCCGGACTTTATATTTTGGGGCGGCGTTGTATCCTTTTGCGCTCAAGCAGGAGGGTTTGGGGCGTCTGGCACCGTTTCTGCTCGAACACGGCATCACGCGCTTTCACACGGTCCCCACCGTTCTGCGCAACTGGCTCTCGCTCCTGGCTGTAGGTCAGACCTTTCCCGCGCTGCGCGTGCTCGAAGTCGGCGGCGAACCGCTCTTTACGCGCGACCTGGAACGCCTCTTGCCCCACACCACACCCCCGTTTCTCGTGCGAAACGCGTTCGCCACCACCGAAACCTTTATCGCGACCTGGGATTTCATTGACGCCGCGATGGATCTCTCCGAAGGCGTGGTGCCCGTGGGTTTTCCCGCGCCCGACATGGACGCCCTGATTCTCGACGAGGGGGGGCAACCCATTGCGCGCGGCGAGACCGGCGAAATTGTAATCAAGAGCCGTTATCTTGCGCCCGGCTATTGGCGCCAACCCGCACAGACCGCCGCGCATTTTATTCCCGTCCCGGGCGAACCGGGAGTCGTCCTGTACAAGACCGGCGATCTGGGGCGACTGCGCGCGGACGGCGCGCTCGAACATCTCGGACGCCGGGATGGCATGGTCAAGATTCGCGGGAATCAAGTCGTGCTAACGTTTGTCGAAAGCGCGGTGCGCGCGCTCGACGGCATCAAGGACGCGGCAGTGATTGCCCAGCCCAACGCGTCGGGGGAACAGCGATTGATCGCCTATCTCGTCGCCGCCGACCCCGCGCCCACGCGGGGCGAGTTGCGGAATCGGTTGGCGCGCACCCTGCCCGAATACATGATTCCGACAACCTGGCACATGCTCGAACAACTCCCGAGACTGCCAAACGGAAAACTGGACCGGCGCAGTCTGCCCGCCGCGCAAGGCGCGGTCGCCGCGCTCGACGTCGAATACGTCGCTCCGCGCACCCCGCTCGAAGAAGAGCTCGCCCAAATCTGGCGCGAAGTGCTCGGCGTGGAACGCGTCGGCGTGCACGACCCCTTTATCGAGCTCGGCGGCACTTCGCTCCAGGCAGCTCAGGTCATTGCCCGCGCCTCGAACGTCACGGGCGTTGATGTGCCGTTGAGCGCGGTCTTTGATGTGCCGACGATTCAAGGGCTGTCGCAATTGATCACACAGCGCATGGCGGAACGCATGCAGACGCAGGATCTGGAGGCGATGTTGCGTGAGGTCGAAGCGCTCTCGTAACCCCATCAAGACATGAGCAGTGACCTCGCCGACCGCATCGCGCGCCTTTCCCCCGAACAGCGCGCCCTTTTGGAAAAGCGTCTCCTCGCCGCGCAGCCCCGGACCCCGACCGCGGAAACAGCGCGCCGCGACTCTGACGCGCCCGCCCCACTCTCTTCACCTCAGGCGCGCCTGTGGCTCATTCAGCAGCTCGACCCGGACCTCTATTTGTTCAACATGCCGAGCGTGTGGCATTTGCGCGGACCGCTGAATGTCACCGCCCTCGAACGATCGTTTGACACGATCATTTCACGTCACGAGCCAATGCGCACGGGGATCCGGGTGGTGGACGGGCAACCCGTCCAAATCGTTCGCCCCTTTACCCACCTCGAGCTCGAGCGGCAGGATTTGTCGGCTCTGCCGCACGATGCGCGCGACGCGGAAATTCATCGAATCGTCCGGCAAATGACGCGGCAGCCCTTTGATCTCGCGCATGACCTGCTCTTTCGCGCCACCCTCCTCCGCATATCCGCCGACGAGCATTATCTGGTCATGCTTCGCAGTCACATTGCGAATGATGCCTGGTCTGCGGGCATCTTTAATCGTGAAATCGCGGTCTGCTACCGCGCCTTCTCGCTGGGCGAATCGCCGCAGCTCCCCCCCCTGCGGGCGACCTATAGCGATTTTGCAAAGTGGCAGAGTGAACGGATGCAGGGCGAGTGGTACGAGCGCGAGATGGACTATTGGCGCGCCCAGTTGGAGGATGTGCCGAATCTGGAACTGCCCGGCGACCGACCGCGCCCCGCGCGCCTCGCTTATCACGGCGCACAATTCGATTTGCCGATTGATGCCGAACTGCGCGCCGCGTTGGATGACGCAAGCCGGCGCGAAAACGTGACCCTGTTCATGTTTATGCTCGCGGTGTTCGAGGTCCTGCTGGCGCGATACGCCGGACAGGACGACTTTGCGGTCGGCGCCAACATTCTCGGGCGCGACCGTGTGGAATACGAAAACCTGATCGGCTATTTTGCCAACGTGTTTGCGCTGCGCGCCGATCTGTCGGGCGATCCGACGTTTCGAGAACTGCTCCGGCGCACCCGGCAGGTCGTGCTGGACGGTTTGACGCACCGCGAACTCCCGTTCGATAAAATCATCTGGGACATGCGCCTGACGCGGGATGAATCGCGCACGCCGCTCTTTCAGGCGCTGTTTCAGATCACACAGGTCGAACTGCAGCGGATCGAGCTCGCCGGACTGGAGGTGACTCTGCTCTTTTTCGACCCGCAGACGTCCGAGTATGACCTTTCGCTCGACGTGCGCGACTTTGCGAGCGGAATGAGCTGCGCGTTTCGTTATTGCACCGATTTGTTTGACGCGGCGACGATGGAACGTTTTGCCGCCCGCTACGAGCGTCTGCTGCGCGCCGCGCTCGAGGACCCCGATGCGCGCGTCTCGGACCTATCGTTGTTGACCGTTTCGGAACGTGAACAAGTCATCGTCGAATGGAACCGAACGGCGGCAGATTTTCAGCGCGACGATTGTATTCACCGGCTGGTCGCGCGGCGCGCCGCGCAGACACCCGACGCCGTCGCGCTGGTGTTTGAAAACCAATCGCTCGCCTACCGCGAACTCGACCGACGCGCCAACCAACTCGCGCGCTATTTGCAGGCGCGCGGGGTCAAACCCGATCAGCGCGTCGGCATCTTGCTCGAACGTTCGCTCGAAATGGGGATCGCCATTCTCGCCGTCCTCAAATCCGGCGGCGCGTATCTGCCGCTCGAACCCAACACCCCCCCCTTGCGCGCGCGCGCGATTTTGGAGCAGGCGCAAGCCGCGCTCGCCATCACGACATCCCAAATCGCCGCCGCCCTGCAGCCGTTTCAGACCGTGCCGGTCCTTTTGGACCGCGAGCGCGCCGAGATTGCGAACGAGAGCGCCGAACCGCCGACGAGTGAGGTCACGCCGTCGCATCTCGCCTATGTCATTTATACATCGGGGACGACGGGACAGCCCAAGGGGGTGATGATCGAGCATCATTCGCTGGTCAACCACGCCGTCTTTTTTGCGCGTTATTATGGACTGACGCCGCAAGACCGCGTTTTGCAGTTTGCGCCCATCGCGTTTGATTTCTCCGCCGAAGAAATTTTTCCCGCATGGCTGGCGGGCGCAGCTGTGGTGATTCGTCCCGAGGGCGCGGCGCTCGCCCCGCGCGAGTTTCTCGAATTTGTCGCCGCGCAGGGGTTGACCATGCTCGACCTGCCGACGGCATTCTGGCATTCGTTGACGCAGGGGATGGACGAACTGGACTTGGCTCTGCCGCCCTCGGTGCGCCTCGTCATTGTCGGCGGCGAGCAGGTCTCGGCGCAGACGTTTGCGCGCTGGCGCGCCCGCGTCGGAAATGGCGTGCGCTGGGTCAACACCTACGGTCCGACCGAAGCGACGATTGCAGTGACCACCTTTGAGCCGGACGAGACCCGGCTCCCCGACCGGGAACTGCCCATCGGTCGTCCCATCGCAAACGCACAGATGTATGTGCTGGATGCGGACCTGAATCCCGTCCCGGTTGACATTCCCGGAGACCTGTATATCGGCGGAGAACCCGTTGCGCGCGGCTATCTGAATCAACCCGAGCTCTCTGCCGACAAATTCATCGTCAACCCGTTCGCGCAGCTGCATCCCGGTTCCCCGCGCCTATTCAAAACAGGCGACCTGGCGCGCTATCGCCCTGACGGACAGCTCGAATTTCGCGGGCGACGCGACGACCAGATCAAACTACGCGGCTATCGCATCGAGTTGAGCGAAATAGAGGCGGCGCTGACAGCGCACCCGCAGGTGAGACAATGCGTCGTGATTGCGCGCCCCCATGAGCAGGGCGACGCCCGCATCGTCGCTTATCTCGTCCCCCGGGACCACGCGCTCGCGCCAAACGAACTGCGGACGTGGCTCAGGGCGCGTTTGCCGGAATACATGATGCCCGCGAGCATGGTTCTGCTCGATGCCCTGCCGCTCACATCGCACGGCAAAGTCCATCGCCGCGCCTTGCCCGCGCCCGATGTCACAAGCGCCGCCGCCGAATTTGTTGCGCCGCAGACGCGCATGCAGGAAATGATGGCGGCAATCTGGGCGGACGTTTTGCGGGTGCCCCGCGTGGGCGCGCACGATGATTTTTTTCTGCTCGGCGGACATTCTCTGCTTGCCACGCTGGCAGTGGCGCGCGCCGAAGCGGCGCTGGGGCAAAACATCCCGCTCCGCTCGCTGTTTGAAAATCCCGTGCTGGAACAATGGGCGCGCGTCCTCGAAGTCAAGTCGGCAACACCCACAACTACCGCGCCGCCCATCCTGCGCGTGGAACGCGAACGCTATCGCCGCGCGGCGATTTCGCCGGGCGAATAAAAAAATACCGTCTCGATTCCAATGACTGTTGAAATGACCCTCGCTCCCGTCGCTTGCGCAGAATCCGCCGCGCCGTCTGCGGATATCTATGTCTTGCCCGCCTCGTTTGCGCAGCAGCGGCTCTGGTTTCTCGACCGTCTCGAACCGGGCAGCGCGGTCTATAACATTCCCCTTTCTTTGCGTCTGCGCGGCGCGCTCGATATTTCAGCGCTGCAAGCGGCGTTGAACGAAATCGTGCGCCGTCATGAAATCCTCCGCACGACTTTTGCGCTCGAAAACGACGAACCCGTCCAGATCGTGCATCCGTTTGCGCCTCTCACGCTCGCCGTCACCAACCTGGAGGGGGAGCCGCCCGAAACCGTCCGCGCACGTTTGAGCGCTGAATTGGGGCGGGGTTTTGATTTGAGCGCGGGTCCGCTCTTGCGTCTCGGACTGCTCCGGCTCGATGACAGAGAACATGTGCTGGTCATGACCGTCCATCACATTGTCTTTGACGGTTGGTCGCGCGAGGTCTGGTTTGCGGAACTCGCCGCGCTGTACGAGGCGTATGTGCGCGGCAAGCCGTCCCCCCTGCCCGAACCGACAATTCAATACGCCGACTATGCGGTGTGGCAGCGCGACTGGCTGCGCGGGGAGGCGCTGGAGCGCGAACTGGAATTTTGGAGGCAACAGCTCGCGGGCGCGCCGCCTCTGCTCGAACTCGTGTCCGACCACCCGCGTCCTGCCGTGCAGAGCTATCGCGGCGCGCGCATGTCATTCACCATCGCGGCCGAGACCGTCGCGGCGCTGGAACGCCAGAGCCGCTCGGCGGACGCTTCTTTGTTCATGACGCTCCTCGCCACATTTCAGGTGTGGGTCTATCGGACGACGGGGCAAAATGACATAGTCCTGGGCGCGCCGATTGCGAACCGCAATCGCCACGAAATCGAGCGTCTCATCGGTTTTTTTGTCAACACGCTGGTCTTGAGGAACCGGGTTGACGGAGCAGAAACGTTTCGCGCGCATCTCGAACGGGTGCGAAAAACGGCGTTGGACGCCTATGCGCATCAGGACGTGCCGTTCGAGAAACTGGTTGAAACGCTCCAGCCCGCGCGCACGCTGTCGTATGCGCCGCTGGCGCAGGTGGCAATCAATTATTTACAACCGGGAGAAAGCGCGCCTCGTTTTGGCGACCTGCGCGCCGAATGGGCGCCCGGCGAAAACCACACCGCCAAGCTGGACTTGACGCTCAACCTCACCCGCACCAGCGACGAGCTGGGCGGCAGCTTGCTGCGGGGCAGCGTCGAATACAGCACCGATCTGTACGAGCCGGAAACGATTGCGCGCCTCGTCGCACAGTGGCAAACCCTTTTGGAGAGCATCGCCGCGGACCCGACTGTGCCAATTGACAAATTGCCGCTGTTGACCGCATGTGAACGGACACAAATCCTGCATGACTGGAACGATATATCAGCCGAGTACCCGCAGCTCACGCTCACCGAATGGTTCGAGCAGCAGGTTGCGCGCGCGCCCGGGGCGACCGCGCTGGTGTTTGGACCGGAACGCCTGTCGTATTGCGAGGTCAACGCGCGGGCGAATCAACTCGCGCGCTATTTGCGAGCGCGCGGCGTGGGCGCTGAATCGCCTGTCGGCGTGATGCTGGAACGTTCGCCCAATCTCGTCATCACCCTATTGGCGATTCTCAAAGCGGGCGGCGCGTACGTCCCACTCGACCCCGCCTATCCCCCGGCGCGGCTCGAACACATGCTGAACGATGCGCGCCCTGTGTTGGTCGTCACTGTAACAAAGCATCTCGCCTTGTTGGACGACGCGAATTCCAAGTCCGTCTGCATTGATCGCGACGCGGTGGACATTGCGCGCGAATCAGCAGAGAACCCGGGACTGCCCATCTCGCCCGACGACCTCGCCTATATCCTCTACACCTCCGGCTCGACGGGCGAACCCAGGGGTGTGATGGGACTGCATCGCGGCGCGGTCAATCGCATCGCGTGGATGCAGCGTGTCTATCCGTTTTTGCCCGGAGATGTGGGATGTTTCAAAACATCTCTCAACTTTGTGGATTCGGTCGCGGAATTCCTGGCGCCGCTGTCGCACGGCATCCCACTCGTCATTGTGCCCGATGGAACGGTGCGCGACCCCAATTTGCTTGTTTCGCTGCTGGCGCAAGAACGCGTCTCGCGCCTCACCCTCGTCCCCTCACTGCTGCGCGTCCTTGTCAACTCGTCGGTAGATTTTGCCGCGCTCGAAAATCTGAGACTGTGGGTATGCAGCGGCGAGGCGATTGACGCGGAATTGGCGCGGGCGTTTTACAAAAAAATGCCGCACGCGACGCTGCTCAATTTGTATGGCAGTTCGGAAGCGTCCGCCGATTCGACCTGGTTTGAAATTCCGCGCGATTGGCAAGGACAAAACCTCCCCATCGGTCGCCCTCTCGCCAACACACAGGTATATATTCTGAACGATGCGCTCGAACCCTGTCCCGCGCGCGTCGCGGGCGAAATCTATGTCGGCGGGGTGGGGCTGGCGCGCGGTTATTGGAATCAACCCGCGTTGACCGCCGAATGCTTTGTCCCGAATCCGTTCCGCGCCGGTGAGACGCTCTTGAAGACGGGTGACCGCGGACGCTGTCTGCCCGACGGCGTCATCGAATATTTGGGTCGGCGTGACCGACAAATCAAACTGCGCGGGATGCGCGTCGAGCCGGGCGAGATCGAAACAGCACTGCGCACACATCCCCTGGTGCGCGATGCCGCGGTCGTCGCGGCGGACGATGTCGGAACCGGGACGCGCCTCGTCGCATACGTGGTTTCGGACGAATCGGGAGATGGTTTGGCACAGGCGCTGCGCGCACATCTTGCCGCCCGCTTACCCGCGCACATGATGCCCGCGTCATTTGTGATGACGGATTCCCTGCCACACACACCCAGCGGCAAAGTGGACACGCGCGCGCTGAGAGAGACGCAAGCAGGCGTCGGAGCGCGCTCTGCCGCTCCCATCGCGCCGCGTGACGCCGCCGAAACGAGACTACAAGCAATCTGGCAGCGCGTGCTCAAGCGAGAGCAGGTTGGCATCGCGGACGATTTTTTCGAGCTGGGCGGTCATTCACTCCTGGCGATCGTGCTTTTTAATGAAATCGAAAACGAATTCAAAAAGCGACTGCCCGTCGCCACATTATTTCAAGCGCCGACGATTGCACAACTCGCGCCGCTGCTGCGGCAAGAGGTCAAACCGCACGTCTGGTCGCCGCTCGTGCCGATTCAGGGCAAGGGCAGCAAACCGCTGTTTTTTTGCATCCACGGTTTTGGCGGCGGCGTCATCGGATATGGACCTCTCGCGCAGTTGTTGGGACACGACCAACCATTTTTCGGGTTGCAGGCGCGCGGACAAAAACCCGGCATGGCACCCGATACGAGCATCGAGGCGATGGCGGAACGTTATGTCACGGCAATCCGCGCGCGCCTGCCAAACGGACCCTACTATTTGGGCGGCTATTGCTATGGCGGGACGGTCGCTTTTGAAGTGGCGCAACAACTGACCGCGCAGGGCGAGACGGTGGCGTTTTTGGGCATGTTTGAAAATTCCGCGCCAAAATCGGGATATCGCCGTTTTCGCCCCGGGGTCGGCGCTGCGTCCGGATTTCTCAAAAACCTGCCCTATTGGGGTTATGATTTCGTCACCGTCGGCTGGCGGCAAAATTGGCTGCGGCTGGAACGCGAGCTGAGGCAACGCGCATATTATCGCAAGCTGCGGGCGACTCCCGAGACGCGCGAGATTGCCGAGGTTGACCTGCGCGATATATTGCAGGATGTGACGCCGATTTCGCGGCAACATCAGGACCTGATTCAAATCCATGTAGCGGCAATGATTCGCTATCAGCCAAAACCGTATGCAGGACGGGTGACGGTGTTTCGCACGCGGCGGCAGCCGTTATTCTGTTCGTATGACCCATCGCTGGGCTGGCGCTCGTTTGCCGCCGAGGTGGACGTGCGCCTGGTGGATGGGTCGCATCACAATTTGCTCCAAGAGCCGTATGTCCGGTCTCTGGCGCGCGCGTTGGAGGAATGTCTGGCGCAAGCGCGGACCAATGCGGGCAAATAGGGCGCGATAGCGAACGCGACAGGTGTTGGTTGTGGCGACGATATATTTGCTTGGGTATCCGGGATGGGGGCATCTCATACCGCTGCTGCCGATCATGGAGGAATTGACGCGGCGGGGGGAGCGCGTCGTCTGCTTTGAGACCTCCGTGTTTCAAAAAGCAGTGCGGGCGACGGGCGCGGAATTTCGTGACTATGGAGACGAGTTTCCGCCGGCGTCAGCGCGCGTGATGGAACGCTTTCACAAAAGCACCTCCGACGCGATTCGGGTGCAGTTGGAAACGAGCCGGTGGGCGCTCGAACACCTGCTTGAACCTCTGCGCCGTGAGCAGCCCGCTTTTCTGGTGCACGACTCGCTGAGCGCATGGGGCTGGTATCTCGCCCACGCGCTGGAAATCCCCACCGTTTCCCTTTTTAGCAATTTTGCGTTCAACTTTAAACAACATCAACCTAAACCCCGCGGTCTGACCGCGCGAGCACGCGCATTTGCGGGACGCTTGCGCCGCGCCAACAGCCGCACGCTGGCGGATGACCTGAGCCGCCGCTATCGAGTCCCGCGCCTCGAAAACCTCGCGCAGCTCATGCGCAATCGCGGCACATTGAACCTCGTCTTTACCTCGCGCGAATTTCAGCCGGACGGCAGCACCTTTTCCGCCAACGAATACAGATTCGTCGGACCTTCAATGGTACCGCGTCCCGACGCGCCGGCGTTCCCTTTTGAAAAATTGGACGGGCGACCGTTGATTTATATCTCGCTTGGCACCGTAGCTAACGCGCATCCCGCCTTTTACGCGGCGTGTGTGCGTGCGTTCCGCAACGCGCCCTATCAAATCGTGCTGGCGACGGGAGACAACATCAAGGTGGAGGCGCCTTCCAATTTCATTGTGCGCCCGTTTGTGCCACAGTTGGAAATTCTGAAACGCGCGGCGGCATTTGTCACGCATGGCGGCATGAATAGCGTCAATGAGGCGCTCTATTTTGACGTCCCGCTGGTGCTCTGCCCGCAGGGCGGCAATACCGGATGGGTGGCGGCACGCGCGGCAGAACTGGGGGCGGGGATTGTGATACAGAATCGGGAATTGGCAACGGACACGCAGAAGGGTGGGATGCGCTTGCGTGATGCCGTAAACGCGGTTTTGAGCGAGCCGCGCTACAAGCTTGCGGCAAAACGAATCGGGGATTCCCTCCGCGCCACGGGCGGGGCAGCTGCCGCGGCGGACGAAATCGTGAAATTTCGTTCGAGCGATTGAAACCAATTTTGCGTGTCATTTGGACGTGATTTTGACCTGGCGCGCATAGAATTTCTCCAGTGACATCCACTTGAACTTGTGCTGTCCGGCAATTGCCGCAGCCATACACCGGACCCTGTAATTCCTCCGGTGGAAAGGGAAGGTGTGCCATGCAAGAGGAATTCGTGCTCAAGGACAAGCAGGAAAAGCTAGCCCATACCTTTATCGAAGAGTATCTCCACAATCGAGGACAGTCGTTCGAGACGCTGAGAACCCTGCCTCCGGAAGACGCAAAACAGCTGATGATCAAAGCATCCATCCATGCGTCTCTGAAACTCGCCGAGATCGAGGAACGCGCACAAATGGTGACAGAACTGCGCCATGCGACCGAGTCGCTCTTGACGCATGACTGAGGACCAAACTGCCGCCGTCCTGCTTTTTGTTAAATTCTCCGCGCACGCCGTCTTGCTCGACCATTGCGCTCGCATAAACTTGCGGACGCGCGTGGCAAAACTCTGCGCGATCCGGCGCTGCTCGACCTATTGACACGCCGAATGCGCGCGGCTATAGTATCTCCGAACGTCCACACAAAAACACGTCCTACAAGAACCTCTCATCTGGCTTGCGCTCCCGCTGCTGTCTCGGATAAACCTGTCTCGCGGGCAATTGCACTATCCGCCCTCGCACCCGAAATCGAAAAAATCAGTCATCTCGTCATCATCCCGCGGGACAGTGGTTACCGGACCGGCAGGACCATAAAGGAGAATCACTCGGATGCATGGCATCTCTGCCCCCTCAAAATTCATTCTTGTCGCTTTGTTCCTGGGCGCGGTTTCGCTTGGCCCATTCTCTCAACCACCCATGGCAAACGCACAGGACAACCTGCCGCTCGCGTTCACCCTGCTCGGACCCGACGGCGTTGTCGCGCGCGTCATCACGATGAGCGAAACTTGTCCACCCCTGATCGCGGACGGCAATCAAATTGGCTCGACGCCGCGTTTTACGCCCGACGACGCATTTCCGGTGAGGGTGTGCGATGCGGTCGTGCCCGCGGGCACGACGAGCGCGTCCATGGCAGGACAAGAGCTGAAACTGGGCAAGGCGCGCCCCGAACGCATAACCATAGTGGGCGATACGGGCTGTCGGATGAAAGGTGAAAGCATGCAGGCGTGCAACGATCCCGTCGCATGGCCCTGGGCAACCGTTGCAGCGAACGCCGCCAAAACCAACCCCGACGTGATCATTCACGTCGGCGACTATCATTATCGCGAATCACCTTGCATTGTGGACAAGGCAAACTGCGCGGGCAGCCCGTATGGCGACAACTGGGTGACGTGGAATGCGGACCTGTTTACGCCCGGGCGCGACCTGCTCCAAACTGCTCCGTGGGTCGTTGTGCGCGGCAATCACGAAGACTGCAAGCGCGCGGGCGATGGTTATTTTCGGTTAATGGACCCGCGTCCCATGCCCAAAACATGTCCGACCTACACCGACCCTTTTGCGCTCGATTACATCGAGCCGCGCCTGTTGGTGCTCGACAATTCGGCAGTGAATGATTACGAGGTGCAGGCGGACCAACTCGCCGCCTACAAGCCGCAGCTGGAAAAAATGAACGAGTTGGCGGGCGACGAAGCGTGGTGGCTTCAACACGACCCGATGTATGCCTTTGGACCGGCGGGCGCCAAGGACGGCGTTCAGCAGCTCTTTCAGGACCAGCCGACCCTCCAACAAGCGGACAGCAACACCTATGCGCCCGGCGTCCAGATGTTTCTATCGGGACACTTGCATTCCTTTGGCGTGTATAGTTTCGACGAGGGGCGTCCGCCGCAGCTCATGGTGGGCAACGGCGGCACCAACCTGGACGCAGAAATCACAGTCCCCCTGACAGGTCTTGAAATCGCGGGCATGAATCTGGCGTATGGGCTCAACCATGCCAAATTTGGCTTTACAGTCATGGACCGCATGGGCGACAAATGGGCGCTGGGCGTCAAAAACGTCGAGGGCGGCGAAATGGACAAATGTGTGCTCGGCGGCGGCACCTTGTTGTGCGGACAGGCGCCAATGCCGACCGCCGGGAGCGGGTTTGAAAACCGGGCGCAGTGGTGGCTGGTTGTGGCGCTGCTCGGCGGCGCAATTCTGCTCGGCGGGTTGGCGCTGCGGATGCGCGGTTGGGTCGCGCCTTCCAATCATTCGTGAGGGTGAGGGAGGGTCGTAATCGAGCGACTGCGTATCTTTGGGAGAATTCGCAAAAGGGCAAATAGTGCGTGAAGCGTCTTGCAACATACGGTATCGCAAAATGATTCACACAGTCTGCAAAACCTCTTGCACAAGTTCCTTGGCGTCCGCGAGCGAAATCTCGCGGACGATTTGTTTGGCGGCGGGTATGAGCGGGGCGGACATCGAGAGCTCATCCACGTCGAGACCCACCAGCAGAGGAATCACCGCCGGATCGCCCGCCATTTCGCCGCAGATGCCAACCCATTTGTTTTGCGCGTGCGCGGCGCGCACAACGTCGGAAATGAGCCGGAGAACGACGGGGGGCATTGCGTCGGCGAGCGCGGCGACCTGCGGGTTGCCGCGCTCGACCGCGAGAGTGTATTGCGTCAGGTCGTTCGTGCCGATGGAAAAGAAATCTACCTCGCGCGCAAACGCCCGTGCCGCAAGCGCCGCCGAAGGGACCTCGACCATAATCCCCGTCTCGACCTTTGGGGGTTGTGCGGCGCCGCGGGCGGTCAATTCGATTCGCGCCCGGTTGACCAACGCTTGCGCGTCGCGAAATTCTTGCAGCACCGAGACCATCGGGAACATGAGGCGAACGGGATAATCGCTCGCAACGCGCAGAATGGCGCGCAATTGCGTCTTGAACAATTCGGGTTGAGCGAGAGACAGACGCAGCCCGCGCAAACCCAAAAAGGGATTTGCCTGGCGCGGTAGCCGGACATAGGGCAGCGGCTTGTCCCCGCCAATGTCGAGCGTGCGGATCAAGAGCGGACGACCTTCCAACGCTGCCGCCACAGCGCGATAGGTCTCGTATTGTTCATCTTCGCCCGGCGCATCGCGGCGGTCCAGAAATAGAAACTCGGTGCGAAACAGACCGACCGCCTCCGCGCCCAGTTCGACAGCTTTTTGGGCATCCTTGACCGAGCTGATGTTGGCGGCAATTTCGACGCGGCGCCCGTCGCGCGTCATCGCGGGTTCCTTGCGCCGCGCGCGCGTCAGATCGGCGGACGCGCGACTCGTTTCGATGCGCGCGGTGTATTCCTCCATCAGCGCGGCATCAGGACTCGGCCACACACGCCCGCGCGTGCCGTCCACAAGCAATGTCGTGCCGGGCTTGATCGCCAGCGCCCTTTCGCCCAATCCAACCACCGCAGGAATGCCCAGACTCTTGGCGAGAATCGCGCCATGTCCTGTGGGCGCGCCAAACGCGGTGCAGACCGCTTGCACGATATTGGGGTCCAGGTATGCCGCTTCAGCCGGTGTGAGATCAGGCGCAACCAATACTCCCGGTTCAAATTTCAGCGTTTCGGAGACGCCCAAGAGATTGAACAAAACTTGGCGCGAGACGGCGCGCAAGTCTTGTTCGCGGGCGCGCTGGTATTCGTCTTGTAACGCCTCGTATTGCGCCGCAATATTCGCGGATGCCCTGTCAAATGCCTGCGCCGCGTTAGCGTGGCCCTCGTAAATCAAAGCACGCGCAGGTCCGAGCAGCGCATCGTCCTGAAGCATAAGCGCCTGCGCGTCGAAAATCTCTGCTTCTGCGTCTTTGCCGCGCCCGGTCAATGTCCGGCGCGCCTGCTCCAATTGAAGCACGGTTCGATGGATCGCATCGGACAGTCGCGCCCACTCGCGGTCCGGGTCTTCGGTGATGTCTTGAGGAATCGCGGGCAGCGCGGGATAAAAGAGCCGCGCGGGACCAATCGCAATCCCCGGCGAGACGGCTAGCCCGACCAACTCATTGCCGGACGGTGTTTCACCGGCAGCCGTTTGGATTATCGCCTGCTCCTCTGCGACAGTTTCCTCATCGCCAAAATTAGCGTCGGCGAGCGTCTCGAGCGCATCCAGCGCGGTCTGGGCATCCGCGCCGCGCGCGGTGATCTTGATCGTATGCCCGCACAGCACTCCAAGCGTGGCGAGCGCATTGATGCTTTTGGCGTCCGCGGGACCGCGTTCGTTGGTCAAATCATAGACATGCAAGACCGCGTCATGACGCGCCGCAGTCCGCGCAAATCTGGCAGCCGGGCGCGCGTGCAAACCCAAGCGGTTCCGAACGGTGAGCGTGAGTGTGAATGTGGGTTCGTCCGATGGCTCGGTTTCCGCGGGCGTTCGGGCTTGGGCGCGTTCGGGCGCAGCGCCGAGCCGGACGAGTTTCGCATCCAGCGCGGTGCGCGCTTCCGCTACCACGGCATCCCTCGAGCGACCCAGGCGCGCCTGCACGGCAGCTGCCAGCCCCCCTTCGACCAGCGGCGCGGGCGCGATCGTGACTTGATTGCGCTGCGCCGGATCGAGCAGGTCGAGCGCGAGTTCGGTGGACAAAATCGCGCTGCCCACATCCACCAGCACGACGACCCCATCGGGTGAATACACGCGTTCAATCGCCTGACAGATCAGGATCGCATCTGTGCCGAGCGGTTGACCGGGCAAATCCATCCCGCCTGCCGGAGCAATTTTTATGTCGGGTCCCGCCGCCTCGCGCAACAGTTCAATCACGCCCTCGGCGAGTTTTGCGCTGTGAGAAACGATTACCAAGCCAACCATTCAAAAAGCCCTCTCCCCCGACCGGCTCTGCACAGAATCGAGCGAGAGCAGCGACCATAGGGAGGTGATTGAAAAAAAGAGATTTAGGGGGCGAGTAATGCGGTCAACATGCTGCCCTGCATGGTCACCGTATAGGTGAGCCAAAATCCAAACAGGATCGTCAGCGCGCCGACCCCTATCACAAGCGCCGTGACCATGCGCTCGGCGCGAGCAGTGAGACCCAGATCGAACAAGAGCGCGCGCACGCCCAGCATGGCATGTATCGTGACGACGATCAAAAAAGCGATCTCGGTGACGACAATGAGAGGATTGGAGAGATATTCAATGACCTGTTGATAGTCGCGCAAGCCGCCCGCGGCGACAAAATGATGTGCGACCATGTGCAAGCCCAGCAAGCCAATGAGCGCGACGCCCGTGACAGATTGCCAAAACCAACCCCACCCCGATCGTTTGCGATTCTGCATAGCGTTAGCCCGCGAATATTTTCAACGCGCCCGCAATGAGCGCAACCGCCGCGACAATCATCAGCGCAACAAACAACGGCTTTTGCCCGCGCACGCCGATGCCAAACCCCGTCAGCGCAATACGCAGTCCGTTCAAACCGTGAATCAACATGCCCGCGAGCAGTAACACATCCAGCGCAAGAAACCACGGCGCGCGCGCGATTCGGATGAACGGGTCCCAGCTCGACGGTCCCTGCGCAAGCATAGTCAAGACGGCGAGATGGATATACAGATACAACACCAGCCCGATCGCCGTCACGCGATTGAGAATATACGCGATCATGCCCAGTCGCCAGCTGCGAAAATCGAACCAGCGCAGAAACCGAAAACGTTTGAGATCGGGGCGGTAGAGGTTCATTTACCAAACAATTCCCTAAAATGCTTCTTGGTAATCTCTTTTCTCAGCGCCATGATGGATTCGGCGGGAAAAACTTGTTGGGGACATGCTTCGGTACATTCCCAGGCGCTGTGGCAGCGCCAGACACCGTGTTCGCCATCGGCAAGTTCCAGCAGGCGTTTGCGTTCGACGGGGTCAGTAGTCTTGTCCAATTGCCGCTTGATGGCGGCGAGACCTGCGGGTCCGAAAAACTTGTGGTCGCCCGCCATGGTGGGACACGCGCTCAGACAAATGCCGCATTCGACACAGTTCTCGAACCTGTTAAAAGGGATTGTGGACGCCGATTCGGGGTCCATACCTCCGGTGTAGGCAATCGGCTTGCCGACGAGTTCGTTTTCGGTCGGACGGGTGATGACAAAATCACTTGCCTGTTGATTTTGAAAAAATTTCGCCATGTCCACGACCAGATCGCCGACAATGTCGAAATTCCGCAGGGGTTCAATGGTGAGCGGCTTGCCTGAATAATCCGCCACCGGGACGATGCACGGCAATTTTTCTCGCCCGTTGATCCGCACCGCGCACGTCCCGCACGAGGCGTGATGACACGCATGACGGAACATCAACTTGCGGTCCCGGTGCGCCCACACCTGTTCGATCGCATCCAGCACATTCGCCGCGTCCGACACGCTGACCTCGAAAGTCTCATAGTGCGGCATGACGTCGCGCCGCGAACGGAGAATGCGGAGAGTGAGCGTGATGGACATTTCAATTGTAAAACTCGCGGTACGAAACCAATGGGGTCGTTCGCGTTTTGCACGGCGCGTCAATCCCCAACTCTCCGCACACAATGTCACTCACTTTTTCCGCCATGCCGCGGGCGGTGGTCGTTTTGCCGCCGGAAATCGTGACGAGCCCGGCTGCGCCCTGGCTGCGGTGGTTATACGCCTCAAAGGTGCGCGAAAAAGCGCGGGCGTCAGCATTGGCTTTGGAAATGAGCGGACGCGCCACTGCCATGATGCCGCGCTGTCGTCCCGCTTTGAGGATGGGCATCAAGAGTTCGCCCGCCTGTCTCATGCTGTCAATCTGCTCCCGGGGAATCTCTATCGCATCGGGTGAGGTGACACGCCACGAGGTCGTGCCAATGATCGAGGTGTTTCGAATCGGCACCACAATGTCGCCATCGTGCGGCAGATGCATCCGATTGATGACCATGTTGTTGAACCGCTCGCCAATGGTGACCATCACGCCCGCCGTGGGGACAACAGGCACATCCACCTCCGCCATCGCCGCAATGATCCCCGCCCACGCGCCCGTCGCATTCACGACCATATCCGCACCGAGGGTCTCGGTCTCGCCCGTGCGATGGTCGAGCACGGTGACGCCCGTGACGGTATGCCCCTGAAAAATAAAGTCCTTGACCTCGGTAAAATTGCGGACGGCTGCGCCATTTTTTATTGCCGTCGCAAGAAACGACGCACAAAAACGCCACGGCTCGAACACGCCATCAGGCACCTGCACGGCAGCCCTGATGTCAGGATTGACAAAGGGCTCGATTTCCAGCGCCTGCCGCACGGGAATCTCGCGCGCGGGGATGTGACACTCTGCACAGCCCGCGAGAAATGTCTCTTTGAACGCCAAATCCTCATCGCTGACCGCAACGAATAGCCCATCGTTCAATTCGAGCGCGTGCGGCATGATGCGGCGCAGAATGAGATTCTCCCGGATGCACTCGATCGCTCCCTCTTTGTCATTGACACAGTAGCGGCCGCCGGAATGCAGCAGGCAGTGATTGCGTCCCGTTGTGCCCGACGCGATCTCGCCGCGTTCCAGCACCGTCACGCGCAAGCCGCGCAGGGCAAGGTCGTGTGCGGTCGCGCTGCCGGTGGAGCCGGCGCCAATGACAATGACATGAGGAATCAAAGACATGTCACCTTGCTATTTGGGCTTGGGTGTGATCTCGAATTCGAGATTGTAGCGTTCAAACGAAACGAAAAAGTTTTCAAAAAAGTCGTATTGCCCAAGAATAACCGGAACACGGTCCATCTTTACCCACGCAAAAGACAAGAGAATTGGGGGATAATCCCCAAGCTGAAAATCCAGTTCGAGCAAAATCCCATTTGTGCCAAGAATCCCTGCGAGAGGTAACACTGCCAATTTCTCATCCCAATTCACGCCAAACTTTTTGCCCACACTAAACGCAAGTACGTTTACGGTAGCTCCGCTGTCTACGAGCGCCACTGTTTCAATGCGTCGGTTTCTACGCTTTAGCACATTACTCACAAGTTAAGGGTCATGCTCAACTGTCAAATTAGGGTCAGCGAAGAAAAGTGGCAAATCTGCGCTTGAATCCGCATCTTTTTGTCACTCTGCCAAGTTCAGCAAATCACGGTCTGCTGG
>JADZCJ010000093.1 GCA_020851635.1 Anaerolineae bacterium
CCAGCAGACCGTGATTTGCTGAACTTGGCAGAGTGACAAAAAGATGCGGATTCAAGCGCAGATTTGCCACTTTTCTTCGCTGACCCTAATTTGACAGTTGAGCATGACCCTTAACTTGTGAGTAATGCTGTTAGGGGTGTTCAATTGAACGCCCCTACAAAATGTTCCTTTTATTCTTTGTACAATTTTTCGACCATATCGTCCAACGTTCGTTCCCATTCAGACACGTTATCCGCGGAAGGTTTCGGCAAAGGATAACCGTATTGTTCATATTCCCGCAAAATCTGATCAACCAACTCAACGAATGGTTTTTGCTGCTCTATCGAAATGGGTGCAATGGGCAATTTCTTCCAATCGTCTGGGTAAACGTGCATTTTGCTGCGGCGTTTCCTATTCAGCCATTCACGCGCAAAGGATGAGTTCATAATTGCCAAAACATATTTCAGCTGAAATTGTCTTGAAATTTCCTCGCGGGTCTCACGGTCGCCCAGGGGATCTTGACGATGATATTTGGAGGTCTTGCTAATGGATTTGTTGACTACGGCTTTCAAAAGATGCCAAGGGACAAATCCAACGGAACTTGCGTCAAAGTGTAAAGAATCACTATCATAAATCACTTTTGGAATTGCCCCTGGCGTTCGAACGGCAACCAGTTTCTCCTTTGCCTCCTGAAATTCTTTGAACGTTGGGCGACTAAACTTGCTTGGAGCTCTTGATGTTCCCCATTCAAGGAATCGCACCTTTCGCAAATACCATTTCAAAATATCTTTTCCCAAAACGAAACGCTTGGGATGTGATTTGTCTTTGTGTCCAGACAAGACATCTTCTGTTGAGAAGAGACCTTGGTACAAGTCGTCATCCGAATGGATGACCATGCCCTTACTGATATAGCAAATACTGTCGAGCGCAGTTTGACTATCGAATCTTGGTTCGTCACCGATAATCAAGCGGAAAACGTCAGCGTTGATTACATTCTGGCGTTCGCTTTCCAAGTATTGAACATTTTCGTCAAACTCATCGCGCTTTCCCCATCTCCGCACGCGCACGGGTTTATGGGTCTGCATTGGTTCCTCCTTTGCAAAATGCAGAATCGTGTTGTTCACCCCCGCATTGAAGAGGTTGATTTCGGAACAAAAATCAATCCGCTCGACGCGGGTGTGGGCAAGAAAAAACTGATGTGATTTATTTGCGTATTTCGCGGCGTTGTAAGCATCGGGAATGATGAACACCATTTGACCGCGAGAATGCAGGAGCTGGTAAGCGCGTTCGAGAAACGGAACATACAAATCCCATTTCTCGTGAAGCGTTGTGTAGATTTTGGAGTCTTTGAGCTGTGCTCGATATTTCTTCCAATTCGCAATTTCGCGTTGGCGTTTCTCTTCGTTTTTGATATGTTTGAATTGTGCGTCGGCACGCACATAGGGCGGATTTGCCAGCACAATATCAAAGCCAATTTGACCGTCCGGCACGGCTGCCAGTTCCATTTGCCCCGCTGTTGTATTTACGAGTCCCGCCATTGCCCCGCGCACAGTTGTACTGGGCGTCGGCTGCACAAAAATTTCTGCAAACTCGACCGTCCAATCGAAATCTTGTGCGTGAGCGGCGCGCCCCGACCACAGCTTGATTTCTGACCGTAATCGTTCAATGTCCTCATGCAGCTTGGCTTTGCGTGTGTGGTGTGCGGTCAAAAACTCATTCTTGCATCGTAAAAAGTCATCTACCAGCTGGCTCCGAAAGCCAATTTCCAAGCCACCCGATGGGTCAGGCGCAGTCAAGCTATCACCGACTTCAATTTTATAATTCAAGTTCGGTAATGGAGGGGGAATCGCGCCCCCAAAATCCACAATCAGCGACAGCCATAAACGCAGGCGCGCGATATTGACGGCAAATTCGTCCTTGTCTACGCCGTACAGGTTTCTTTGGATGATTTCGAGTTTTCGCTCGTAAACAGTTCCTGCATCCAACTGCTTGACGGTGAACAGTGCCGCCCTCAAATCAAGCAGTTCATGGAGCAACCCAAGCAAATACGCACCAGAACCGCAGGCCGGGTCACAGGCTTTGACTGTGCGCAGCGCCTCCAATACCTTTTCAGGATTTTTGAGCTGCGCGGGATTGGCTTCATCCACAAACGTCTCAATTGCTTTGGTATTTTCATGAGGGAGCGAAGTAACGAGGTATCCTTTCAACGCTTCACGGCACATGAACGATACGACGGGCTTGGGTGTATAGTACGAACCTGATTCGTGCCTTCCCGTCACCAGTCCCTCAAAAATTTTGCCGAGCATCTCGGGGTCAATTGCCACTTCGATGTCGAACGGTGTTGATTCCGTGATTGTGAAATTGTAGCGGCGAAACAATCCTTCTTCACCCAAAATCTTGTCAAAGATTTCGTTACTGATTTCCAATCTGCCCCGCACATCCCAATCGTCAAATTGCTCAAAGAGACCGCCATTCAGAAACGGCACCTGCCCAATGCGATGATCCAATTCGGTCTTTGACATTCCCTGCGGCGGCGTGTGGTCCGGGTTGTTCAAGCCTGCGAACAAGACATAAAACAGATAATCGTCATAGAAATAGCGTTCGCATTGGTCATAGAGGTCAAAGAGGTAGTTTGGATTTCCATTGAGCCATCGCTTTTTCTGCAAAAAGCACAGGAACAACAAGCGATTCATCAGACGCTGTGTAAATTCGTGCCGTATCTCGTCGGTCAATCGTTTGCGCGCGTCACGCGAAACTCGCAGTTCTTTCTTGATCCATTCGAAAACCTCGGCATATTCATCATAGAAATCTGTTGTGACTTTTTCGACATCGAACGCTTCGTCATGGCGCGCTTGAATTGTAATTGGCGCCAATCCGAACAAATCGCGTTGGATGGTTTCTGCATCCAAAAGCGCGACACGTTCCGCCGCCGTCCGTAACCCTTCGTCTGCCGCCACCGTGATACGGCGAAAGACGGTTCGTTTGTGCGAATCCTTGTCGTATTTGACGTTTACAAAATGCCAGCGCGCGCGCGAGTGGTTGGAAAAGACAAAGAGAGCATAGGGGTGCTCGCGCAAGAGGCGCGCAATCACGGGGCGTTCGTCGCCGAGACGCAGTTCATTCGAAGCAAGCCGCGCGTACAGGATGTGGAACGCGTTGTCGCTTCCGCCGGAGGCAAACAGTAACGGATTTTCGGCAAGCGCGGTGCGCGCGGCGTCGTTCCAATCTGCGCGCGACAATTCTTGATTCACCCGGTCATAATTGAGTTCGGACCAAAACAACGTTTTGATATTGTCGAACGTGGGATTTTGGAGCAGGTCGAGGATGGTTTGACGCAAGTCAGAGGATGCCATGGGTTCCTTTCAAACAAAAGACAAACAAAATGGTGGTCGCGTCGGGGCGTTCGATGGAGGGCGTTTGGTGTAGGGGCGTTCAATTGAACGCCCCTACAATGACGCTCCTCGTCGGTGTTCATTTGAACGCCCCTACGGGTGTACGCGTGGGATTCCAGGCATTCAATTGAACGCCCGTACATCCGCATCGGTTGGATGACGTTAACGGAATTATACCTACACCGGACCGATAATCAACCGCCTATTTCTCCCACGACGCGACAATAACCACAACAAAAAAGCGGACCCCGCCATCGAGTCCGCCAATCGAAAATCGAAAATCGAAATTCGAAAATCAGCAATCAGCAATCAGCAATCAGCAATCCCCAATCCCTACTCTTCCACCCACACCCTCACATCATCCACCCAGCTCGTCGGACCCAGCGCGGCGGCATAGTCCCGGAACGCAAACTCTACCCGCGCCGTCGCCGCGCCTTCCGGCACAATCCCGTCCGCCACCATCAGCACCCATTCCGGGTCCTCTGTCGGCACGATCGTCGCCAGCCGCGTCCGGCGCGGCGCGCGTCCCGTCGCATCGCTGAAATTCACAAACAACTGCGGCGACACGGTATAAAAACCCACCGTCGGATTCTTGACCCGCGCCGTCACCCGGTAAAATTTCTCCGGCGTCGCAGCGAACGGGTCCGAGATCAACGTCGTAATCTCCGGGCGCGCCAGCGTCAATTTCGCCGCCACCCCCCCCTCCTGCGCTTCCGCCGCGTCCGTCGCCCATTCCAGCGCATCGCTCGAACGGTTCCACCCCTCGAACCCCTTTTCGAACCCCGCGTTCGGCAGCGCAAACTCGCGAAACGTCCCGCCGTGCTCCAACCTCTGCACCACCAGGTTCCCGAACTGCTCCTCGTCCCGCACAAACGGCGCATTCGTCGGCGGCACATCCTCCGTCTCGCTCACCCACCATGCCGTCGTGGTCGGCGGCGCGCTGTAGAGTTTTCTCAAAAACTCGCCCGAAAAATAAGGCACGATCGAACGCGCCGTCAGCGCTCGCGCCTCCAACGGAAACAACACAAAATCTCCCGCGCCCGCCTGCGCCGTCACATAGTTCCCCGCCGCCCGCCACTCTTTCCATTCGTCCACGACCGCCCAACCCTTGCCCGTAAACACCGTCTGCGTCCCATTCCAATACGGCATGTTCGGCGCCGCCGCCAGCGCGACCAGCCCGACGAGCGCGAGCGTCGGCGCATAGACAAAACGCTCCGAGCGCAGAAACCGGGCAGGCGTATACGCCAACACAAACTCCGAAATCGCCGCAATACCATACGCCACAAACAACAAATACGCGGGCAGCACATAGATCAAATACTTGGCGGGCAAACGACGCGGCGCCAACAGCACCGTCACCAGGATCGGCAGGAGGATTGCAATCCCGAACCAAAACAACGGCGCCCGTTTTCCATCCCGCCACGCCATCGCGATTCCCGCGACCGCCAGCGCGGCGACCAGCACCAGCCCCCACGACGAGTCCCCGCCAAAATCCTTGAGCAGGCGCGGCGCATCCGCCAGCGTCAACGCCGTCTCCTCCTCCTCGTTCGCCGATTCGCGCGTCAACTGTCGGTCCAAAAACGCCGACCCGACCGACGGCGTCCACGGCAGATACAACGCCACAATCGCGATCAGCGCCGCCAAAAACCACCGTGCGCTCACCAGCGCGATCCCCCACCACTTGCCGAAATTTTTCCACCCCCCTGCCTTGCCCATCGCGTCCGCAATCAACTTGATCGCCACCGCCAGCGTCGTTCCCGCCAACGGCAGCACAAACAGATAATGCGTATACAGCCCCGCCGCGCCCGCCGTCACAAACAAGACCCACCAGCGCGCCGCGCGCGGTTTCGCCTCCGTCGCCCGCACCGCGCCATAGAGCAGAAAGATCGTCAACAGCACAAAGAACGCATAATTGCGCGCGTTCTGCGAAAAAATCACATCCAACGGCGAAAACGCCATCAGCGCCGCCGCAATCACCCCGACCTGCGTGGTCGTCAACCGCTTGCTCAACACATAGAGCGCGGGCACGGACAACACCCCCGCAAACGCGGCGGGATAGCGCAGCAGGGTCTCATTCCACCCTCCCGCAATCACGAGCTTGCTCAACGCAAACCACAACGGCGGATGCGCGCTAAACGTGCTCACGCTCTGAAAGAAAACGGACCAATCGAATTGCGCAAAGAGCAGCGTAAAAATCTCTCCATCCCACACGCTCTCGCGCCCCAACTGATAAAACCGAAAAAACGCCCCCACGAGCGTTATCACCGCCATCAACACCCACACGCGCTTGCGAGATAGAATCATTCCTAACCTTTCAACTGACACATGACCAACGACGAATGACGAACGATTCCCCAATCGAAAATCGAAAATCGAAAATCAGCAATCAGCAATCAGCAATCAGCAATCTATCTCCTCACCCACACATCCGTCTCCGCCTGCGTCCCACCTTCCAAAGCGGTGTAGGACGCCTGCAGCGTATATTCCGTCTCGATCCAATGATACAACGGCGCCGCCCATTTTTTGGTCTTGGCGCGACTTAATGTGATCAGGCGCGGGTTAGCTTGGTCCAGCTGCTGCACCAGGTCCGCGATGCTGATCCCTTCGGCGGTCAAAATCCCAAGCCCCTGCTTTTCGCCCAGATGTACAAAGCGCGTGGCATTCTCCCGCCGTGTCATGACCAAAAACACCGTGTCGCCAAACTGCTGCACGCGGTCGCCCGGTCCCAGCTGCTGCTCCAACGTTTGCGCCAGTTCGCGCTGTTGGTCCAACCGGTTTTGTCGCGGCGCGCGAAACGCATCCGATGCGCCATACGCCAAAAGAAACACGAGCAGCGGCACACCGACGATGATTGTCTGCCGGACCTTTGAGTGTCTCTTGGCGGACGTGGTCTGTTCGCCCGACCTCAAAGGGCTTGACGCGCGGGCAATCAATCGCGCGGCGAAAAATGTGACCGGCGTCAGCACGAATGCCGAACCGAGCGCGAGAAATGGCAAAAGCGGCACCACATCCGAGCACGCCTGTAAATCCAACAGCGAAAAGCCAAACAACGCAGCGCCGCTCAAAAGCAGCGGTCCCGCGCTCAGCAGCAGCTCTGCGTCGCGCCTTTTCCACATCCGCCACAGCAAAAACGCGCCCCCGCCGATCATGCCGAGAAACCCGAGCGCGACCAGCGGCGTTTCCGTCGCCGAGCACGACATGGAAATGTCCCAAACTTTGGTCACGTTGCCCGCCACGACGCCGAGAATTCCCGCCGCCACCTTTTTCTCGCCCAGATAATTGGCATTCGCGCCAAACGCCTGCCGCAGCATCGAGGCGAACGCCCCGTTCAGCGCGAGATAGACCCCGATCAGGACGGGCGGAATCGCCGCTCCCGCCAGCGCGCGCATGAGCGAGCGCGCTCGCGGCTGCGCGACCAACGCGCACAAAAACGCGGCGACGACAAAGATCAACCCCGGCTGCCACGCCATGAACGACAGCGCCGCCGCAAGCCCCGCCCAAAAGAATCTGCGGTAGGCGAGCAGCACGGCACACACCATCCCCGCGCAAATCATCGGCAATTTCGCTTCGGGACCCTCCGCCACCTGCACGCCGAGCGCCTGGAACGATGACAAACTCGCCGCCGCAAAACTCCCCGCCAAAAGCGCAAGCGCGTTTGGGGGTTCGGGCGTCAACACCTGCGTCACCCGCGCGCCGAGCAAAAAGACCGCGCCCACCGTCGCCGCCGCGCACAGCGCAAATGCGAACCGTCCCGCCAAAATATCATCCACTCCAAACAGCCGTCCCGCGCCAATCCCCCCCGCGGCGACCAACGGCGAGACGGGCAGTTTTACAATCCCCACCCCCACATACGGCGCATATCCCCGCAAAATTTGCTGTCCCGCGTACAACATAAAACTCGCATCCGCATCCAATTTGCGCTGTACGAGATCATACTGCCAAAAGATGACGAACGCGACCACGCTCCACAACAAGGCGAGCAAAATCAGCAATCGTTTTGCGGAAAACATGATCAGAGACTTTTGAGCATCAACAATACAATCAACGCCAGCAGCCCTCCTCCCACATACGCGCGCGGTCGGCTGAACCATTCGCGCACGGGGACGCGCCGTCTCGCCAACTCGACCGCAGAGGCGATGCCCAGCGCCGCATAGGGCATGAATACGACAAACAGCGGTTCGCGATACCGCGCTTGAAAATGCGTGACGATAAAGATTGCCAGCACATACAACAGATACAAAGTGACGAGCAATTTTGCCGCATCATCCCGCGCGACAACGAGACCCACCACCGCGCCCACCAGAAAAAGCGCGTGATAACTGCCGACGACCCAATTGAACAGATTGCGCCCCGCATCGTCGAGCGTCTTGGCGCGAAAATAATGCAGCTTCCAGTTCGGCGGCGCCCACAAGAGCGTCAGTGGTTCCAGCTTGGCATTCAACCAGGCAAACGGATACTTGGCGACCACTTGCAGCGCGCCGTTCACCGCCGCGCGCATTCGCTCGCCTTTTGGCGCGCCGTTGAGGATTTCGCGCGACATGACGGCAAACGGGATACATTGGATCACCGCCGCATCGGGACGATTGGTTTTGGTGCCACATTCGACCCGCGCCATCGCTTTTAGATTGTCCTGCAAAATATTCTTTTCGCCTTCCGTCGCAATCGGCACGAACCGTCCTTCGAGAGTGTAATTGCGCGCCGTCCATGGCAGCAGCACCAACAAAAGACCCGCGCCAAACACGACGGTCTGTATCAACGGCGCGCGCTTGAACCCGCCCGCGCCGATAAAAAACCATACGGGCACCACGAGCAGCGCAAAATAGAGGACCAGTTCGCGCGTCAGCGCGGCAAACCCCAAGGCGACCCCCGCGGCAAACAGCGGCGCCCGCGCCCGCGTCGGCGCAAAACGCGCGAGGAGATAAAAAGTCATCAGGACCAGAAAATTAAAGAGCGTTTCGGTATAAAACTGGCGCGTCAGCGCGACCGCTTCGGGATAAATCGCATACAGCCCCGCCGCCAACAACGCGACGCCGGAACGGTGAAACAGCCGCCGCGTCAGCGCATAGACCAACGCCACACTCGCCGTGTCGAGCAGCGCCTGCATCAGCCCCACGCCAAAGCGTTCCGCGCCGCCGAGCAAGAACGCAAGCGCGACGAACGCGGGATACATCGGCGGGCGATAGATTTCGGTATAGGCAAAAATATCGCGCGCGCCAACAGCTGCGAGCAGTTGGCGCGCAAACTTGTCGTACTGTGCTTCGTCCCGCACGATCGGCAGATCAACCCCCTGCATCAATACGGCGACGCGCAGCGCGAACGCGCCCAACAGCGCCAGCGCCGCCAAATACTGCGCGGCGCGGAACGGGCGGGCGGCGGGAGCGGTCACGCTTGTCATTTCAAGGATCAGGACGCTTGCGTTTGCGAAACGCGCGATTCATTCTGTCCGCGGCGACGCGATACGACCAGTTCCGTCAACCGCACCATGCCGTATGCGGCATACGGCAGCAGCAGGATCGTCAGCGGCAGACGGTAGCGCGGTTGATAGTGCGTAATGATAAACGTGCCGAGATTGAACAGGACATACAACAGAATCAACAGTTTGGGCGCATTATCGCGCGCCATGACCATGCCGAGCGCAGAAAACAATAGAACGCCGATCACAAAAAAGACCGACATGGCGTCCAGCCAGAATTCCCATTCGGGCGCAAGCGTGCCGAGCCGCACATAACGCACATCGCTCGCCGTCGGCGTCAAAAACGAGCGAATGCTGTCCAGCTTGGCAAAAAACCACAAAATGGGCGCATGTTGAATGACCGTCATGCCGCGCCGGAACGCGTACGCGCCGCGCTCTGACGGCGGGGTTTCGCGAATCTCTTTGAAAATCTGCGGCTGGTAATGCACGACCGTCTGCCCGTTCTCGACTGAGGTGATCGAATTGGCGAGGTCGGGCACAATCCCCACTTGCGTCTCGACCCGCGCCTGGTCGCGCGCAAAGTTGTGTTCGCCCGACGTGCTGATGAGAATAAAACGCCCTTCGATGGACACATTCCGCAGCGCCCACGGGACCAGCACAATCGCAAGACCCAACCCCAAAAACGCGCTCTTGAGGACTGCTTGTTTCCACTGCGGCGCGAGCACGATCAAGAGCCAGACCGGGACAACCAGTATGGCAAACAGCCCGATCACTTCGCGCGTCAACGCCGCCAGCGCGACGACGAGCCCCACAATCAGCCAGCGCCATGGACGCGGCGCGCGCACCCATTTGAACATCAGCCAGAACCCGACCAGCGAGAGCATGAAAAAAAGCGTTTCGGCGTAAAACAGACGCGTCAGCGCGACCAGTTCAAATGAAATCGCATACAAGAACGCGGCGAGCAGCGCGACGCCCGTATGCCGGAACAGCGTCTGTGCCAGCGCATACATGACCGCGATGCTGACGGCGGCGAGCAGCGCCTGTGCGACTGCGGTCGCATAGCGCGATTCACCGAACGCGATCTGTGACAGGGCAAGAAACGCGGGATAGAGCGGTGGGCGGAAAACGTTCGTATAAGCGAGAGGGTCCCGGACCAGTTCTTGCGCGAGGGTAGTGTAATCGCGCTCGTCTCCGCGAATCACCTGTTCGAGGTCCAGATGCGCGAGACCGAGCCGCAGGAAAAATCCCAGCAGAATTACGAGGAGAATCGCATAGCGTTTCCGGGCATTGGAAAACATAAGAGAGAAAAAAGATACTCAGGACGCTGCGGCTTGCGCCATCAAAATCAGCGACAGCGTCAGCGGCACAAGCGCCAGCGCCACCCGCCGCCTGCTCAACTGTGGCACAATCAGCGTGCGCCGCCGCGCCATTTCGCTCACAACCCACATGCCATACGCCGCATAGGGCAGCATGAATGTCTGCGGTGGAAAGCGATAGCGCAGCTGATAGTGCGTCAAGAGAAAAAGCGCAAACGAGTATAACAAAAACAGCGCAACCAACAATTTCGAGGCAGGGTCCGGCTTGGCGACAAACCCCACGATCGCAAACAACAACGCCGCCGCCCAATAACCGCTCACCACCAGCGAGACCGTCGGAATCCAACTTGCGGGCAGACCGTTGATGCCGAGGTTGGTTTTTTCAATTTGAAAAGGATTCCAGAACGCGCCGAGCGACTCGGCTTTGTACAAGAGCCACGCGGGTCCTGTCGCCGCAATCGCTTCCAGACCGCGCCGGTACGCATACGCCGCGCGCGCATTGGGCGGTTGGGCGTCCAGCTCGCCGCGAATCTTTTGATTCAGCGCATTGTTGGATGCGGCAGTTTCCGACACCGCGCCCAAAAGCATCGCCACACGCACATTGTCGCGCGCAAAATTAAATTCGCTCGACGACGAGAGCAGCAAGAACCGGTCCGCGACGATCTGATTGCGCGCGACCCACGGGACCAACAGCGCGCCCATGCCGACCAGCAGCGCCGCTGTTTGCGCCACCCGCGTCCATCGCGGCGCGGCGGCAAACACGAGCCACCAGACCGGAATCACCACCAGCGCAAAATAGGCGATCACCTCCCGCGCCAGCGCAGCGAGCGCAAAAAACAACCCCGCCAGCGCGGCGAGCAGGATGGACGCCACTTTTTTGGGCGCGCCATGTGGCGTCGTCCCTGTCCATGCGATGGGTTTCCATGCCGCCGCGCGCAGCGTCAGCACAAACGCGGTCAGGGTGAGACAAATAAACAGCGTGTCCGAAAGAAGCGAGCCGACCAAACCGAGCGCCGTGGGCGAGACCGCATACAGCAGAGCCGCAACGAGAGCGACGTTGCGCCGCCGCACGAGCGCGCCTGTCAGCGCATACATCAGCGCCACGCTGATCACATCGGCGAACGCGTGAAACGCGCCGACAAGAAAACGCGCTTGCCCCAGGGTGTTGAACACCAGCGCAAGCGCATACGGATACAACGGCGGACGAAAAATCGCGCGGTCCGCCCAAATATTTTCTGCGACCCGCACCGCGCGTCCCAAATACTCGCGTTCGTCGGGCGCCAGCGCCGTGGTGAGATTGTTGTGCGCGACCGTCACGCGCAGAGCAAACGCGATGAGGAGGATGAGGAGGACAAGGACGCGGGAACGGGATAGCACGAAAAAAGGGGACCGGAGACGAATGACAGCCGGAGAGGAATCAGGCAGGTCTCGAGCCGCGAGTCTCTGGCGTCAAACGTTGGGCGAATCTGCAGCAGGTTTTGGTCGTTCGTCACTCGTCGTTCGCCGCGCGTCATCGCTCGGCATCCGTCGCTCGTCGGTCTGCCTTTCGCTGCTCCGCGTGACGTCCAGAATCTTGACGCCCTCGCGATTCAGGAAAACATAACCGAGCAAAATCGGACCGAGCTGCGCGACGCGCAAAAGAATGGGGAACAGGACGGCGGTATTCTTGTCCACGCCAAACAGACCGAGCACAAACACGCTAAAGAGTTCGAGCGTGCCAAAACGACCGGGCAGGGACGGAATAAAACTCGCCATGTTGGTCACAGCCACGATCATCACATAACCATACAACGGAATCTCCAGACCGAGCGCATTGCCAATCAGCCAGAAATTCAGCGTGGTCATTAACCAGATGACCAGCGAGAGCGCCAGCACCATGACGATGCTCGAGCCATGATACAGGACGGCGAGACCATCCACAAACGAATTGGTGATGCGCGCGACGCGTTCTTTCCACCAGGGAAACACAAATTGAAGCACGCGCACGATCAGGTTCGAAGCGTGCCGCCCCCGCGCCGCAAGCAGCAGCATTCCGCCGAGCATGACGACCAAAAAGATGGCGGCGATGGGCTCTATATTCGCCACCTCTTCCGGCAGGGGCACTGCCCACAGGGTCGCCAGCAAAATGACAAACAGGATGAGCGTGTCCATCGTTTTCTCGACGGCGATACTGCCGAGGATCGCGCTCTTGCTCATCGTTTCGCGTTTGCCCAGCACATACGCGCGCACCAGTTCACCTGTTTTTGCGGGCAGGACATAGTTGCCAAAAAAACCGATCAAGACCACCGAAAACAACCCGCGCCATGCCAGACGCTTGATCGGACGCAGCAGCCAGCTCCATCGCATCGCGCGCACGGCAAACGCTGCCAGAATCACAATCGCCGCCAGCGCAATATACACATAGTTCGCGGTGCGGAGCGCCGCGCCCACTTGCGCCCAATCCAACCCCCGAAAGGTGAAATAGAGCAACACCACGGAAATGGTGAGACCGATCAATAAGCGAAAACGACTCATGAGATATACCCGAGGTCCGCCAGACGCTGCGTGACCTCTTCTTCTTCCTCGTCCGAATACGTGCCGCCAAAATCAGTCCGCACGGCATTGACCGTATCGTACTGCATTGTCGTCTGATTGACAAAGTCGGGTTCGAACGCTTCGGTCAGCACACGCCCGTCCATATCGGGCGGAATCGGCAGTCCGAGCGCATATAGAATCGTCGGCGCGAGATCCATCAGCGACGCGTTTTGAATCGCCGCGCCCGCGCAGATATGCGGTCCGCTCAATGCGCCCACGCCTTCGAGGCGGTGATGTCCGGTGTGCCCGAGCGCCGGACCGACCAGTTTGTTTGACGCAAATTCCGACTCGCCAAACGCGAGATATTTGAAATCGGCGGGCAGCAGCAGCATATCGGGGGTATAGTCCAGCAGCTCGCCGTGATAGATCTCTTCGCGGTTCAGCACGCGCGCGATCAATTGTTCGCCCGTGTCGGGATGCTTGAGCTTGCAGAGCTCGGTCCGAATTTCATCGCGCAGGTCCTCGTATTCCGCGCCCGGGCGGACGACCCCGTTCGGTTGGCGTCCCTCGAGATTGATATAGATTTGACCAATGTGCCCCAGCGCAAAGGCGCGCGTCCGCGTCCAATCCACATCGTCAAACGACAAAAAGAACCGCCGAAGCATCCCGTACGCGCGCCCGCGATTCACGCGGCGGCGCAGGTCGAGTTTCAACGCCTTGAGCGTGAGATGCACGTTTTGCGGCGTCACGCCCGCGCGAAACATCGCGCGCTTGAGCGTGCTCATGGCGCCCTGTTTCAACACCAGGTAGCCGCGTTCGAGCAAAAAGTTGTTGACGTGCATGAACCCCTTCATGGGTCCAAAGCCGTGGTCGGACATGAGCACGACGGTCGTATTTTCGTCCGCCTGCTCGAGCATTTTGCCTACGCCGTCATCCACTTGCCCGAAAACTGCGATCACCTTGTCGCGGATGACGCGGTCGCTTTCGTTCAGCGTTTTGGGGTCCGCTTCCAACAAATACCAGAACTGGTGTTGGAGAATGTCCGTGATCCCAAAAACATACATGAAAAAGTCGTAGGGTTCCTTCCGCAGTAAATACAGCGCATAATCGGCGGAACCCCTTACATCCGCGCGCACCTTGTCCAAATAAGTCAGCGGCTGGCTCGGGTTTTCGCCTTCGCCGGGGGTAATGACAAACGGACCGACCTTGTCCAGCAGTTCTTGTTTCAGTTCGGGGGGATAGGTGTATTGCGCCTGCGCGTTTGGTGTCATCATGTCCGTGACCATGACGCCGTTCACGCGTTCGGGCGGATATGTCATCGGCACGCTGACGACGCCGACGCGCATGTCCCGGTCGCTCAACAAATTCCAGATCGTCGCCGCCGCGCGTGTGGTCGAGTTGGCGATGGTCACGCGATACCCATGCTCGGGAAAATAAACAAAGTCCACCAGCCCATGCTTGCCCGGATTTTTACCCGTCGAAAAACACGTCCATGCTGCTGCCGTGACGGGCGGGATCGAAGACATCAAAACGCCCTGCGCGCTCTTGGCGAGGAGTTTTTTCAAATGGGGCAGCTTGCCGTCGCGCATCAGTGGATTCAACACATCCCACGTCGCGCCGTCGAGACCAATGACGAGGACGCGCGGTTTATTTTTGATCGGGGTATTCAACGATTCACCATCATGTTCAAACGCGTAATGCCGTTGTTGTCCTTGACCGAGAGCTCGACCCGTGCGGGGCTGTCACTCACGGTAATGAGACCATATCCGTTGCACGGTGGTCCGTTTGGCTCGCCCGACCAATAATAGCCGTGGCTCCACTTGCCGGGGCGGCTTGCCGTCGCACAGCGCCACAGGTTCGGTCCCGGCACGAGCATTTCGGGAAAATCCGAATTGGTCCCATCGTCCAATCCGCCAATGTGCGCGTCGCCGGAAATCAGAATGACCCCTGTGATGGAATGACTCTTGATAAAATCAACGAGGATGCCACGCTCATAGCGAAAGCGACGCCAGGAATCCGGTTTTTTCAAACTCGTGTTGAACGTCACAGGCGTAACAATAAACTTCCACGCCGCCGTCGAAGTCGCCAGCCCCTGCTCCAACCATTCCAACTGTCCTGCGCTTCCCAGATTGTTGCCATCCAGCATAGATTTCAACGGATCGTTCGGGTCACCATTGGGGTCGCGCTGGCTGCGCGAATCCAGCAGAAAGAAATCGGCGTTGGCATACGAAAACTTTTGCCAGTCACCATATGGTGTGAGCGGATACACGGGAAAATATTCGTTCAGCGCTTGATAACTCAACTGCTTGAACGGATAGTTCTTGTCACTGTTGTTATCGCCAAAATCGTGGTCATCCCACATATGCACGACCGGATACTTGAACAAAATCTTGCGGACAAATTCGGTATAACGTCCGGCGGGACTGGGAATCGAGTAGAGGTTCTTGAACTGCTGCCGTTTGTCCTCGAGCGTGCTCATGTTGTGGTGCCCAAAATCGCCGCCGATGATGACAAAGTCCGGATTCTCGGCGGCGGCATGGGTAAAGGTGTGAACTTTTTCCGACACAGGACGCTTGCTGGAGCCGTTCTCGCCAAAATCGTTCAAGACAACTACCCGGAAGGAAGCGGGCGCATTGGACGCCGGAAATGTCTTGAAGCGGGGATACGACGGACCGGATTGGGACACGCCGTTGACCAGGACTTCAAGATAATACACGGTGGACGGTTCAAGCCCCGTGAGCGGGATCATTGTCGTAAAATCGTGCTCGCCTGCTGTCTGCTGCGTCACGCTTGTTTGTGCCGCAGACCAGTCCAACGTCGAGCTGTAGCGCAGCGCGACCTCAGCCGGTTCGCTCGTGCGCGCAAACACGCGCGCGCCGGTGGCAGTAACCGCGCCCACGACAGGGCCATGCGTCAAGCGCGCGCTCGAGGCGGCGAGCCGCGCGGGATGAGAGAGTGTGAGCAACCCAAGAAATACGCAAAAACAAATTCCGATGGCGAGTGCATTGTAAAATCGCATGAGGCGCTGCCTCCAAGTCAAGTTATCCCAAATATCCCAACGCCCGCAGTCGCTCTTTTACTTCCTCTGATTCCTCTTCCGTGTAATCGGGAATCAGTTGGTCGCGCGCCCCCAGCGCATCGCTTTGCATGATCTGCGACGCCATGAGCAGTTCCTCGCGCAGCGGCGCGGTCAAGACGTGACCGTCGAGGTCGGCGGGGATGGGCAAGCCCATCAAATACAAAATCGTCGGCGCCACATCCATAATGTTGGCATTTTCGATCTTGACGCCCTGCCGAATGTTCGTGCCGAGCATGCCGACGAAACCATCCATGCGGTGGTCGCCCGAGTTGCCGAATGCCGGTTCGACGACCTTGTTCGAAGCAAATTCGAGCGTGCCGAGCGCCTTGTAATTTTCGGTCAGCGAGAACACGACATCGGGCGCATCGTCAATAAATTCACCCCAGAACACATCGGACCGCTTGTATACTTTTGCGACCACCGGCGCGCCTGTTTGCAAATCGCGCAGCTCTAACAAGCGCGCGCCGATCTGCTCGACCACCCGGTCGAATTCGCTCGCGGGGACGCTGCCATACGGTTCGCGTCCTTCCAGGTTGACGAAAATTTGCCCATAGTTGCCGCTGGAAAACGCGCGGGTGCGTTTCCAGTCCACGTTGCGAAACGACAAAAAGCCGCGCCGCACCAGGTCCAGAATCTGATTGCGATTTGTCATGCCTTGCGAGAGCCGCAGATTCGCAAAACCAAAATTCATCGAAAGTTTGTAACCGAGCGACGGGGTGAAACCGAGACTAAAGAGCGCGTGTTTCAACTGCGTGGGAATATCCTGCTTGAGTTTGAGAAACCCTTCGCGCAGCAGCCAGATGTTGAAATTTACAAATTTGTGAATCGCGCCAAAGCCGTGGTCGCTCATCAAAATCACTTGCGTGCTGGGGTCCTGCGACTGTGCCAGTTCGACGAGTTGGCGCACGTCATTGTCCAGCTCGCGATAATAATTGCGCGTGCGCTCGCCATATTGTGCTGCTTCTTGGGGGTCGTGCATCGGACTCGTCGGGTCAATCACGTGCCACAGTTCGTGCTGCAGGCGGTCGGTGCCTTCAAAATACACCATCGCAAAATCCCACGGGTCGCGCTTTAATAAATATTCTGCGACGCGCTGGCGATACGCCGTATGTTCTTCGAGTTCGGCGAGCACGTTCGCCACATTGTCTTTGGTATAGACTTGTTTGTGATAGAGGAGGTATTCGCCGAATTTTTCTTCGACTTCATTTAACAGTTCGGGGGGATATGAAAGGTCGCGCGCGCCCATTGGGGCGAGAAAATCGGACATGAGCGTGCCGTTGACGGGAAACGGCGGATAACAGAGCGGCACACTGACGACCACCATGCGCTTGCCCGCCTTGCTCATGATTTCCCACAGCGTTTCACTGCCCAACATGCCCGCGTTGACGGGAATTTGTTCCAACGTGCCGCGCTTGCGGTGCAAAAATTCATAAACCCCGTGCTTGCCGGGGTTCTTGCCCGTCATGAACGAGGACCATGCCGGCGCCGTCACCGGCGGATAGATCGTTTCCAGCGTGCCGAGCGCGCCGCGCCGTTCGACCTCGGTCAAGTAGGGCATATAGCCCTGCTGCATCAAGGGACGCATCAAACGAAAGGTTGCCCCGTCAATGCCGATTACAAGCACGCGCACTAATCTCTATTCTCCAGTCTTTTCTCGCTCAAATCTCCATTCGTGCGCGCGCTTTTTGCGGGCAGCACCTGCACCGTAATCTGCGGTCCCGGCTTGCCGTGCGCTCCGAACCAGCCCATGCCTTCGGCGGCGATATCCAGCTCGAGCAAATACGTCCCGGGCGCAGAGGGCGGCAGGATGAAATTGGTGATGGTGATGTCTTCGCCCGGGGCAAGGTTGCGCGGCAGGATTTTACGGGGACCCATAAAGGTGTGCATGTTGGCGTGGCGATCGAGCCAATGATAGCTTGCCGAAACCAGGCGGGTGCCGGACCCCTGTTCGCCGTTCCACACTTCATGCGAACTGTTGCGGATGGTCACGCTGAATGGCGCGCGCTCGCCTACGCGCATTTCATCGGGCACCTGGTAATGCACATATTCGACGTTGTAAAAATCGGGCGTATCGGTGCGCTGGCGCTTGGTGAGGTCTTTGTAGAGATTGGCGGCGTCGGTGGGCGTGCCGTCCGCCAACAGATTGCCCTTGATGATCAACAGCGCGCGGTCGCAGTGACGCTCGATGTCGCTCATTTGGTGCGAGACGAGCAGCATGGTTGTGCCGCGCTCGCGGATTTCGGCGATGCGCTCGAAACATTTGCGCTGGAAATTCGAGTCGCCCACGGCGAGCACTTCGTCAATCAACAGAATCTCGGACTCGATCACCGTCGCGATCGCAAAGCCGAGCCGCATGTGCATTCCAGACGAATAATGCTTGACCGGAGTGTCAATAAATTTTTCCAGCTCGCTGAACGCAATGATCTCGTCCAGATGCTTGAGAATTTCCGGGCGCGACAAACCCAGCAGTGCGGCGTTCAAAAAGATATTTTCGCGGCCCGTCAGTTCTTCGTGAAAACCCGCGCTCAATTCGATCAGGGCATTCAAACGCCCGTTCACGCGCACGTGACCCCGCGTCGGCTCGATCACGCGGGCGAGCAGTTTCAACAGCGTGGACTTGCCCGCGCCGTTGGGACCGATCAGCCCCACCATCTCGCCCTGTTTGATTTCAAACGACAGATCGCGCAGCACCCAAAAATCTTCGGACGCGGCGCGCGGTTTGTTGGAGAGCTCGGGCGTTTTGCCGCGCGACAGTTTCTGAACAAACAGGTCCTGAAAAGAGCGCGAGCGGTTGTGATGGATCACATAGCGCTTGCTGACATTCTCAAATTGAATCGCTGACATATTGGCAAATTGAAAAAATCATTCCGGGCAACGGGATAGAAACGCGAATTTTGATGTATGGAAATTCCTTTCGCAAAGATTCGCGGAAATTCGCGTTTCCCGGCGCGGGTCAATCGTCACTCTTTAGAGTAAACCATATCTCGCTGCCATTCATACTGGCGGCGCAAACCCTCTTCCAACCCTACGGTTGGTTCATAACGTAAATCGCGGCGGGCGCGGGAAATATCCGCCGCGCCATGACGATGGTCTCCCGCCGCGCGTTCCACATAGTCCAGCCGCGGCGGCGTGCCCGCGATTCCGCCCAGCGTCTCCAAAATGGCGTTCAAGGTGGCGCGCGAACCGCCGCCGATATTGTACACCCGTGGCGCGCCATCGGGCACATCCAGAGCGAGCAGGTTGGCGTTCACAATATCGTCCACATAGGTCATTTCGCGCGTTTGTTCCCCGTCGCCAAACACGCGAATTGGATTTTGCCGCAAAAGCGCCGAGATAAAAATGTTCATCGCCATATCGGGACGCTGGCGCGGACCATAGACGCTGAAATAGCGGAGGGCGATGACGGGCAAGCCGTACTGTTTGGCATACAGCATACACAAGTGCTCTGCCGCCAGTTTCGTCACTCCGTAGGGCGAGATGGGACGCGGCAGGGCGTCTTCACCCGTCGGCAGGGTCTCGGCATCGCCATACACCGATGAGGACGAGGCAAAGACGAATTTTTGAATCTGCGAACGGTCGGGCAGATTCACCACGGCTTCGAGCAGCGCCTGAGTCGCCAGGATATTGCGCTCGACATACGGCTGGAAATCGCGTCCCCAGCTGGGCCGCACGCCCGCCTGCCCCGCCTGGTGAAAAATGACGCTCACGTTGTGCCGCGTGAGCAGACCGTTCAGGTCGGCAGAGCGCAGGTCCGCCTCGACAAAAGTAAAACGCGAGTGTTCGAGGGCGGCGCGCAGGTTTCGCTCTTTAATTTCCCGCGCATAATAGTCGCTGAACGAGTCCAGACCGAGGACGGTATAATTTTCGCGGAAAAGACGTTCTGTGAGGTGCGAGCCGATGAAACCGGCAGCTCCGGTGACCAGCGCGGTAGGTTGAGACATGGAAAATTGCAAACAAGACGTCCGTCACGCACGCGCGTGCCGCACAACACTGATATTATAGGGGAAAATGGGGAAAAGCTGAAAAAGGAACCAACGAGCATTTGTGAATTCTCATTGACCCTCACACCTGCGGATGCTACAATGTACGCGTACAACGCCTCCACCGGGTTACTTGATCGGCGCATATGGAACAATTCGCCCTCTCTATCAATGGTGTCCCGATCCGCTTGACCGATGAGCGCTGGAATCACATTGCACAAGAACATGGAGAACTTGGAGATCTCCAAAGAACGGTGTTGGAAACGGTCTCGAATCCGGAACGCATTTTGGACGGCGGACAGGGCGAATTGCTTGCAGTCAGCCAAATCGAGCAAGGCAAATGGCTGATTGTTGTTTACCGGCAGGGATTGGCCGATGGATTCATCATCACCGCCTTTTTTACACGCCGTTACAGTTCTTTGCGACGGAGGAATCAAGTATGGCCATAGCATCACCAAGAGATTATATGAAACTGGTGCCCACCGTTCAGGCAACGCCACAGAATTCCGTTTGGCTGACGTATGATGCCGAAGCGGATGTGCTGTACGTCAACTTTGACAAGCCCGGCATTGCCACTGACAGCGACCTGACCGACGACGATGTCATTATCCGATATCAAGGCAGCGATATTATCGGATATACTATTTTGCACGCGAGCAAGCGCAAGTAGGTGAATCAAGAGCTGCTTCCAATTTTGCGCCCGTTTCCCCACATGTTATAATCTTTTCCCGCCGATCCCCCCTCCGCCCGTTGGAGGGGATGTTTTTGCCCGTGCCGCTGCGTGCGGGGTCCAAAGGAATCTTTATGGTCACAGTCATCAATATCGTTCAAATCATTGTCTCGGTCACTCTGATCGTCATCCTCCTCATCCAAATCAAGGGGGAGGGTCTTTCCGGAGCGTTTGGCAGTGACAGCCCCGTCGCGCACCAGCGGCGCGGCTTGGAAGCCACGCTCTATAACATCACCATTGCCCTGGCGACGATCTTTATGCTGCTCTCGCTCGCCAGCGCGCTCGCGCCCCGCTTTCTCCAGTAAAAGCGCGTATCGTTGAACGTTTTCACGTTTCGCGTTTGACCCGTGACGTTTGACGATACGCCTTTCGCTCTTTTTCATGGTCCACATCCGCTGGCAGGCGTTGATCGCCCTCCTCGGTATCATTTTTCTCGGCGCCCTTCTCGCATACTTTGCATTCGGTCTTTCCACAGTTGCCCAAGCTGATTACGGCGGCACTTATATCGAGGGTATTGCGGGCTCGCCCAATATCGTCAATCCCCTATTCAACCAATTCAACCCCGTTGACCGCGACCTTTCGGCGTTGATTTTTAACGGTCTCACGCGCGCCGACGAACGCGGCGTCATCAAGCCCGACCTCGCGCGCAGCTGGGAGATCTCGCCCGACGGCTTGATCTATACCTTTACCCTCCGCAGTGACGTCACCTGGTCGGACGGCGTGCCGTTCAGTTCGGCGGACGTCATCTATACCATCCAGACCATTCAATCGTCGGACTATCCGGGTTTGACCGACATTGCATCGCTCTGGCGCACGGTCGCCATCACGGCGGTGAATCCCGGCACCGTGCGGATGCAGCTGTCCCAGCCGTTCGCGCCTTTTCTTGATTACACCACCATCGGGCTTTTGCCCGCACACTTGCTCCAGGATGTGAGCGCGGCAGATTTGCCCACGACCCGGTTTTCGCGCCAGCCCGTCGGCACGGGTCCGTTTATCCTGGACGAGCTGACGACCGATGGCGCGACGCTCACGCCAAACCCCCGTTACTTTGGACCACGCCCATATCTCGGCACGCTCCAATTTCATTTCTATCCCGATCATGAATCGCTTTTGGCGGCGTTCGAGCGCGGCGAAATCGAAGGCATTTCGCAGGTGACGCCCGAATTGCTCGAACGCGCCCGCGGGCTGCAAAACGTCGAACTGACGAGCGCGCAGTTGGCGGGCATGACGCTCGTCTTGTTCAACACGAGCAAGCCACAGTTCGAGGACAAGCAGGTGCGGCAGGCGCTCTTGTATGGCATGGACCGCCAAAACATCATTGACACGATCTTGCAGGGACAGGGCATCCAGGGCGCAGGTTCCATTTTGCCCAATTCGTGGGCGTTTGACGATGCGATCAAGAAATACCCCTATGACCCCGCCCGCGCGATCGAATTGTTGGAAGCGGCGGGCTGGCACGATCTCAACAACGACGGCGTGCGCGAAAAAGGGGAACATCAACTCGCGTTCACGTTGTTGACCAACACCGACGCCCCGATCCGGACGCGCATTGCCGAACAACTGGCGGCGGACTGGGCAAAAATCGGCGCACAGGTGAATGTCGAGTTGGTGCCTGTGCCCGTGCTCGTGCAGGATGTCCTGCGCCCGCGCGAGTTTGATGCCGTGCTCACCGCCATCACCGATTTGCCCGCCGACCCCGACCCCTACAACATCTGGCACAGTTCGCAAACACCCGACAAGTCCGACGCAGGACGCAATTACACCGGCTGGGAAAATCCAGACGCCGATGACCTGCTTCAGCAGGCGCGCGGCACCACCGACCTCGCCCAGCGCGCCGAACTCTATCGCCAGTTTCAACGCATATTCATGGAAGATGTTCCGGCAGCCATCCTGTATTATCCCGTCTATACCTACGGCATTGACAAGCGTTTGCATGGCGTGCAGTTGGCTCCGATGCTTGACATGAGCGACCGCTTTCGCAACATCTCGCAGTGGTATATCAATACGCGCCGCGTGATTCTGAGCGAAGCGCAAGCGCGTCCCGCGCCGACGCCCCTGCGCTGAGATTGGGACCGCCCACCCCTGCGCCGGGACAGGGAACGCTCATCGCAGCGTTCCCCTCTATGCAAATATTTCGCCCCGTGTTAACGAGCTCAATCGCACGCATCCTTCACAACGGGTCCTCTTGCGCTGTTGTGTTTTTCTTGTCCCTTCTCGCGCTTGCGACGATCGGCTGTTCCTCCAACAAACGCGTCGTCGTGCTGGTGGATGGCGAGCGCCGCGTGATCGAAACCCGCGCGACCACAGTCGGCGATGTGCTCCGCCAGCAAAATATCGTGCTTGGCGACCAGGACCGCGTCGATCCGCCCGATTACACCCCCATCGAGCGCACCGCGACGATTCAGGTCGTGCGCGTCACCGTCGAGACCGAAACCATGCGCGAGCCACTCCAATTCGAGCGCATCTATACGCGCCAGGAAAATTTGCCCGAAGGTCAGGTGCGGGTCGCGCGTTTTGGCGTGAACGGTCAGGCGGAAATGGATTATCAGGTGACTTTTGAAGATGGGCGTGAGGTCTCGCGGCGCGAGATCGCGCGTCGTGTTCTCCAAGAACCGGTCACCGAGCTCTTGCAAATTGGCACACAGGGGACCGTTGCGCCGGTCAATCTCGGCGGCACGCTGGCGTATCTCGGCAATGGGAATGCATGGCTCGTGCGCGGTTCCACTGCCGACCGCCGTCCGTTGACGACCGAAGGTGATTTGGACGGGCGTGTGTTTGACCTGTCGCCGGACGGCAAATACTTGATGTTTTCGCGCGCGTCGGCGGACGGGCTGAATACCCTTTGGGTGATTGATACCGTGCCGTTCAGCGCCGAAGCGCGGCGTCTGCCGATTGAAAATGCGTTGTATGCCCAGTGGGCGCCCGACGGTTCGGCGCAGGTGGGTTATACCACCGCCGAACGCACACCGGGCGCGCCCGGTTGGAAGGCATACAATGACCTGATCGTGGCGACGCTGTACGGCATCACCGAAACTCTTCAGGTCACGGACACAAATATCCAGACGCAGACCGTGACGATCTATCCGACACCGCGTCCCAGCGATACGCCCCCGCCGCTCTTGATAGACCCCAATGCGCCGCCCCCCCCGCCGCTCCCGACCTACACCCCGCGTCCTCCCGCCAGACCGTTTACGCGCACTGTCTATATTACCGATACACTGATGACGACACTCTCGCAAACGGCCAGGGGTCCCATCACGGCGACAACCAACGTCATTATTCCGCGCAGCGCGCCCGCGCCATACAGCTGGTGGGGCTGGAATCTCGCATGGTCCCCCGATGCGACGACGTTTGCATATGCGCTGGCGAACCAGGTGGGGTTGGTCGCGCCCGGCGCAGGCGAACGCCATCCCATCAGCCATTTTGCCTATTACAATACGCGCGCGGATTGGGTGTGGGTTCCGCAGCTTGCCTGGTCCCCCGACAGTCAATTTGTCGCCGCAACCATTCATGCGCCGCCGAACGGCGCCGAACGCAGTCAGGATGCGACGGGCTTTGATTTGTGGCTGCTGGCGCGCGAGGGCGAGCTCTCGATGCCGCTGGCGCGCAACACGGGCATGTGGGCGTTCCCCGCCTGGTCCCCGCGCGACGCGCGCGGCGAGAGCAAGCTCGCCTTTGGCGTCGCGCAGAATCAAGCCAACAGCGAACGCTCGCTCTATTCGCTGTATATCATGGACCGCGACGGCAGCAACCGCGAACGGATTTATCCGCAATCGGAAAACGCGCTAGAGGGGGTCAAAGTGGCTCAGCTTACGTGGTCGCCCGACGCCGGGCAATTGATTGCGCTGCGCGACAATGACTTGTGGCTCTATGATCTCGCCTCCGGGACGTGGACGCCTTTGACCGCAAATGGGAATTCAAGATTGGCGCGGTGGCGGTAGCGGCGTTCCATTGAACGCGTTGCAACAATAACGATCTGATGCGTCGTCTCGTCGTTCTCTTGTTTTATCTCGGACTCGTCCTCGTCTCGCTCGGCGCGGCGGCATTTGCGGTTACGCGGTATCGCACGCTCGCGCGCGGGATCGAAACTAATTTCCCCGATACACCAAAAATTTTTGGCGCGAATGTGGCGCTGGAACAATACGAAACGGATGAGGAGCTCGAGCGCGCCCTGGCACAGCTCAAAAGCGCGGGCTTGACGCACGCGCGCCAATATTTTTCATGGCGCGCGATCGAAGCGGAACGCGGGACCTATGATTGGGCAAAATGGGACCGCATCGTGGACGCGGCGCGCGCCGATGGGATTCAACTGGTCGCGGTCCTGAATACCGCCCCCGCGTGGAGCCAGCGCGCGCACGAGCGCGCCATGCCGCACGCCCCCCCCGATGATTTTGCCGAGTACGCGCGTTTTGTCGGCGATTTTGCCGGACGCTATGGTGATGCGGTCGAGTATTACCAGATTTGGGATGAGCCGAATGTGGAACCGAACTGGGGCGAACGCAACGCCGACCCCGTCGAGTACGCGCAGCTGTTGATTCCCGCCGCGCAAGCGGTTCGCGCAGACGATGCGGACGCAAAAATTGTGCTTGCAGGACTGGCGATGAATCTGGAGCTGCATCGCCCGCACCCTAACTATTCCGAGATACTCTATTTGCGCGGCTTGTACGAAATCGGCGCACAGAACAATTTTGATATTGTCGCGGCAAAACCGTATGGCATGTGGACGGGACCCGAAGACCGCACGGTGAATTCGGGTCTGCTCAATTTTTCACGCTTGATTCTACTGCGCGATGAAATGCTCCACTATGGCGATCAAAACAAACCGGTGTGGGCGGTCGAGATGGGATGGAATGCCCTGCCAACCGACTGGAAGGGCATTCCATCGCCGTGGGGCACAGACACGGCGGAAATTCAAGCTGACCGTCTGGAACGCGCGCTCGAACGAATTGATGCGGAATGGGATTGGGTGACCGGCATCTTTCCGCTGTATTTACAGCCAAATGTCGCCGCCGAGAATCCGCGCTGGGGTTTTGCGCTGCTGAATCGGGACGGACAGCCGACCGAGTTTTTCAATACCCTGCGACGGCACATTCTGTCGGATGTCACTGTTACAGATTCGGACGCGCCACTCCCCGCCGCGCCGGTCTTGCCCGTCGTCCTGCTGCTCGGCGTGGCGGTCGTTTCAGCATGGCGCGCGTGGCGCTATAGTCATGCGCTAAAATTGGACGAACGCTGGCGCGCCTTGAAAACGCGCGTCAACGCGCTGCCTGAATTCGCACAAGTTTTCGCCATTCTGGTCGCGGCGGCTGGTTTCTATTTTTCGCCGAGCACGCCGTTGAACTTGGTCATGTTTGGCGTGTTGATTGGTCTGTTTGCCCTGCGGTTGGATTATGGGATTGCGCTGACGATTTTTGTGATCCCATTTTGGAATTTTCCCAAACGATTGTTTGGCGGGTTTGAACTCTCTCCGGTGGAGGCGTTCACCTGGATCGCCGCGGCGGCGTTCCTGATTGATGCGGCATTGAGCGGATTTGGCGCGCGGGCGTTTGCGGCGGCGCGCAAACCTGCTTTTTGGCGGACAAACATTCAACCGCTCGATTGGGCGGCGTTGGCGTTTTTGGCGCTGGGTCTGCTCTCGACGCGCTGGGCGGGCAATTTTGGCGTGGCGAGTCGCGAGTTTCGCATCATTTTGCTCGACCCCATTTTATTGTATGCGTTGATTCGTCTGGGCGCATACGGTGGGGCGCAAACGCGCTTGTTTGTGAATGCGCTGCTCGCTTCGGGTGTTGCCGTGTGCGCGATCGGGCTGTATCAATACGTGACGGGCGATGTGATTCTTGCGGATGGGATTGCGCGGTTGACTGCGGTGTGGGGTTCGCCCAACAATGTGGGCTTGTATCTCGGTCGCTTGCTGCCGATTGCGCTGGCGTTTGCGCTCTTGCCGCATCCTCCGGCGCACAGCGATCAGACCTGGGTTCTGCCCATCAACCCGCGTTGGGTGTATGCCGCGCTGGTCGGTCTCTTTGGCTTGACTATGTTGTTGACCTATTCGCGCGGCGCATTGTTTTTTGGACTGCCCGCCGGCGTGATTTTTGTGCTGGCGGTGTTGGGCACGCAATCGCATCATCTTTCGCGGCGCGCGTGGCTGGCGATTGGCGCGGCGGCGCTGTTTGGGGCGATTCTGAGCGTGCCGTTTCTCTTTTCCGAACGGCTCAGGTCACTGTTTCAAACGGGGACGGGAACAGGATTTTTTCGCATAGCGGTCTGGACGAGCGCGGTGAACATGATTCGCGATCACCCGTTATTGGGCGTGGGGCTGGACAATTTCTTGTACGAATATCCAAAATACATTTTGCCCGAGGCATGGCGCGAGCCGAATCTTTCGCACCCGCACAATGTGCTGCTGGATTTCTGGGCGCGGCTGGGGATCGGCGGGGTGCTGATTTTCGTTTGGATGCTCGTCGGTTTGTACCGCCGCGCGTGGACGACCTTTGTGACGACAAACAGCAGTTATACGCGCGCGCTCATGTTGGGGCTGATGGCGAGTGTGGCGGCGATGCTGGCGCACGGCTTGATTGACTCGTCCTATTTTGTGATAGACCTGGCATATGTGTTTTTGGTCACGCTGGCGTTGGCACAGACAGAGTGATTATGGAAACAAAAATGTTCCGGCGTGAAACGGCAAAATTTTTGTATTTGGCTGACCGCTCTTATAATTCGCGGCGCAAACAAATGCCGCCTGTCGCGGGCGCGGAACTGCCGCGCCGGTGAGCGGCATTCTATACGCAAGCCAACCCATTCGAGGACATTATGCGTCTATTTATCACGGGGGGCGCCGGTTTTATCGGCTCGCATTTGTGTGACTATTTTTTGGCGCGCGACCATCGCGTGATTGCGATGGACAATTTTATTACCGGCAGCCCCGACAATATTGCTCATCTCGCCACCGAGCCCCGTTTCGAGTTTATCGAACAGGATGTGACAAAACACATTCATGTTCCGGGTGAGGTGGACGCCGTCTTGCACTTTGCTTCACCGGCGAGTCCAAAATCGTATCTGGATTATCCGATTCAGACGATGAAGGTCGGCGCGCTGGGGACGCATAATGCGCTGGGTGTGGCGCGTGCCAAAGGCGCGCGCTTTTTGTTGGCTTCGACTTCGGAGGTGTATGGCGACCCGCTGGTGCACCCGCAGCGTGAAGACTATTGGGGTAACGTCAATCCCGTCGGACCCCGCGGCGTATATGATGAGGCGAAACGTTTTGCCGAAGCGTTGACTCTGGCATATCACCGCCAGCACGGCGTCCAGACGCGGATCGTCCGCATATTCAACACCTATGGTCCGCGCAATGCGCTGGATGACGGGCGCGTGGTGCCAAACTTTGTCGGACAGGCGCTGCGCGGCGAACCGTTGACGGTGCATGGAGATGGTTCACAGACGCGTTCGTTCACCTATGTCAGCGATTTGGTTGAGGGCATTGCGCGTCTTCTCATGTCCGAGGAAAATCTGCCCGTCAATATTGGCAACCCGAACGAAATGACCATCAAGACTTTTGCCGAACGCATCAACGCGATTACGGGCAACAAGGCGGGCATTATTTTTACTCATCGCCCCGTTGATGATCCGTCGCGCCGCAACCCCGATATCACCAGGGCGCGCACGCTGCTGAATTGGGAACCGGTCGTTTCGTTGGACGCGGGTCTGGAAGAGACTATCGCGTATTTTGCAGAACGGATGCAAAAAGCATGATACGGGTCCTTGATGGACCGCTGTGTCACAAGAGTTGAAAGCGCGTGTCTTTTCTGCGAATCGAACGACGCACCACCCTCGCCCTCGCGGTCATTGTCTTGCTTGTCGCGTTCCTCTGGGCGCTGCTTTCCCTGACAAACGCGCTGCTCCTTGCGTTCGCGCTCGTTCTGGTGGGCGCGCTTGTCGCCGCCCCCGAGCTCGCTGTATATCTTTTGGTGTTTGCGGTCCCGTTCGGTTCGCTCCTGCCTCTGAATGTCGGCGGCGCAAACGTAACTGCGGCGGATGGACTCTTGCTGCTGGCGTGGGCGTTGTATTTGATGCGCGGCGTAGCCCGTCGAAAAATCGAGCTGCGCCCGCCACCGCTTGCTCTCCCGTTTCTCGCTTTTATCTTTGCTGCTGCGCTTTCCCTGACGGTTGCGCGCTCTTTGGCTGACAGCGTGCCCGAGCTGACCAAATGGATCGAATTGTTTGCCGCCTATTGGCTCGTCGCCCAATTCTTTGATGAAACGCGCGTCGAGCGCTTGCTGGCGGTCATGTTTTGTGCGGGGTTGGCGCAGGCGTTGTTGGGCGCATACCAGTATTATTTTCGCCTCGGACCCGAGGGCTTTTTGTTGTTTGGCGGCGCAAACCTGCGCGCCTTTGGAACGTTCGAACAACCCAACCCATTTGCGGGCTATCTTGGTCTGATTCTCCCATTGGCGCTGGGAACGGGATTGGGTATTCTGGTGACGTTTCTGCGCGGCAAACGCGGGACGGCGCCGGAGCGCCCGACAAACGCCCTTTCCTCACAAGGCATCACCTCCCGTCATCTGTGGTTGTTTGTGCTTGCAAGCGGTTCGTTGTTTGTCATGCTCGCCGCATTACTCTTTTCGTATTCACGCGGGGCGTGGATTGGCGTCGCGGGGGCGCTGGGTGTGACGGCTGTGATGGTCCTGGTGCGCTCGAAACGCGCCGTGACGCTGGCGCTGGGAATGGGGCTGGTGGGCGTAATTGTGATCGGGCTGGGCGAAATCAATCTGGTGCCCAACATCATTAGCGAGCGCTTTGCCACGGTCGGCGATTACTTGTCTTTTGAGGATGTGCGCGGGGTGCGCGCCAACGACGAAAATTTTGCGCTGGTGGAACGGCGCGCGCACTGGCAAGCGGCGCTGGGCATGTTCGAGGACTCGCCCTGGCTGGGCGTAGGTTTTGGAAATTATGCGGCTGCCTATCCCGCGTATGCCCTGCCCAGGTGGGATGATCCGTTGGGACACGCGCACAATTATTATTTGAATGTGCTGGCAGAGGCGGGCGCAATCGGGTTTATAATATACGTTGTTTTGTGGCTTGCCGTCTTTTGGAATGTGGGACGCGCCGCGTTGGCGACCGGTGGCTGGCAGCAAGGTGTCGTGGCGGGCGGCTTGGGCGTTCTGGTGGCTTTGTCAATTCATAATTTCTTTGATAATCTGTTTGTCCATGCCATGTATCTGCAAGTTGGCATGACGTTGGGGCTGGTGGCTGTCTTGAGCGCAAATACATCCGACACGCCTGACAGGGGAATCGCCGGAGCTGACGTTTTGGAGGGATCTTTTGAATGACCGCCTTTTTTGACCGCGTAAACGCATTGGCGCCGCAGCGCATCAAAGCAGCGCATCCCGAAGTCAAACGCTTTATCAAGTTTGCCATGGTGGGCGGCTTTGGCGCCATTCTGGATGTGACCGTCTTGACCCTGCTCGTCTTTGCCTTTCATGTGCCGGACTATTTGGCGAACCTGATTTCTGTCGGCTGCGCGGTGGTCAGCAATTTTACGTGGAATACTCTTTGGACCTTTCCCGAATCGCGCGGACAAAATAATCTGCACAAACATTTTGCCCAATTTCTTTTGGTGAACCTTGTCGGTCTGGGCATCAACGAATTGGTGTTTGTGCTGACGGACAAATTTCTGTTTGAACCCATCTTTGTGGCGCTCGGAATAAACCCATCTCTGGCAATTTACCCCTCCAAAATCTTTGCGATTGGGGTGGTGTTGTTTTGGAATTTTGGGATCAATCGCATTTGGACATACCGGCATATCGAATTTGGCTCAGAGACACAGCACAGTCATGCGGAAGATTCCATTCCGCCGTTGTAGCGGAAAACAGAGAGCGTCCGACAACGGGCGCTCTTTTTTTTGTTTCACCCGAAATGGGCCGGGTTCTCACGGTAACACCTCAAAGGACGTTACCCGCCAGGAAATGTCATCGTCGGTGACGTTGGCTTGGTCGCGCGAAATCGTGGTCGGGTAGTGGTATTTCTCGTCAAAGGTGACCTTGAGTTGATATTTCGCGCTGTCGGGCGCATATGCGAGCGCCGTGTCAAACAGACCGTCTACGGTAAACTTGTTGGGGTCAAATTCATTCACCTTGCATTCGCGCCCCTCAAACGGTGCCGGAATACACACCGCCGATTGTTCCGTGACAACGCCATCGCGCACCGTAACGGTGTTGGTCTGGGCGTGCCAGATAGAATCGACCTTGAGCACCGCGATGCGATAGTTGCGAATTTGTTTTTCGCCCCATTGTCTTTGTTTGGACGCGATCAATAAATCCGGTTCGGATGGTCCCGGCACTGTACAGCCGGCGAGCATTAAAATAAAGAGTAAAATCAACGGCACTCTATTTTGCATAATGGGATTGTATCGGGATGAACCGTTCAGGCAAATCGAATATGGCGCTGCGGGTCGAGTCATTACAACGCACGCTCAAACCACGACGCATCCTATCGTCCTGGATGCCGATGGGTCAGGATGTCCAATCACAAAATGTCCGACGGGTATTGATTGACGGCATCGGCGTTGGCATTGCGGCGGCGGCGGCGCCCTATCTGCCCGTCTTTTTGGCGCGCTTGGGCGCGGACAATTTTGCGGTTGGGCTGCTTACCTCCATGCCCGCGCTGGCGGGTCTGATCTTTGCCATCCCGCTGGGACAATTTCTGGCGCGCCAAAAAAATATTGTGCCCTGGTATTCCCGTTCACGCTTTTTTGTTATATTGTGTTATGCGCTGACCGGTTTGGCGCCATTCTTGGTGCCAAACCAGGTGGTGTTGGGCATTTTGTTGATCTGGTTGTTTGCGACGGTTCCGCAGACGATTGTCAACCTGGGTTTTACGATTGTGATGGGCAGTGTGGCGGGACCGGAGGGGCGCTTGTATCTGATGAGCCGCCGGTGGTCCACCCTGGGGATCACGACGGCGATTGTGGTGGTGTTTGCCGGGATTGCGCTGGACCGGCTGCCCTTTCCATATAATTATCAGATCGTTTTCATTGTGCTCTCGCTGGGTGGTGTGCTCAGTTTTGCATTTTCAAGCCGCATCGAGCTGCCTGACCAGAAAATGCCGCCGCGCCCGGTAGAGCGTCCTTCGCCGCTCAAAAACCTCAAGCGACTCACCGAGCAGCTGCGCGGCGAACCGCGCTTTATGCGGGTCATCAGCAGTCAGGTCGTCTACCGGTTTGGGTTGGCGTATGCGATTCCGCTCTTTCCGCTTTACTATGTGCGTGTTCTGAATGCAAGCGATGAAGCCATCGGACTGATTGTCACCGTGCAGGGCGCGGTCCTTCTGGTCGCCTATTATGTCTGGGCGCGTGTGACCAAATTGCGCGGGGTGCGCTTTGCGCTGCTCGTAACCACGCTCGCCGTCGCGTTTTATCCGATCATCCTAGCGTTTACGACCCAGATCCCCGCGGTCATCGTTCTGAGCGGGCTGGCGGCGATCTTTGCGGCGGGCATTGACCTGATCTTTTTCGATATCGTGGTGTCGAGTTATCCTCAGCAAGAAGCAGCTACATTTGTCGGCGTCCAGCAGGAGACCGTGTATCTGGTCTCGTTCATCGCGCCGTTTGTGGCGACCGCGGTGGCGACGGCGGTCAGCATCCCGTTTTCGCTGGTGGTCGCGGGCTTGATTCGCCTTGCCGGCTTTGGCATGTTTGTTGTTTTTTCAAGAGACGAAAGCAATTTACCCAATCCATGAGTGTCCCCGAGCAACCCCCGCCTGCGCCCAAGAATCCGTCCCGCTGGTATGTGGGTTCGGCAGTGGTCGCGCTGGTTTTTCTCGCGCTGATTATCATTGTGTGGAATCGCGAATACAACACGCCTGCGCCGCTCTTTCCCGGCGAAAGCGTAATGCGCCGTCAGGAGGATGTGACGCGCTTTATGCGCGAGAATTTGCCGCCGGATGTTGCCGGAGACGCGTTGTTCATTCCGACCGGCGTCGTCATCCAGACCCTTGAATTCAAAGGTCCCTATACGGTGCAGGCGGGCGGGTATATTTGGCAAAAGTATCCGGACGAATATCCGCCCCTGGATCACGGGTTTGTGTTTGCAGAAGCCGAGTCCACGACTTTTACCAAGGTGTACGAGACCCATCAGGATGGAGAGACCCTGGTCGGCTGGAATTTCAAAACAACTCTGCGCGAAAAGTTTGACTATTCCAAATATCCGCTGGACCGCCAGCTCTTGTGGCTGCGCTTGTGGCATGTGGAATTTGAAAAAGATGTGTATCTGGTTCCGGACATTGCCGGATACGATTCGTTAGCGCCAGGCGCGACTCCCGGATTGGACGAGGGGCTGGTGCTGGAAAATTGGGAACTGGGCAGCAGTTATTTCAGTTTTCGTCTCAATGCCTATAATTCGAATTTTGGCATTCAAGGGTACAACAGCGCCGAGAGTCTCCCCGAGCTTTATTTCAATGTGCCCATCCAACGCTATATCCTCAGCCCGCTCGTCGCGCGCGGGATTGCGCCGCTGGTCATCCTGATTCAACTGTTTGTGATTGTGATGGTGATCGGGAGCAATTCCAAGCGGTTGGAGCAATTTGGGGTCCGTCCGGGCGCCGTCATCTTTACGTGCGCGGCTTTCTTTTTTGCCATTCTGCTGGCGCAAAACGCGCTGCGCGATGAGGTAAAGTGGTATGGGGTGGTATATTTGGAAATGGTGCATGTGCTGACTTATTTTGTCATTCTTGCCGTCGCCGCCAATTCCGTCGCGCTGGTCGCCAATCCCGATTGGGGCTTGTTTGGACAGGACAATCTGTGGGTCGAAGTGCTTTACTGGCCCCTGATCCTTGGGATTCTATTGGTGATTACCTTGCTGATCTTTGGATGGTAGTTGTGGAGCGAGCGCACGCGATTTTGCGCGCATATCGGGCGCTTGGTTTGCGAAATGTTTGCGCAAGCGGCGGACGCATTGTGATTTGGCGGTGATGCAGTTTTATGTTAATCGCAATACGTTGTCATTCATACCACAATGTTGTAAAATGACGCACAAGTTTCATCCGGCGATGCAAGTTGTTTTAGGCGCGTCGCTCATCGAGGTCTGTCATGAAAGTTAGTGTGCTCCAGGAAAATCTCATGCGCGGCATTTCAATCGTAAACCGCGCGGTCGCCACGCGCTCGACCCTTCCCGTGCTCGGCAACATTCTGCTTGCCACCGAAGGCGGTCGGCTCAAACTCGCAGCGACCAATCTGGAAATTGGCATCACGCACTGGGCCGGCGCGCAGGTGCAAAGCGAGGGCGCCATCACAGTGCCCGCGCGGCAGCTGGCGGACTATGTCAATGCTCTGCCGCCCGACCGCGTGGATATGGAATTGAATCTCAAAACGCAAACCCTCCATCTCAAATGTGCGCGCTATGACGCCAACATCAAAGGGGTGGACGCGAGCGAATTTCCAATCATCCCGACCATCGGCGACAATAATAAAATTCTGGTCGAGCCCGATATTCTCAAGGAATTGATCGCTCAGGCGACGTTCTCGGCGGCACAGGATGATTCGAGACCCGTTCTGACGGGTATCCTCGCCAAGTTTGACAAGGATGTGGTCACGTTCGCCTCTGCCGACGGGTTTCGTTTGTCGGTCCGCAGCGCGGCGCTCGATACGAAATTGGCGGCGCCCGTGAGCGTGATTATTCCCGCCAAGGCGCTGCAGGATGTGGCGCGCGTGATTGGCGACCAGGAAGCTCCGGTGGAAATTGCCATTACCGACAATCGCTCGCAAGTGTTGTTTCATCTGGAAAACACCGACATTGTCTCGCAATTGATTGACGGCAACTTTCCCGATTTCAATCAAATCGTGCCCAAGACTTATTCGACCCGTACGATCATGAACACGCAAGAGCTGCAAAACGCGGTCAAAGCGGCGAGCGTGTTTGCGCGCGAAGCGTCCAACATTGTGCGCTTGAATATTTCGAGCGGCAATGATATGGGCGGCGGCAAAGTGATTGTCGCGGCGCAGAGCGCCGAAACCGGCGACAATGTGGGCGAGATTGATGCGACGGTGGACGGGGAACCGATCGAGATTGCCTTTAACGCGCGGTTTCTCTCGGATGTGCTCGGCGTCTTGAATTCGGCGCAGGTGGCGTTGGAGACGGTTTCCGCCGCCGCGCCCGGTGTAGTCAAGCCGGTGGGACGCGATGACTTTACGCATGTGATTATGCCGATGCATATCGGGCGATAACGGGAATCGAATCGCGGAAACAGAAAAGCGGCGCACTGCGCCGCTTTTTCTGTTGGTTTGACTCAGCTCTCATTCAATACCCGGAGCAGGTCGGGTCCATACTCGCGCGCTTTCCATTCTCCCAGCTCGCTTATCCCCTCCAGCTCCTGTTGTGATTTCGGATGCGTCCGGGCGACCTGGATCAGCGCATCGTTTGACATGATGACGTCGGATTCGACCCCGCGGCTTTCGGCGCGCGCTTTGCGCCATTCTTTGAGTCGGGCGTATCGTTCGCGCGAAGCATTGTCGGGCAGCGCCGAATCGCCGCGCGGCGCTTTGGGCAGGCGCACCTGTGGGCGCGCCCGCCCCCGTTCGACGGCCCGCAGCGCCTCGCGCCCGTGCCGCCGGACAAACCACTCGCCAATGCCGGGCAGCGCCGAGAGCTCTGCCAGCGTGCGCGGTTGGGTGCGCGCAATGCGGAGCAGCGCCAGGTTCGACATGATTTTGAATGGCGGACGGTCCTGCTTGCGCGCCAGCTCTTCGCGCAGCGCATACAATTCGCGCAGGGCGCCCAGACTGACCGGGTCGAGTTCCTTGGCGCCTTCGAGCGTGCGATAGCGATCGGGGTCAAACTCGCGCTCGCTCCAACTCACCTGCGCCAGCCGGTCAAAATCGGCGCGCGCTTCAGCCAGACGATGCGCCTTTGCCAATTCCGCCACCTCCAGATCGTGCAGGCGCAGCAGCGAGTGTGTGTCATCGCGCGCATATTCGATCAATTCGGGCGCGAGCGGGCGTTTGCCCCAGTCGGCGCGCTGAAATCGTTTGTCGAGTTTGACGCCGAACTTTTCTTCGAGGATGCTCCCCAGCCCCACATGTTTCCAGCCGAGGATGCGCGCGGCCACCATCGTGTCGAACAGGTTCTCGAACCTGAAATTGTAGTCGCGTTTCAGCGAGAGGACATCATACTCGCAGGCATGAAACACTTTTTCGATGTGAGGGTTGGCAAAAATTTCGCCGAGCTGCTCAATGTTTTTGAAACTGAGCGTATCGAGGATGAAATCGTGGTCGGGAATGGAAAACTGCATGAGGCAGACTTTTTCATAATATGAGTAGAGCGAATCGGCTTCTGTATCTACCGCGATGCGCGGCTGCGAACGCAAATGTACGATCAACGCTTGAAAGCTATCGGCATCGGTGACAAGCCAGGGGGGACGATGTTTCATGCTGATTGAGAGTTTCTCCATTTCAAAGCTTGGGCGCGCTCGCGCGAGCGCACGGACCGCATACGCCCATACACGAGCGCAACGCCCAAGATCAAGAATAACAGATCAAGCCACTGGTCTGCGCGCAGCCCGTTCCATACGAGCGTTTCATCGCCGCGCCAAAAACCAAACAGGAAATTCGCGATGGCTGTAACCAGAACATAGACCGCAAACAACAGCCCCCGCTCCGCATAGGGTGAGCCGTCGGCGGCGTTTTTTTTGACGGCGAGTAGCGCCATGACCAAAAATAATGCAAAATAAAAGACGGCATACAACAATTGAACGGGAATGCGGAACGCAATGAGATTGTAAGCGTCGGGCAGGTCCTGGACAAAATTATAACCGAAAGCGCGAATCATTTGCGCGAGCGGCGCAAGCGGACCTGTGGCGGGCGGCGCATCGAGCGAAATGCCATAATGCAGATGAGTGAGGGCAGCGCCATACCATCCGATACTTGACGCAAGCGCCAATCCTATCACGGCGGCGTCTGCGAGTCCCCAGAACGAATTACCGGTCAGCCGGGCAAACAGCAGCAGCGCGAGAAATCCAAACAGTAGCGCCCCTCGAATCCCCAGTCCCCCGTGCGCGAGGTCCGGGACCAAGTCGGGATTCTCGGCATAGAAACTCCAATTCGTCAATACCTGGTGCGCGCGTCCGCCGATGCCGCCGGCAATCACACACACCAGCGCCGCATCCAACACCGCCGTCACGGACAAGCCGCGCCACCGCGCATACAAACACGCTGCCGCCAACCCGACTGCGGCAGCTGTCAACAACATCACCGAATAGAGCGAAAAATCAGAGGGGAGGTTCGACCCGGGACGCTCGACAAACTCGGCAAGGGCATGTGCGAGCCAATCGAGGACAAATAGTCCCGCCAGCCCCAGCAAAACGCGCGGGTAGGGGACGCGCTGCAGCCATCCATACGCCACCCAGCCGAGCGCGAGCGCAAGCCAGAACCAGCGCAGGGCGTCGGCAATCTCGCCGAAAGAAACCGTCATAAGCGCGTTACGTGCGCATCCCTTCGACAATGCGCGCATAGCGGTCGGCGTTGGCATTGGCGCTCTCGCGCGAGTTGCCTTCGGCGTGAACGTGGAAAAAAGGTCCGTCCGGGTCCGGCGCGATCAGCACCCACTCGGTCGGGTTCAAGGCGACTTTGACCCCGTCTGCGCTGCTGAGGAGACGGTCATGATATTGTTCGTTGAGCCGCCGCAGGACGCCCCCCTTGTTTTCCCAGGCGCAATAGACATGCCGCTGCGCCATGTGGAAACCGGGCAGCCCGTGTACGACCTGGTGCAAGCTGGTTTGATGCACGGCGAGCAGTTCGAGCAATTTGACCAGCGCCAGCATGCCGTCCATGGTCGGCTGGAATGAAGGGAAAATAAAATCGCCGGCGCCGCTAAAGGCGAGACGCACATCCGACAGCTGCGCCGCTTCCATCAGCGTCTGGTGATCGTTTTTGACGCGCATGACCCGTGTGTTGTATTTTTTGGCGAGCGGCTCAAAGAGGTTGGGCAGATTGACGGGAAAGGCAATTGCCCCGCGCTGCAGTTTGTCATCGCGCAGCAGCAAATCGGTGAGGGCAGCGGCAGCCATGCCGCCCGAAAGTTTGTTGCCCTTGTGGTCCACCAGCCAGATGCGTTCGCCGCCCACGTCAATCCGCACGCCCAGATGCGCGCCGACGGCGGTGGTGATCGCGCCGAGACGGTCCAGGGCGCGTTGAAATTCCTGCTGTTCCAGCGAAATCTTGGTTTCGTCGAGCCGCTCGTTGAGGGCGATCACGTCCACGTGCAGTCGCGTCAGCAGGGATGGCAGAACGGTCGAAGCGGGACCGTTCGCATAATCCACGACGATTTGGAATTCGGCGTCTGAAATGGCGTGCGCGTTGAGCGTTTTGAAAAAATCGTCGCTGTAGGTCTTTTCGGCAGCGCCCGGCGCGTCCTCGATGCGTCCGATTTCGTCCAGATACACACGGCGAAAATCTTCGCGAAAGAAAATATTCTCGACCGCGCGTTCGGTGCTTTTGGACAGGTTCAAACCGTCGTGCGAGAAAAAGCGAATGTCCACCGTGCGCGGGTCATACGGGGAAAGTCGCACGTGCACGCCGCCGCCCGCGTTCATGACACGCGTAAAATAGCGCGCCACCGGAATCGGCGCGGTCTTGATGTCAATTACATCCACGCCGGCAGAGGGCAAGCCCGCAATGATGGCGCGTTTGATCATGCGCGGACTGCGGTGCGGGTCACGATTGATGATGACCTCTTGCTTTTTCGCAAGAGTCGCGCCAAATGCCGCGCCGAGCCGCGCGGCAAATTCTGGCGTCAAGTCCACATTCACCAACCCCGTCACCCCATACCGTCCAAAGAGCGTGCGGCGCGCTTGCGAGCCCCAGATCAACGACGAGCGCATGGTCGCGCCGGCTTCGACGCGCTTTTGGGGCCAGACTTTGACGTTGGGATGGATGACCGCGCCTTCGCCCACCGTGACCTGTTCGCCCAGGACCGCGCCTTCAAAGAGGACGGCGCGCGCGCCAATGCTTGCGCGCGCCCCGATGATGGCGCCGCGCAGTTCCGCGGCCTGTCCGATATAGACGTTTTGCCAGACGATGCTGCGGTCGAGGTGCGCGCGATTGTCCACGATCACGTTGGGCTGGATGACGGCGGGTCCGTGAATGACCACTTCACTGCGGATGCGCGAACCGCTCCCGATAAAAATGGGCGGATACAATTCGGCGTCGCTCGCAATTTCGACGTCGTCCTGAACATAGATGCCCGGACGGTATTGATAGCCGAGTTTCCCCACGTCCACCTTGCCCTGCAAGATATCCGCGCTCGCTTTGTGATACTCTTCAAAAGTGCCGACATCGGTCCAATACCCGTCGGCGACATAGCCATACAACGGCGCGCCGCGCGCCAAGAGTTTGGGAAAAAGATCGCGCGAAAAATCAAAGGGCACATCGGGTTCGATCTCGTCCAGAATTTTGGGCGAGAGCACATAGATGCCGGTGTTGACCGTGTCGGAAATGACCTGACCCCAGGAAGGTTTTTCGATAAACGCTTGAATGCGCCCGTCTTTTTCGAGCGTAATCACACCGTATTCGAGCGGATTGGAGACGTGGGTGAGGGTGAGCGTGGCGAGCGCGCCGACGCGTTTGTGAAACGCAACGAGTTCGCGGAGGTCGAAATCGGTCAGCGCATCGCCGCTGATGACCAGAAAGGGTTCATCGCCGAGCGAGTCAAATTGTGATCCGGCATAGCGGACTGACCCTGCCGTGCCGAGCGGATGCGGTTCGACCGAGTAGCGGAGGTTGACGCCAAAACCGTGCCCTTCTCCAAAATAATTTTGAATATCCTCTGCGCGGTATTGAAGGGTGGCGATGACATCGGTGAATTCGTGTTGACGCAAGAGGTCAATGATGTGCGCGGCGACGACACGGTTGACGAGCGGAATCATCGGCTTGGGGCGATTCAGCGTCAACGGTCTGAGCCGCGAACCCTCGCCTCCCGCCATGACAACGGCTTTCATTGGATTGATGATTTTGGATTGCTGATTGTTGATTTTCGAAAGCTCGTCCCGGATTACAATGATAAATCGGCAATCAGCAATCAGCAATCGGCAATCAATCTTTTCCCGCTTCTACCGCGGCGGTCGCAATCGCCCAGGCGATCAAGCCCCACGAGCCGCCCGCAATGATGACCACCAACAAAAAGGAGCGCAGGTTGAGCGGCACGGCGTTGGGGTTGGTCAACATGCCATACAGCGACAAGCCGATTGCCAAAAGGGCGGCGACGACGCCGACGAGAACCGGACCGCGCAGGATTTTGCGCGCGCGCGTTGCTGCCGTTTCGGGCGCGGGGGGGATTGAAGTAGACTCGTTTGCCATAAAAGAAAATGTTCCTTGCAGTGAAAACGGGACCTCACACCGATTATACACTATTGTCCACAAGGCGAGCGATTTCCTGCGCGATTTCGATGGCGGCATTGGGGCGCGCGCTGCGTTTGGCGTTTGCCTGCATCTCGAGCAGCTGCCCATGTGCCCCGTCCAGCCAGGCGCGCAGCTGCCGCACAATTTTTTGTGCGTTCGGGCGCAGGACGCCGATGCCCATTTCCTGCACAAAGTGGACGTTGCCTTCTTCCTGCCCGCGCAGATAGCTGCTGAGAATCATCGGTTTTCCTGCCGCCAGCGTTTCCATGATGGTGCCCGGCCCGGCTTTGGTGATCACCAAATCGCTCGCGCGCATCCAATCGGGCATATTGGTCACAAAACCCTGAATGCTGACGGGAATTTGCCAGGAGAGCTCCTCGAGCTGGCGCTTTAGTTTTTCGTTGCGTCCCGTAATAATAACGAGTTGAATCAGCAAATGTGAGTGGTTGAGCGCGCGGGCAATCGAGCGCAGCGGACCCATGCCTTCGCCGCCGCCGACGAGCAAAACGGTAAAATCATCACGGCGCAGCTTCAAGCGCGCCCGCAGTTCGTGCATGGTTTCTGCGGGCGCTTGAAGCGCAAACTTGAGCGAGATCGGCTGTCCGATGACGCGCAATTTTTCGCGCGGGAATTTCCAGCGCAAGCCGCGTTCATACGCGCCCTGTGTAGGTACAATCACCAGGTCCGCGGCTGCGGAAAACCAAAGCCCGTGCGCGTCAAATAAATCGGTGACGACGGTCACAAAGGGGACGTCGGGATTGATATTTTTTAGGGCGTTACAGGGAGCGCGATTGATGAGCGGGTGGACGCTGATCACCAGGTCGGGGTTGTATTTGCGCAGCACGCGGGCGCAGCCCGAGCGCAGAATGAAATCGTCAAAGGTCGCAGAAACGGGCACCGAGGCGCGCGCGTTGCTGGTATAAAAGAGCGCGCCCCACAGCCACGGCGCATACGTGGTGAGCGGAAAGTAGGTGTCGGGGATGTGGTTGAACGGAAAGGGCGCACATTCTGTGAACCCGTCCACCAGCTTGATTTCAAAGCGGTTGGGAAACGTGTGTTCAAACGCGTCGCACAAGGCGTTTGCCGCCGCGCGATGTCCGCCACCGGTGTCGGAAAAGAAAATGAGGATGCGGCGCCGTGCCATAAGAGGATGGATGAGGGCGCGAACGCAACCCGACGCGCCGATGCGCCGTTTGCGTCCGGTTCAATGTTTATTCGGCAGGATACGGGCGCGTGGGCTGGGTGCGCTCGTTCGTTTCCTCGACCATTGCAATACTTTCGCCCACGATGGGAATCGGTTGGGAATGAAACGGCGTGGCGGGTGGCGGTGGCGGCAAACGGCGCGCATACAACCAGTTTGCCAACGCCATCGGAAACAGGATGGCGCCCAGAAAAATTACGATTTGCGGTATCCCAAAAATATCCGAAAATCCGCCCGCCGCGAGGAGCAGCGGGATGCTCAATGCGTTGGCGAGTGTGAGCTGGACGGTGAGCACACGCCCGCGCACCTCGTCTGTGGCGCCTTCCTGAATCGAGGTTTGCGCGGGAATCAGCACGAGCGCAATGCCGACGCCGATCAGCGGCGCGGCGACGCCGACGAGCCACACCGTCGTGACCATTACGCCCGCAATATAAATGGTATGGGTCAGGGCGTTTTCGCCGCCCAACCCGACTGCGCCCAGCCCCACAAGCCCGAGCCCCATGACAAGCATTCCCGCAATCGGCAAGATATAGCGCGGCAGATTCTGCCCGAAACGAATGACAAACATGCTCGCCACCACGATGCCGATGCCCGCGGGTGAAAAGACATAGACCGCGTCCTCGGTTGCCAGCCCCAAAACGCGGTTGGCATATCCCGGCGCCTGCTCGCCCAGCACGGAAACGATGGTAAAGACGAGCGAGAATTGTAATATAGCAATAAAGAGGGGTCTGTGCTTGATCGCATAGCGCCAGCCCTCATCAATTTCGCGCCACCCGCGTTGTAGCGCCGACTCGCCCTCGTTCCTGACGCGGTGGGCGACGGGATCGTGCGGCAAGAACATGAGCAGGACGGTAGCCGCCAGATAAAAGACGCTGAGTGAAAGGAGCGCGCCGACGATGCCTGCCGATTTGACGCTGATGGGCACATAGAGAATCAGCGCGATCACCTGGATGCCCACAATCGTCAGGGTAAAAAGAGAATTGGCGGCATAGAGCTCGTGACGCTTGACGATGAGCGGGATGGTCGCGCCTTCGGCGGGGGCGAAAAATTGTCCGATGGCGGAGGTGATAAAGATAATGAGATAGACCAGCCCGACAAACAAGAACGGGTCTATCGCGCGGACGAGTCCCAGATAGGCGACGAGGGCAAGCGCGCCCTGGCTGACGACGCGCGCGGCGTTCGAGACGACCAGAATAGTTTTCTTGCTGACGCGGTCGAGCACGACCCCGGCAATGGGTCCAAAGATGACGGCGGGCAGACTAAAGGCGACGATTGCCCCTGCAGTTTGAATGCTCGACCGCGTGACTTCTTCGATGAGGATGACGGCGAGGAGGAGCAGACTTTGCAAGCCCAGCAAAGACAAGATTTGCGCGACCCATAATTTTAGGAAATTGGCGTTGCGGAGTACGGGGACGATCCCCTGCGTTTGGTTCATAACTTTGTCTTGGCAACGAGCAAAAGACGCACTCTTTGCTGATGCATCAAGGTTCTCTTTCCGAGGCGCTCTGGGATGTGTGTTCGCGCGGCGCTTTGAACACGAATTTTTTGACCCGTTTTTCCAGGTCGCGCCGCGAGAGCAGAACGCGATGCCCGCAGGTGTTGCACGTGATGCCGATATCCGCGCCGAGTCGAACGACGGTCCATTCCAAGCCGCCGCAGGGGTGCGGCTTGCGAAGCCGGACCACATCCCGGAGTGCGATATCCAATGGCATACCGCAAGCGATTATAGCATACAGAACTGATACTCGTTCAAAATCCGAATCTGTGTTAAAATTCGCACAATTGTTCTGTTTGTGGGTCTATGCTCCAACCCGATTGATTTCTACCCAAACCGCGCCATGTCTGACCGAATCGTTTCGCCTGCTGTAAAACAAGATGAACTCGCCCTCGACCAGTCGCTGCGCCCGAAAAAATTGGCAGAGTATATCGGGCAGGACCAGGTCAAAGAGAATTTGAAAATTCTGCTCGACGCTGCCAAACATCGCAGTGAGGCGGTGGACCATATTTTGCTATACGGACCTCCGGGTCTGGGCAAGACGACGCTGGCGAACATTATTGCCAACGAAATGAGCGCGGCGATTCGGATTACGGCGGGACCCAGCATCGAGCGTCCGGGCGATCTGGCGGCGATAGTGACAAACCTGCGCGCGGGCGATATTCTGTTTATTGATGAAGTGCATCGGCTGAACCGCGCGGTCGAAGAGATTTTGTATCCCGCGATGGAGGATTTTGCGCTCGACCTGATTACCGGCAAGGGACCGAGCGCGCGTTCGATTCGGTTGAAACTGCCGCGCTTTACGATTGTGGGCGCGACGACGCGGTTTGCCATGCTCTCGGCGCCGCTGCGCGACCGTTTCGGCGCGGTCTATCGGCTGGACTATTATGACCTGGCGGCAATGGAGACAATTGTGGACCGCTCGGCGCGGATTTTGGGCGCCGAGATCGAGCCGCGGGCGGTGACGGAAATCGCGCAGCGTTCGCGCGGCACGCCGCGCGTGACCAACCGTCTGCTGCGGCGCGTGCGCGATTTTGCGCAGGTGCGCGCCGAGGGCAAGATCACCGAAGGGGTCGCCCATCAGGCGCTGGCGTTGATGCAAGTGGACGATTTGGGGTTGGACGAGATTGACCGCAAGGTCCTGCGCACGATCATTGAAAAATTCGGCGGGGGACCCGTCGGCTTGGACACGATCGCCGCCGCCATCAGCGAAGAAGCGGACACGATCATGGATGTATACGAGCCCTATTTGCTCCAGTTGGGCTTTTTGGACCGCACCCCGCGCGGACGGATCGCGACCCGCAGGGCGTATCAACACCTCGGGCTGACGCCGCCCGAACAAGCACAGCAAAACCGGCTGTTGTGACCCTATTTTGCGCTTGCCGTCGAACCGCCGACGGCAGCCGGTGTCGAACCATTGGTCAAATACAGTTCGTCGCGGTCATCGTCAAATTCAAATAGTTCGGCGTAACGACCCCAATTGATCGCGGTGTTGAACTGGCGTTCGGCTTCTTTGGCTGTAAATTCGCTTTCCAACACGTTCAGGAAAAAGTCGAGCGGCAGGCGGTGTTGTTCGGCGCGCTGCAATTCATTCATAATCCAGCGAAACATTGGCAAGGGGCGGATGTGCTGCGCGAAAATTTCTTTGCGCGCGAGAATCGTCGCCGCCGCAAAAGTTCCACCCAGCGCGGTGAGCGCAATGTCGCCGCCGGTCACGGTCGCCATTTCCAAAAGTTCCACCGCCTCCACTGCCGGCAGCAATTCGTCCAGTTCCATGCTCAACTTTTCACCCACGTAATACAAGTCCGCGCGCTTGCCTTCTTCCGCCAGATATTCAACCAGCCCCGCGATGGCGCTGATGGGCGCATGTGGCAGCATCTCGGTCTTGCCGGGTTCGTTGGGCGCGGTGCCCATACGCACATAGGGTTCGACCGGCGTCTCGCCTGCGACTGCCGCATAGACGCGGTCCACCAGCGCCAAAAAGTGTATCTCTTTACGATGGCGCGGCTGGGGCAGCGCGACCTGGATTTCCGTCACCACCCGCCCCGGGTCCTTGTCCATCACAATAATGCGGTCTGCCATCAGCACCGCTTCTTCGATATTGTGACTCACGAGCAGGATCGCGCGTGTGGGGAGCGTGTGACTGGTCCACAATTCCATCAACTCGCCGCGCAGCGATTCGGCGGAAAGCACATCGAGCGCGCTAAAGGGCTCATCCAGACACAAGAGTTCGGGTTCGACGGCGAGCGCGCGGGCAAAGCCCACCTTTTGTCGCATTCCGCCCGACAGTTCGCGTGGGTATGCGGACTCGAAACCATCCAGCCCCACCAGATCAATCAGTTTCAAGGCGCGCGCGCGGCGTTCCGCGGGCGCGACGCCGCGCGCCTGCAGCGCCACCTGAACATTCGCCTCGACGGTGAGCCAGGGAAACAACGCAAAGGTTTGAAAGACGATTGTCGCGTGTTCGTTCACCCCGCGCAATGGTTTGCCGCGATAGAGCACCTCGCCCGCGCTCGGAGGCATCAACCCCGTAATGATTCGCAGCAGCGTAGACTTGCCGCAGCCGGAGGGCCCGAGCAGGGCAACAAATTCACCGTCGCGAATTTGAAAACTCACATTCTCGACCGCGCGCGTTTCGCGTTGACCGCGCCCGTAAAATTTTCCGATGCCGCGCAGTTCGACGAGAACGTTGTTGGTGTGATTTGTGGTGTTCATGAAACAAAATCCTCTCAATCCATGCGATAGCGTTCCTGCGCCACGCGATAGAGCCGCCGCCAGAAAAAGCGATTGAACGCAACGACAATCGCAATCATGGTCAGGGTCGCCGCGAGGAGCAGGGGATAATTTCCGACTGCCGTCGCCTGCGCGATTTCCGCGCCCAGACCCGTCGCAAAATAGGTTTGTCCGCCGAACGTGACATATTCGGCGACGATGGTGGCGTTCCAACTGCCGCCCGCCGCGGTAATCATGCCGGTGATCAAATAGGGAAAGATGGCGGGCAGAATCAGCGTGCGCCAGCGCTGCCAGCCGCGCAGCCCCAGCGTCTGGGAGGTATAGACCAAATCGCGGGGAATCGCGGCTGCGCCCGCGATGATGTTAAACAACAGATACCATTGTGTGCCCAGGAGCATCAACAGGATCGCGGCAACGTTCAAGCCGCCCGTGAGCTGCACAAAAATCAGGACGATGATGGGAAAGAGCGCGGTGGCGGGAATCGCCGCCGTCACCTGGACCACCGGCTGGAGCACGCGCGCGAGCCGCGGGTTCATGCCGATGGCGACGCCCACGGGCAGGGTCCAGCCGAGCGCAATCGCAAGCGCAAACAGCACACGCAAAAATGACGCGCCCGCGCCGACGGCAATGGCGCCCCACTCGTCCATCGAAACCTGCGCCAAAAAAACGAGCGCGCTGTATGCGCCCCACAACAAGACGCCCGCAAACAGCGCGAGGAGAATCAGCCGCACAAAGCGCGGCGCAGACGCAGGGGGCGCGGCGTTTTCATTTTGGGCGCGCATCCGACGCGCGGCGCGCACATCGAGCCACTCGACAAATGGACTCTGCACGCGCGTGGTCCACCAGCCCGCCGCGCGTGATCGCTGCCACACATCATAAAACCACGACGTCGGCGGTTCGTCCGCTTCCACCATTTCAACTTTGAAACGGTCCGCCCACGCAAGCAGCGGACGCCAAATGAATTGGTCGAGCGCGACGATCACGCCGACCAACACGGCAAGCCCCCAAAAGATCGAGCGCATGTCCGCCGTATCTGCCGCCGCCTGCAAATAGGAACCCAAGCCCGGAAGTCGAAAATCGCGTGACCCGACGGTAAAGGTCTCGGCTGCCATCAAGAAAAACCAGCCGCCCGCCCAGCTCATCATACTGTTCCAGACGAGGGGAATGCCGCCGAATGGCAGTTCCATGGTCCGAAAACGCAGCCACGGATTGAGTCGGAAAATGCTCGATGCTTCGCCGAGATCGTTTGGCACGGTCTTGAGCGCCTGATAAAAACTAAAGGTCAGGTTCCACACCTGGCTGGTAAAAATCAACACGACCGCGCCGATTTCCAGCGCGAGCTCTTCCGGCAGGATTGCGGTGAGGGACAGGACGACGACGGGCAGAAATGAAAGGATGGGCACCGACTGTAAAATGTCGAGGATGGGGAGAATGATCTTTTCCGCCGCAGGAATGTGCGCCGCCGCATAGGCGACGACGAGCGTAAACAACAGCGACAGGAAATAGGCGGCTGCCATTCGCAGGACGGAAAAGGTGGTGTACCACGGCAGATAGACCGGCGCGAGACGGATGTCGGGTCCGGTCAGGTCGGCGGGGGCATCGAGCGCCAGAAATACGCCAAAAGCGAGCAGCGCAATGACGCCGCCGACAATGAGCACGTCGGCCGCGTTTAGCGCAGGACCGGGAATAACAGAGGGGGTAAGGGTACGTTGGCGCACGAGACCTCCGGCGGACACGCGCCGAGTGCGCGCGGTCTCGTGTGTCAGGGAGAGCTAGCTGAGGATGCAAGACCACGCGCTCAAATACGCGCGCTGCGGAATGGGACTATCGGGTTCGGATAAATTGGCTTGATCGTTCATGGTTTGTCAAAACCTTTGCGATTTTACTCGCTTTGGGCGGGGGGTCAAATCAGAATGTCGCCAAATGAGGTCGCCAAATGAATTTGGCGTCTGAGGAGGTGAAAATCGGTTGTAAACCGATTTTGCCAGCGGGATCAAATTGTGAGGCGCAGCATAAGGTGGGATGGCGAAGGGTGATTAAATGTAGGGCACGCTCGCCGCAGCGTGCCGGACATAAGGTGGGATGGCGAAGGGAGATTAAATGTAGGGCACGCTCGCCGCAGCGTGCCGGACGGGGAACGAAACAGCGTTCGTTCCCTACCATCCAAAATTGTGATGTGCAGGATAAGGTGGGATGTACCGCAGTTTAGCGCCGGTCGTCAAGCAGGAGTTCGGCGACGGTTTTTGTTCCGCGTGTAGAGACTCTTTTGATTGCCAGGACAAATTTGCTGGTGATTACCTACATCGCGTACAAGAGACTTGCGCTCAAAACCTTCGAGGTCTCCGAGACGTCGAAGGTTTTGAATACGGGAAATCACCGCAATTTCGTCGTTGACGCCCCCCCTTGCGCGTGCTAGAATCCCCGCGCGTCAATACTCGATCGGAGCATACTCTTTAATGGATGGAAAATCTCTCGACCTCACCGCTGAAAAAATCGCCCAACTGCGTTCCCTGTTCCCCGAAGTCGTCACCGAAGACAAAATTGATTTCGCGCGCCTCCAGGATTTTCTCGGCGGCAATCTCGCTTTTCCCGGCGAGCACTATGAGCTCTCCTGGGCAGGCAAAGCGCAAGCGCGCAAAGAAATTCAAAAACAAACGACCGCAACCCTCGTTCCCGACAAAGCCAACAGCATAAATTTCGACGCGACCGAAAACATCTTTATCGAGGGCGAAAACATGGAGGTATTACGCGTCTTGCAGCGTTCTTACTTTGGCAAGATCAAGATGATCTACATTGACCCGCCATACAACACGGGTAACGATAGTTTCGTTTACCCTGACGATTACGCCGAACGTCTGGCGGACTATCAAAAGCGCACGGGAATCACTGACGAAGAAGGCTTTCTCAACAAGCAAGATCTCTGGCGAAAGAATACGCGCGAGAACGGACAATTTCATTCCGTCTGGCTCTCGATGATGTACCCGCGCCTCTATCTCGCGCGCAACCTTTTGCGCGAGGATGGTGTTGTTTTTGTTTCGATTGATGATAATGAGGCAGCAAATCTAAAAGTGTTGATGGATGAGGTATTTGGAGAAGAAAATTTCATCGATTGTGTGATCTGGAAAAAACGATACGGAGGAGGAGCAAAGGAAAAATATCTTGTTACCCTTCATGAATATGTTCTATTTTATGCAAGAGACATTAATTTCGTTGACCCGATATTTGTCGCTAGTTCTGAAGAGTCCATTGAAAAGTACTATAAGTTACAAGATGAAAACTTCGCCTTAAGAGGAGGTTACCGAACACATCCTCTCGAAGCAACAAAGAGTATGGGGGATCGTCCTAACTTGGTTTTTCCCATCATTTCCCCAGATGGTACCCCGATCTTGCCTAAGCGACAGTTCTCAATAATCACGACATCGTGCAGTGGTTTTTGTCTGTTTTCTAGCCGGGCAAGTACTCACGACATCGTGCAGGATTTCGACGAAATGCAGGTAAAAGCGATGCCACTGGTTCTTTGATCCGA
>JADZCJ010000094.1 GCA_020851635.1 Anaerolineae bacterium
ATGGACATTTCCAGAACTGACACCCATGCAAGCGGATGTCATAGAACGGCTACGCTTCGCTCCGCCCCAAATAACGTTGATGCTTTCATGAAATTGTTAAGATTCAGTCAACCCTTGAATACAGGCTCAGGGTATTTTTCCGGCGGCGCGCGCCCGCACAAGCACGCGTTCGGCGGACTTGATGACGGGCATATCCACCATCTTGTTGTCGAGCGCAAATGCGCCGCGCCCCGCCTGCAGATTTTCGCGAGCGGACTCGACAATTCGCTGTGCTGCGGCAATCGCGGCGTCGTCGGGCGTATAGACCTGTTGGACAACCGGCACCTGATTCGGGTGAATCACCTGCGCGCCCGCATAGCCCAGCTGTGCGCCGCGCAAGGTCTCGGCGCGCAAACCATCCGAGTTCCGAAAATCCAAATAAAGCAAATCAATCGCCTGCAAGCCGAATGCTGCGCAGGCGGCGACGATGGCGCTGCGCGCATAGAGTACTTCAAGCCCCTCCCGGGTGCGGAGCGCGCCGACATCGGCGGCATAGTCTTCTGCGCCAAAGATCAACGCTTCGAGGCGCAGGTCGGCGGAGGCGATGGCGGCGAGATTGAGCAGCCCGCGCGCACTTTCGATCATGCCAACCAGTGCGATTGTGCCGGGCTCGATACCGCAGTGGCTTTCCATCTCGCTGACGTAAAGACTGACACGGCGGATTTGCTCTGCATCGCCCACCTTGGGGATGACAATCGTATCAGGACGCGCGGGAACGACGGACGCAAGGTCCTCAATCTCCAACCCCGAACCGACCGGATTGATGCGCGCCATTTTCTCGCTCGCTCTGAAATCCAGAGTCCGCAAAGCATGGGCGATGCCGGCGCGGGCGTCGGGTTTGCTGCTCGGCGCGACGCCATCTTCGAGGTCGAGACAGACACAATCGGCGCCGAGCGCGGCTGCTTTTTCGATCTTGCGGGTCTCGCTGCCGGGCACATAGAGGATACAACGACGTGAACGGGTAATTGTCTGCTTCACAAAAATCAATCCCCAATCGGACGCTTGAGAAACATGACCGTTCGTTCACATTCGCAGACGATGGTGCGGTCTTGTTTGCGACCGATGTGTTTGAGGCGCACGATCCCGCAATCGCGCTTGGTTTTGGACTCGCGTTTGTCGAGAATTTCAGTTTCGCATGAAATCGTGTCGCCGTGAAAGACAGGGTTCGGCTGAACCACATGATCAAAGGCGAGGTTGGCGACAATCGTCCCCTGGCTCAAACCGCTGACCGAAAGACCGACGACAAGCCCCAGAACATAGATGCCGTTGACCACGCGCTGTCCGAACCGGGTCTGCCCGGCAAATTCTGCGTCAATGTGGAGGGGTTGGTCATTCATTGTCAACGAACTGAAAAGGACATTGTCCATCTCGGTCACGGTCCGGCGTCGGTCATGCGTGAATTTCTCGCCGACCACAAGTTCTTCAAAATATTTTCCGTGGGTCATGGCTGTTGCTCGATTTCTCCAAGGATTTGTTCGCGGTCCACGGCGGCGCCCGCGATGACATTGATTTTGGCGACGATGCCGTCATGCGGCGAAAGGACTTTGAGTTCCATCTTCATTGCTTCCAGCACAAAGAGGGGCTGTGACTCGGTCACTCGAGCGCCCGCTTGTACCAAAACCGCGCGCACCTGACCGGGCATCGGCGCGACGACAATTCCAGACCCGATACCCTGATGCTGACCTTTGTGATGCGAATGTCGCGCGCCTGCCTGTTCGCGCGTCAAGACCAGGGTTGTGCCATTGACGCGCACCCATCGTTCGCTGCCCGCCTGTATCACGAACGCAGTGACAACTTTGCCTTGATAATGCATGGTGACGCGCGGCGGCGCGACATCAAGGTTTGGAATATCGAGGACCGCGCCGTCGAGTTCGACTTGAACCCGCTCCGCCGAACGGTCGAGCAAGAGGGTGTGTGAACGATTGCCCAAAGTGTATGTGAGCTTGATCATGCGGGATGGTCAAACGCGGAAATTCGGGTTTGTCAGCCAGGGACTGTATGGATCGTTGACGCCCGAACCAATTGGGTTGTTTAGGGCGATGTTCTCGCCCTCCAGCAGTGCAGCAGCAACGAGCGCGAGCGCGACTGCGGATTCGGGCGGGTCGGGCTGCCACCCGGACATTTCCTGCGCTATAAAGTTGGTGGTGGCAGCGCCGCTCAAAAATGTCGGATGCGAGAGAACCGCTTGCAGAAAATCAGTATTGGTGTTGATTCCCAAGAGACAAAAATCAGAGAGCGCCGCCTGCATTCGCGCGATAGCGTGGGCGCGCGTTTCGCCATGCGCGATCACTTTGACGAGCAGCGGATCATAATACGTGGTGACAAAGTCTCCGGTCACGACGCCCGTGTCGGTGCGGATGCCCGGCATGGCGGGCAAGTTCAATAGTCGCACCGGACCGGCAGCGGGCAAAAAGCCGCGCGCTGGGTCTTCGGCATATACGCGACATTCAATGGCGTGCCCGCGCCGACTGATCTCGGATTGCGAGAATGAGAGACGTTCCCCGCGCGCAATACGCAGCTGCCACTGCACGAGGTCAAAACCTGTGAGCATTTCAGTAATCGGATGCTCGACCTGCAAGCGCGTGTTCATTTCGAGAAAATAAAATTCGCGGGTCACGGGATCAACAATAAATTCGACAGTCCCCGCATTGGTATAGTTGACCGCGCGGGCAGCTGCCACAGCCGCCTGCCCCATTCGTTCGCGCAAGGTGGCGTCGAGCAGGGGGGAGGGAGTTTCCTCAATAATCTTTTGGTGACGCCGCTGAACAGAACATTCGCGCTCAAAAAGGTGGACGGTGTTGCCATACATATCCGCGAGAATCTGAAATTCGATATGGCGCGCGCCGGCGACATATCTTTCCAGAATCACGCGCGCGTCCCCAAACGCATGGGTCGCCTCGCGGCGCGCCGCGGCGAGTGACTCGGAAAACTCGCGCGGGTCAGTCACAACGCGCATGGCTTTGCCGCCCCCGCCTGCCGCCGCCTTGACAAGCACAGGGTAACCGATACTCTCGGCGGCTGCCCGCAGGGATGGCTCGTCGTCCCGCTCTTGAAAGCCCGGCACAATCGGGACCCCACTCGACTGCATGCGCGCCCGCGCCTCCGCCTTGTCGCCCATCGCTTGAATGGAGAAAGGAGATGGACCGATAAAGCCAAGCCCAGCATCCAGGACCGCCCGGGCGAATTCCGCGTTTTCGGCGAGGAACCCATAGCCGGGATGGACCGCGTCTACGCGCGATTGCTTTGCTGCCTCAATGATTTTGGAAATGGCGAGATACGATTCGCGCGCGGGGGCTGCGCCAATGTGGACCGCCGTATCTGCAACGCGGACGTGGAGCGCATCGCGGTCGGCATCCGAATACACCGTCACGGTCTCGATATTCATTTCGCGACATGCGCGCATAATGCGGACTGCGATTTCGCCGCGATTGGCAATCAGGACGCGCTTTATCATGAGATACTACATCCTAAATACCCCAAACTCACCCTTGGCCGGCGGAGCATTCAGAACGACAGAAAGCGCCAGCGCGAGCACCTTGCGCGTGTCGGCGGGGTCAATGACGCCGTCATCCCAGAGGCGCGCGGTCGAGTAATAGGGGCTGCCCTCGCGCTCGTATTTCTCCAACGTCGGTCGCACAAATGCCTGCTGCTCGTCAGTGGTCAGGGGAGGTTTGGCTTCGCGCTCGAGCTGTTCCTGCTTGATGGTGAGCAGGACGCTGGCTGCTTGTTCGCCGCCCATGACGCTGATGCGCGCGTTGGGCCACATCCACAAAAAACGCGGCTGATAGGCGCGCCCCGCCATGCCATAATTGCCCGCGCCGAACGAACCGCCGATGATCACTGTGAGTTTGGGCACCGAGGCATTGCTCACTGCATTGACGAGTTTCGCCCCATCCTTGGCGATGCCGCCCGCTTCGTATTGTTTGCCGACCATAAAGCCGGTGATGTTTTGCATAAAGAGGAGCGGAATCCCGCGCTGAGAACACAGTTCGATAAAGTGGGTGCCTTTGAGCGCGCTTTCGCTAAAGAGGATGCCGTTGTTCGCTAGAATACCGATGGGATAGCCGTTGAGCCGCGCAAAACCACAAACAAGCGTTGTGCCATAACGCGCTTTGAATTCACGAAAATCAGAACCATCCACAAGGCGCGCGATGATCTCTCGAACATCAAAGCTCTCGCGAAACGTGCGCGGCAGGATGCCATAGATTTCCTGAGGTGCGTAGAGCGGCTCGCTCGGGCGTTGGATGGTGGTCGAGAGTCTGGTTTGACGATTGAGCGTGGCGATGATCTCGCGGACGATTTCGAGCGCGTGCTCGTCGTCCTCGGCAAAGTGGTCGGCGACGCCGCTCTTGCGCGTATGCACATCCGCGCCGCCTAATTCGTCCGCGGTGACCTCTTCGCCCGTGGCGGCTTTGACGAGCGGCGGACCTCCGAGGAAAATGGTGCCCGTGCCGCGCACGATGATTGACTCGTCACTCATGGCGGGCACATACGCGCCCCCCGCCGTGCAGGACCCCATCACGGCGGCGATTTGAGGGATACCGAGCGCGCTCATGCGCGCCTGATTGTAAAAGATGCGCCCAAAATGGTCGGCGTCGGGAAAGACGCTGTCTTGCAGCGGCAGGAACGCGCCGCCCGAATCAACCAGATATATGCAGGGCAAGTGGTTCTCTTGCGCAATCTCTTGCGCCCGCAGATGTTTCTTGACGGTCAGCGGGTAATACGACCCGCCTTTGACCGTAGCGTCGTTTGCCACAAGCATGACCTGCGTCCCGCTCACCAAGCCGATGCCGGTAACGATGCCCGCGCCCGGCGTCTCGTGGTCATAGACATCCGCTGCCGCGAGCGGCGACAATTCGAGAAAGGGCGAGCCGGGATCGAGCAGTCGGTCAATTCGGTCACGCACAAACAACTTGGCTTGTGCCTGATGACGTGCGCGATATTTTTGTCCGCCTCCCTGACGGGCGCGTTCGATGCGCCGATGCAAATCAGCGGCAAGAGCGCGATGAAATTCCGCGTTGGCAAGAAATTCGGGCGTGGTGGTCGCGATGTGAGACGTTAGGGCAGGCATTGGAATCGCAAGCCAGTTAATCCGGAATGACCACAACTTTGCCAAACTGCTTGCGGTCAATCAGATAGCGCTGGGCGGTCTTGAGCTCCGAGAGCGGAAAGGTGCGGTCTATGACCGCCTTGAAATGTCCTTGCGCGTAGAGGTCGAGCACTTGATAGAATTCGCGGTGCGTACAGCCGTTCGAACCCATCAGCGTCAGCTGCTGCCAAAAGAGACCCCAGATATCGGTCTCGCCCCACCTCCCTGACGAGCCGCCGCAAGTGACCAGCCGACCCGTTGCGCGCATCGAGGCGATGCTTGATTTCCACGTTGTCTGCCCGACATGTTCAAAGACGATGTCCACCATGCGGCCGTTTGTAATCTCGCGCACCTGATGTTGAAAATTGGGATTGACGCTGTAATTGATTACGGCGTCCGCGCCCCATTCCTTTGCCATTGCGAGCTTGTCGTCCGAGCTGGAGGTGGCAATGACATGCGCGCCCAGATACTTGGCGACCTGCACCGCCGCGCTGCCGACGCCCGAGCCGACGGCGAGCACCAAGACCCACTCATCGCGCCGCACTTTGGCTCGAAAGTTGAGCATGTGCCACGCCGTGCCAAAAGCAGCCGGAATTGCGGACGCTTCCACAAAAGAAATACTGCCGGGCAAGCGCACCGCCGCGCTGGCGGGTATTTTTACATATTCGGCGAAACCACCGTCTATCTGCACGCCGACGATTTTTCGATTGACGCAGAGGTTGTCGTGCCCGGCGAGACACAATTCACAGGTGCCGTCGGAAGTGAATGCGCCCACCAGCACGCGCTCACCAACCTTCCAATCGTAAACTCCGGGACCCAGCTCTGCCACCTCGCCGGAAGGTTCCAATCCGCCGATGTGGGGGAGGGGCGCTTTGACGCCGTGCGAACCCTCGCGCGCATAAATGTCGAGGTGATTCACTCCGCACGCGCGCACGCGGACAAGGATTTCTCCCGCTTCCAATACCGGTTCTGCAACATCCTGATACTGTAATACATCCAGATCGCCGCGCTTGAAGAAAATGTTTGCCTTCATGATGACAAAAAAACTGACGGACGTGGAACACTTTGTTCCGTCACGCTCCTATTTTGATCTCCTCCAACCACTCGGAACGAATTTTCGAATAGATACGGGTATTACGCAAATCGCCGTTTACGTCCCGCGCATGATGACGCAGCGTGCCTTCGAGCTTGAAATTGCATCGTTCGGCAACGCGCCAGCTGCGTATATTGCGGTCGTCCATGTGGATCTCTACCCGCTCTGCCGACAGGATTTCAAAGGCGAGGCGGGTGATCCCATTGACGGCTTCCGAAATATGCCCGGCGCCCTGATAGCCGACACGGACCCAATAGCCGATTTCAAAGCGGGGCACATTCCAGTCAAAACGGTGCAGACCGCTGCCGCCGATGAGCTTGTTGGACCTCTTTTCAAAAAGCAGCAGCATCATGTCCTCGCGCGCCAAAAAACTGGCATGGGCGCGCCGCGCCAGCGCTTCTTCATTTTCAAGCGTCACAGGGCTGTGTGCCCAGGGCATCCAGGGCTTGAGATGTTCAACCGATTCGGAAACGGCGTCATAGAGGGCTTGCCCGTCGCCGGCGCGCGGTGTTCGGATCAAAAGGCGTTTCGTTTCCAAATGATCGGGAATGTCCAGGAGAAGTGGGTTCATGCGGCGGTCTTTGATGCTTGGGTTTCGAGATTCGATTAAACTCAGCGGGGGACGGTCAATGTTCCTGCTCTGTCTCGTCAATGAGGGGCAGCGTGATTGTGAATTGCGTGCCGCTGCGCGCGTCGCTGGTAATTGTAATCTCGCCACCGTGTGAATTGACGAGCAGCTTGGCAATCGCCATGGTCAGACCGCTCTCGGGCAATGTCTTTTGAGCAAGGTCAATCTTGGCGGTGGTTTGATAAAAGCGGTCAAAATATCCGCGCAGCAGTTCGGGTTCGATGACGCCGGCGCGATACGCAATCTCGATTTGGGCGAGTTCGCCTGCATTTTCAGGGGGCAAGGACGCGCGCGCGATTTCGACACGCACATCGCTCTTGAGATTGGCATGGAGCGCCTCGTCAATCAGAATGCCCAACGCTTGTTGGATGCGCGCCGGGTCCACAAAAGCGGTCAACACCTCGTCGGCGACGACTGCGTGCAGTCCGATGTTCCGCGCCGAGGCGCTGCGATGATAGAGTTCGACCGTCTCACGGACCAGCGTGTTCAGGTCAGTCGCTTGGCGTTGGAGGATCAGACCGCCGCTCTCTGCCAGCGCCAGCATACGCATATCGTCCACCAGAGTCGAGAGCCGAATGGTTTCGCCAAGAATCAGACTGAGATGCGCGTCATCGCGCGCAAAATTACCGTCCAACAGCCCTTCGATGTTTTCGCGCAACATGGTCAAGGGACTGCGGAGTTCATTGGCAATATTGCCGAGCAGGGTGCGGCGAGCCGAGTCACTGTTTTTGAGTTGCTCTGCCATGTGATTAAAGGACCGCGCCAGTGACCGCAGTTCGCGCGGACCTTGTTCCTGGACGCGCGCCGAATAATCGCCCTGCGAAATGCGCTCGGCGCTCGCCATCATGTCGCGAATCGGCAGGGTGACGCGGCGCAGCGCGCTGATGATGAAAAAGATGCCCGCCGCGCCCGCCACGAGAGCGAGCAACCCCAGCGCGCGCACGAAAAAGAGCTCTTGGGCGCCGATATTGAAAGCGCCGCTGGAGGAGGCAATGATCCAAAAAGTAAGCGTGCAGCTGCCGACCGCAATGACAAACAGCGAGCCCCAATAGAGACCGAGACGTACAAGCAACCCGCGCGTCACAGGCGCGGGTTGCGCGCCGGACGCGCGGGGGGCAGTGCGCTGAGAGCGGGACCGGCTCAATGACTAGCCCTCACTCGCCTGCGCTCGCTGTGCGGCAGGGATGAGACGGGTGTCTGCCAGATCATCGCCGGCATCGAGGGTGACAATCAATTGACTCCCATCTTCCAGCTCGAGGACGAGTTGCATGAATTCGTCCATATACTTTTTCGAGATCACTTTATTGTCGGGCACGTCACCGGGGACGCGCAAGATCATCGAGCCGCTGCGCACAGAAATGGTTACCTGATCGGGTCCCCTGGTTTCGACGCCTGCGCCGTCTTCGAGGTTGTCGGGTTCCCCATGAAATGCGGTGCGTAAACTGACACGTTCCATTTTGCTCCTAGATGATGGTTCTGAATTTTCTTGCTCGCTTATTGCGAATGCACGATTTTGCCGCCGCTGATTGTGTACACGATTTCGGTATCCAGTATTTCGTGCGGCGGGACCAGCAGAATATTGTGAGAAAGGACGACAACGTCGGCGCGCTTGCCCGCCGTCAATGATCCGGCGCGGTGCGCGTCACCGGAGGCGAGCGCCGCGCCAACGGTATAGCCGCGCACGGCATTGAGAACCGAGATTTTTTGTTCGGGATACCAGCCGTTTGCCGGAATACCTTGCGCGTCGTGACGCGTGACCGCCGCATGAATTCCACGCAGGGGCTCTATTCGTTCGACCGGCGCATCGGACCCAAAAGCGAGGGTCGCTCTGGCATCCTGGAGCGCTTTGAAGGCATACGTCCACGCGGCGCGTTCGGGACCCAATAGCGCATCCGCCACATACATATCGCTCGGCTGGTGAATGGGCTGCATGGATGCAATGACATTCAATTCACGGAAACGCCCCACGTCCGACGGATGAAGGTGCTGCACGTGTTCGACACGCAGGATGGCGTCGGTGTAACCGGCGGCGCGGAGTTTGGCAAAGACATCGAGCGTTCGTGTGATGGCATGGTCGCCGATTGCGTGAATCCAGACGTCCAGCCCCGCCTTGCACGCGCGTTGGGCATAATCAAGCATCGTTTCCGAGTCCATCGCGACGACGCCGCGATTGTCCGGCGTGTCCAGAAACGGTTCGCGCATTTCGGCGGTGTGTGAGCCGAGCGACCCGTCGGCAAAGATTTTGATTGCCTGGAGTTTGAGCCATTCGCTGCCAAACCCGCGCATGATGCCAAGCCCGGCGGCGAGGTCCAGCTTGTCGGCAGGGATGGTGTGAACGATCCGGAGGGTCAGGGCATCTTGTGCGCTCAGTTGTTGGAACGCGCGCAGCGCGTTTGCGCCTTCGATGCTGTGGACGGTGACAAGCCCCGCCGCGTGCGCTTGAGCGATTGCGCGCCTCAATGTGTCAAGTCGGATCTCGGACGCAAACGCCCCGACCCCGCCTCCAAGCAGCTCGATGGCATTCTCGCGCAAGATGCCGATGGGGTCGCCGGCAGTGTCGCGGTCAATGATGCCGCCCTCGGGAGAGATTGTATGGCGTGTGATGTTGGCGTCCCGGAGCGCCATCGAGTTGAGCCAGACGCTGTGTCCATCTTTGCGTGTGAGGATGACGGGATTGTCGGGCGCGACCGCGTCGAGGTCCTGTTTGTCCGGAAACGCGGTCTCGTTCCATTCGGCATTGTTCCAGCCGCCGCCCCGGACCATGACGCCGGGTGGGGTGCCGGCGACGCCCACGCGAACGCGCGCGACCGCTTCGCTCAGCGATCTCGCGCCTGCCAGATTCACATTGTCCAGAGCTTGCGCCAAGCCGGTGAAATGGAGATGCGCGTCGGTAAAAGCAGGGAGCGCAAGCTGCGATTTCAGATCAATGATTTCAGTATCACCCTCGCGGTACGCAAGCGCGGTGGCATCATCGCCGACATAGCGAATGGCGTCACCGTGCAGTACGATTGCGGTCGCCCGCGGGTGGGTTTCGTCGAGGGTGACAACGTTACCGTTATAGAGAATGAGGGTCTGTGCCATCGGCGGGATGATAGCACAAGGAGTTTGGAATGACAATGATAAAGCGGGAGGCACAAATTGACACGACGCATTGTCCGCGTAAAGTTCAGGGCATGAAACTCCCGCTCACCTCCAAACTGCAGCGAGTTTTGCTGCCATTCTGTGCCTTGCTTGTACTTGTTGTGTTTGCGCTTGCGCAGGCGCGTGCCGAGGCGCAGGCGCCTCTGCGGCGGTTGACGAGGGCAGGGGATGTGATGGAATTTGTCTGGGCTCCTGACAGCGCGTCATTGTATGTGACGCGGCAAGGTCAAATTGTGCGACGCGACGCGCGGCGGCAGCAGATTCTGGGTGATTTGTATCGCGTGAATGCGGTGAGCGGGGCAGGGACCCTGCTCGCGCGGAATGCCAACAGCACGCGGGCTCCCGGCGCTGGCGAGGAAATTGCTTTTACGCGATTGGGTGAAGATGGCATCGCGCAGGCGATCATCTACAACCCGAGCACACGCCACGAGTTGGAGATGGGCAGGGTGACGTTTGGCATGACGCCGCAATGGGACCGCGAGGGAGAGACGCTCTTTATCCTGGAACAAGGCAAGCTGCGGCGGACATCACCGGCGCAAAACAAGCCCCTCTTTGCTTTCACTTCCTTTCCGGATGATGCGCGAGTCTCTCCACTCGGCGACCGTGTGGCAGTTGTTGACGCAAATGGGCTGTGGGTTATACAAGACGAAAGAACGCGTGTTGTTGCCAGTGAGGATGGGGTGCGGGTCTTGCCGCCGCTCGTCTGGTCAAACGACGGCGCCAAACTTGCATATCTTGTGACTCGCGATGGTTTTGACCCGCAGTTCTGGGTTTATGACAGCGAGCAGGACTATACCAGACTCGTCGCAGAGGGCAGCGGACTGGAACACTGGGCAAATCCCGCATGGTCGCCCGACGATAATTACATCCTATTTACACGAACGCCAACGGGGAGCGCGACGGCAAGTCATTCCGAAATCTGGCGGGCGCGCGCCGACGGTGCGGGCGCGATCCCGTTGACCTCAACTGACGCGGAAGAGACCCTGCCCCAGTATGCGCCCGACGGGAAATCAGTCGCTTTTTTGCGGGCGGGAGATGTTTGGGTCATGCAATTGGATGGGGACGGGCGCGCGCAAGAGGGTCCCGATACGGCGCAAGAAATTGCCGTCGAATTTCAAACTCGACGCGTCATGGGTGTGCAACGCACTGCGCCCGCGACGATCCGCGTAAGGCATGATGCGGGAAACGCGTGCCGCAGCACCCCGATCGGGCAAATTGACATGCTCGATTTTGAACTCTATGTAAAACGGGTGGTGCCATCGGAAGTTTTTCCGTCGTGGGATGATGACGCGCTCAAGACACAGGCGGTTGCGGCGCGCACCTATGCCTGGTTCTGGATTTTGCAGAATGTCGGGAACGAATTTGATGTGACCGACACAACCGCATACCAGTACATGTGCGAAACACAATACGCCAGCACGGACAGCGCGACCGAGGCGACGCGCGGGCAGTATCTCGATTATGCGGGCTATATGGTGTTTGCCGCTTATGGGGCAGAAAACGGTGACCCGACCCTGATGAATTCATGGGGCAATCCATATTTGCTTGCGGTGAACGACCCCGTCGGGTTTATGAAATTGCGCGCGGGCAACGGCATCGGCTATTCTCAGTGGGGGGCGCAGAGATGGGCAACCCGATATGATTGGGATTATCAACAAATTCTTTTGCACTATTATTCGGGTGTGACTCTGGAGGCGGCGGCGGGAATCGGCGGCGATGTGACCCCGCCGATCGGCGCGATTGTGTCGCCGTGGCGAAATTGGGGCATTACCGGCTCACACGTGCGGTTTGTTGTGAACGCGAGTGACGATTCGTCAGGAATTGACCGCATCGAATTGTGGGCACAGTATCAGGCGGACGACGGCGCGCATAACGAGATTATTGCAACGCTGTATGGGAGTGAGCGCGAATATCTGTGGGATGTGACCAATTTGCCAAATCAGGACGGGATACGCGTGACGCCCATTTTATATGATGGGGCGGACCACAGCAGCGGACGCGCGGGCGTTATATTTGAGCTGGACCGCAAGGAACCGCTGGGGACGATGAACGCGCCCGCGAGCACAACCGGACAAACAATTGTGCTGAATTTGAACGCGTCGGATACGGATGGCGGTGAGCTTGCCGGCATGATGTTTAGCAATGACTGGGAATGGCAGGGAGAGGATCAATCGGTCGAAAACAACAGCGCGAGCGCGGTGGACGATCCTGCCGCCGTTGACGGCAAGGCGCTGCGAGGACAAGCGGGCGTCCATTCGGCAGGAACATGGTATGGTCCCTATACCGACGCTCTGCCGGTCGCGCAGCCGTATCGCGCATACTTTCGCCTCAAAACGGATAATGTCAATCTCGCCGACCCGGTGGCGCGACTGGATGTGGTTGTGGATGGCGGGGCAGAGATTCTCGGCATTAAAGAACTGCGCGGACTGGATTTCAGGGGCGCGAACGAATACCAGGAGTTTTATGTAGAGTTTTATTACGATGGGTTTTCGACTCATGCGCTTGAATTTCGGACAGCATATCGCGGCAACGTCTCGTTGTGGCTGGACCGGATTCTGGTTGTGCGCTACCCGGTTGCATATGCGCCCACCACAGAATGGACGCTGTCAGATGGTGGGGGCTACAAGCGCGTGATCGCCAAGTTTGACGACCGCGGCGGGAATGTATCACCCGATATGGTTTCAATCGTGTATTTCGGACAGAATCCACCTCCGGCACTGGTTCCGCGCAGTTGGCTGCCCCTCATCCTTCAAGCGAGTCCCCCATGAACCCCTGGCTCACCTATAACACGTGTAAATTCATTACTCACAAGTTAAGGGTCATGCTCAACTGTCAAATTAGGGTCAGCGAAGAAAAGTGGCAAATCTGCGCTTGAATCCGCATCTTTTTGTCACTCTGCCAAGTTCAGCAAATCACGGTCTGCTGG
>JADZCJ010000095.1 GCA_020851635.1 Anaerolineae bacterium
TGAGCTCGGTGTGCGCCCGGAGACGGAATTATTGCGCGGCGGCAAATTTTTCCAGCGCGGTGGTGACGATTTCACCCGCGTCCACAGCGGCGGACGCGGCTGTCGGCGCTGTCGTCGGCGGAACAGTGGTTGGGGCAGAGACGGGCACGGTGGTTGGGGCGGCACTCGTCGGGACTGCTGCGGAAGGCGCGATGGGCGCCACGGGAACGGCGCAGGCAAGCAGCATGATCGCGCTCGCCATCATCAAGAGCGCCAGGGCGGGAAAACGTATCTGACTCATACAGACTCCTTGTGGTTTAGGTCCTGATAGGGTGAAGGTTGGAACGACAAGTATTACGAGGTTCGGGGTGCTCTAGTTTCATCTCGCCCTCGTTGCACGACACCAAAAATATTCCTGGTGATTACCCACATCGCGTAGAATAAGTTTGTATTCAAAACCTTCGAGGTCTCGGAGACCTCGAAGGTTTTGAGATATAGGCAATCACCAAAAATATTCCGGTTTCCAATCTCCAACATTATGTTATAATCGTCGGAAGGGTCACACATGGCACACGTTATCGCCATCACGAATCAAAAAGGCGGAGTGGGCAAGACCACGACTGCCATAAACCTCGGTGCGGCGCTTGCAGAGATGGGACATTATACCCTGCTTGGCGATCTTGACCCACAAGGCGGTCTGTCGCTGGGTCTGGGGTTGGCAGCGCACGATCTCGATCTCACCATTTACAATATCCTCACCGACACGCGGATTCCGGTTGCAGGCATTACGCATCACGTCCGCGCGCATCTGGATTTGCTTCCCTCGAATATTGACCTTGCCGTTGCTGAATTTCAATTGATCGCGCAGATGGGCCGCGAGTATATTTTGCGCGAGGCGCTGCAAAGCGTGCGCGCGCAATACGAGTATATTGTATTGGATTGTCCCCCATCGCTCAACTTGCTCACCGTGAATGCGCTGACTGCCGCCGACGCCATCATTGTGCCGCTGCAGGTCGAATATTTTGCCATGCGCGGGCTGGAGCAATTGATGGATGTGTATTCACGGGTGCGACGGCGGCTGAATCCCGATCTCGAAATCATCGGAATCGTGCCGACGATGGTGGATGTGCGGCGGACCAATGACCAGCAGATTTTGCAAGAGGTGACCAAAGCGTATCCCGGAATGCTCCTGGATGTATACGTCAAGGAGAGCATCAAGTTTGCCGACGCGCCGCGCCATCAACGCTCGATTCTCGAACTGGACCCCCGTCACGATGGCGCGCGGGCGTATCGCAAACTGGCGCACCTTGTGTTGCAGTATTACGGGGAATATGTCGAACCCGAGCCGGAGCTGCCCGAAGAGCCGGCCGAAGCGGCGGTGGCCGCCGTGACGACGGAGCCGGCGGCTGTAGAGACGTTTGATTTTGCCGCTCCCGAGGCAGAAAAGATTGACCCGCCAATCCAAATCGCGGGAACACTCGAGATCACTCCGGCCGCCGCGCAATCGCTCGAACTGGCAGCCCCAACGCCCGCACCCAACGGGTCGCATATTGAAATTGTCACCGTAGAATCGCTGTCGCCTATGGTCCGGCAGGATGCGGATTTGTCGCTACAACCGGAATCCGGGCAAGCGGCGCCGGTCAAACCCGTCGAACCAAGAATTGACATTCCACCGTCCGAAATTCCGTTCCCTCCCCCGCCCCGTCCTGCAGGTGATTCGCCGAACGGTCTTTAGGCGTTAATATTTCTCTATCCTCCCGAGGAACCCTAATGGCAGACGATAACAACCGCTCCCCGCGCCGGCGTCCCGTAGACGTTTTGTTCGGCGAAGAGGTCCAACTAAAACCGACGGTCCCCGAGCCGGACACACAACCCGCAGCGCCGGGCGGCTATATGGTAGAGCCGCCGCGCCCGGTGACGAGCGTGCGCCCGCCGCCGCCCGAGTTTCCGAACGACTGGCGCGTCAACGCGCCGCCCGAACCTGCGACAGTGATGGAAATTTCGATGGAAATTCCCGCCGAGCCGGACCCGGTTGCGCCGCCACCCAAACCTGCGCTGGTTGCGCCGCCCTTGGATGAAATTATTGCCGAGGCGGTAACCTTTACGCCGCCGCCGGATGACGCGGCAGGGGGTGCAGCGCGTCGCGCACAAATGGCGAACAAGGCGCCCCCGCCCATTTTCGTTCAGGCTGTTCCCGCGGCAGTGGCACAAGCGGCGCCGTCTGCGCCCGCCCCTGCGCCCGCGCCACTATACGGACAGACCGAGCTGCTGGAATTGTCGCAGTTTGTTGACCAGCTGTATCAGAACGTGGCTGACGAGACAAGCGACAGCGCGGCGCTCAACGCCGACTGTCTGACGAATCTGAATCTGGCGCGGGCGGCGATCGAAAAGGGCGAATATTCGAAAGCGGAAGCTGCCGCTGAACAGGTCAAGTCGCGGCTGCTGCGGGCGCGGGCGAGTCGCGCAGCTGCCGGAGCTCAGGCGACGAAATTGCTGTATGCGGCTCTGCTCGCGGCGGCGCTCGCGGGGATTGTCCTGCTCACGCTTCCTTTCTTTTTCAGAATCGTGCCGGTGATTGTGCCTCTGCTGCGGGGCGCGGGTCTGGGCATGTTGGGCGGCGCAGCTATGGCATTGTTCCAGCTCAATCGGCAACTCGGGCGGCGGGAATATGATGCCGCATTCAACGCAAAATACGCGCTGTCACCCCTGTTTGGCGCATTGATAGGCGCGGTAATGTATTTGCTCTCGCTGTTGGGGATTCTGGCAGCGCCGAACGCGCTCGGGTTGACCTTGGAGCCGTTTGGGTTGATGTATCTCTTTGCGCTGCTGGGCGGCTTGTTTAATGATGTCTTGATTGACGGACTGCGCGGGTTGTTTGCGCGGACGAACAAGTAAAAACGCCGGGGCAGCGATGTGGCGCTATCTTGCGCTGGGCGATTCGTATACCATCGGCGAAAGCACGAGTCCGGCAGAACGGTTTCCGGCGCAGTTGGCGGAACAGCTGCGCGCGCAGGGCATGGAGCCGGGTGTGCCCGAGATCGTGGCGCGCACGGGCTGGACAACCGAAGAGCTGGCTCTCGCAATCCAAGCAGCTGACCCGAAAGGGACCTATGACCTGGTGACGCTGTTGATCGGGGTCAACAACCAGTATCGCGGGCGCAGCGCAGAACAGTATCGTTCGGAATTTGTCGGCTTGCTGGAACGCGCCATTGCGTTTGCCGGGAATCGCCCCAAGCGCGTGATCGTGATTTCGATTCCCGATTGGGGGATGACGCCGTTTGGAAGCGGGCGGCAAAATACAAGCGCAGAGATTGATACTTTCAACGCGGTAAACCTTCAAGCAGCGGAACAGTTTGGCGCGGTCTATGCGGACATTACGCCGATCTCGCGCGCGGCGGCACGCGATGCGGCGCTGGTTGCGCCGGATGGGCTGCATCCATCGGGTAAAATGTATGCGCGCTGGGTGGAACTGCTGATGCCGCTCGCAAAACGGGCATTACAGGATGATTCGTAAAGCGAACCGCCTGCATGGGAACAATGTTTCCACGCAGGCGGTTTTTTGTTTTTGTGAATGCTGGTGATTCTCTAAATCTCAAACCCTTCGAGGTCTCGGAGACCTCGAAGGGTTTGAACACAAGCATATGCTACGCGATGTGGGTAATCACCAGGTGAATGTAACGGCGGTTTACGGGTATAATCATCCAAATCGCACTGAAACGGAACAAATGGAGGGCACAGTATGGCCAAGACTTTGGTCGTCTTGAACCCGATGGCGGGGCACGGCGCGGCGCTGAGAATGTTTCCGCAAGTCGAGACCGCGCTGCGCGCGGCAGGGATGGAGTTTGACGTGGCGCACACGCGCGCGTCACTGCACGCGGTACAGTTGGCGTGGGACGCGCCCAAGCAGGGTTATGAGCGCATTATCGCCGTCGGCGGCGATGGAATCGCGCACGAAGTAGTGAATGGGCTATTGCGCGCGTCGGACGAAGGCGAAACGATTGCGCTGGGCATTGTGCCGCTCGGAACGGGCAACGACTTTATCAAGTCAATGCCGCCCGCGCTGAATCCCGGACAGACGCGCGACGATTGGCGGATGAGCATCCCGCGCATTATTTCCACAAAAACCGCGTTGGTGGATGTGGGCAAGATCACGGTGGATGCGCCGACGTCCGGAGTGCCGCACCCGCAGTATTTTACGAACGGGACGGATGTGGGCTTTGGCGCGCTCGTCGCCAAGGCGATCCGGGGGATTCCAATAACCGGCATGGCGGGATATTTGCTGGCGGTGATGCAGGTGCTGGTGGATTATGGCTTGCCGCGGATCAAGTTGACCATTGACGATGGTGAAGTGATCGAGCTGAATACGACGTTGACCGCCGTGACAAACGGGCGCTGTTTCGGTTCGTCATTTTGGCTGACGCCGATGGCAGACATTATGGACGGCGAGTTGAATGTGATCATTGCCAAAGAACTGAGCCGCGTGGGGATTTTGCAGATCATTCCGCAACTGATGAAGGGGACGCATCTGGATCATCCCGCCGTGATGTTTCGGACCGCGCACAAAGTGGTGATTGAAGCGCCCGACGCGATGATTATGGAATGCGACGGAGAGATGCCGTTTGCGAACGCGCGGCGGATGCAGGTAGAGATTTTGCCAAAACGACTGCGGGTGATGGTGGAATGAGGAGCCAAGCAGGAGCTTTTATCGTGGACTGCTCCCGTGACGCAATTTGCGCAAGAGATGTCAGTTTTTCTTGATTCCGTTTCCTCAAATAAATTCCTCGCAGGAAATACGCGCTGGCTGCTGCCCATCGGTGCGGCGGGGGCTTGCTTGGCGCTGTATGTGGTTACGCTGCAGCCGGGGCTGCTTGGCGGAGATTCCGCCGAAGCGCAAGTCGTCCCGTATGTGCTGGGAATCTTTCACTATACGGGCTATCCTCTGTATGCCCTTTTAGGCAACCTGTGGATCCATCTCGTCTCGATAGACAGCGTCGCATACCGCATGAACCTCCTCTCGGCAGTCACATCGGCGCTCGGGATTGGGGGAACAGTCTGGATTGGGCGACAGCTGTCAGGGAAATGGCTGGGCGGGTTGATTGCGGGGGCGCTGCTGGCGTGTTCGAGTCTTTATTGGGAGTGGGCGACGCGCGCGGGGGTCCGTTCACTCAACGGAACATTCGTCATCGCCATTTTTGCGGCTGCGCTTTGGTGGAGCGATGCGGTGAACCGTCGCGCGGCAAGCGGGCTGCAATGGTTCCTGATATGGTTCACGGTGGGGTTGAGTCAAGCCCATCACCTTACAACTCTGTTGATAGCGCCCATTTTGGTGTTGTATGTTGTCAGCACGCGCCCGGCGCTTGTGCGGGATGGGCGCGCCTGGCTTGTGGCAGGTCTTGCCGTCGTGCCGGGACTGCTGTTGTATCTCTATCTTCCGATACGCAGCGCGGCGCAGCCGCCCTATGTGTTTCAGCAAGTTGATTCACTCGAACACTTTTTGGACCTCGCGCTGGCACGCGGTCAAGCCGAGCTGGTGGGCGCGGTGCCGCTGCCGGATTTGATAGACCGGGTCGGACAGCTCGGCGAATTTCTTGTCTCACAATTCACCTTGCCCGGGCTCGTATTGGCGGCGGCGGGAGTGGGCTGGCTGCTCGCCAGGCGTTGGCGCGAGGCAGTTTTCTTGCTGTTGGTTGCGCTCACCTTGACGGGGTTCACATTGACCTATGACAATGAAAAGTTGAGCGTCTTTTATTTGATTCCGGTCAATTTTGTGCTTGCGCTGGGGATCGGCGTTGCGCTTGTTCAACTGGCGCGTCTTGTTGAGGGACAGGGCAACAGCATCTCCTTGCGGCTGGCAGGGAATGTCATCGCGCTTGGAGTTGCCGGGTATCTGCTGCGCCAAACCGTTCCAGTCGGTTTGGCGCTGCATCCATCCTCCGAGCCATTATTGGACGCCTATCGCTTTGAGCTGCGGCAAGAGATGGCGGCAAGACTCACCCATCCCCCAAACACAAATCCGAAACGCGCGATGGTCATTGGCGAATGGGAGCACATCGCCGCCTTTTGGTATAGCCAACTGGTGGACGGGGCATGGCAAGGCGCCGAATTTCATTATCCGATTGATGCCAGTCTGCCGGAATGGGTGGGGCAGGCATGGAAAGAGGGACGCCCGGTCTATGTCACGCGCGCCATACCGGACCTGGGACGAGAATATTTTTTGACTATGGAGGGACCATTGATCCGCATCCTGCGCGAGCCGGAGGGCACGCTGCCGGACAAGGCAGTGCGCTTCAAGCGCGTTTTTCGCGCCGGTATCGCGCTTGAGGGATTTGCGCCGCTCTCCTCGACCGCGCAGCCGGGAAAACCCCTGCCCATCCTGCTTTATTGGCGCGCCCGCCGACTGATTGACGATGACTATAGGATCTCGGTGCGTCTTGTAAACCGGGCGGGCGAAACGGTGGCGCAAGCGGACAACACCCATCCGGTGCTTGGCGCGGCTCCGACCTCTGAATGGACCCGCGGCGCGGTGGTTGGAGACTATTACGAGTTATTACCGGGAACAGCGCTGCCGCCGGGCGCGTATTCGCTTGCCGTGCTGGTCTACAAGCAAGAGGCGGACGGCACGTTTCGCAACCTCAAGACACAGGACACCGGGGAAGAGCTGGTCAGATTTTTTCCGCTCGAACTCGTTCCCATTCCGTAAATCCAGGAACAGATTGCAAACCCGTCTCTTGCGCTCGGCGCACGAGACGGGTTTTTGCTTTAGCGAAGGTTTTCGATACACGCTTCGGCGGTGGACTGCATCGCGCGAGCTGCCTCGTCCGGCGGGGTATTGGCGTTCAAGACACCCAACTGGTTAGGGCGGATCGCATCCCAGATGCACGTCAGGATGACCGAGTCGGGCGGCGCAATGCCGAGCTGCATCTGGTCGTTCAACCCCTTGAGGATTGCATCGTTGGTCAGCGCCGGATCGGTCAGCGCGCTGTTGAGCGCGGGCAGACGACGAAACTTTTTTGCCATGTCGAGTTGAATCGGTTTGGAGGTGACAAAACGGATGAACGCTTTGGCAATTTCCAGTTTTGCGCCGCTGGCACCGGCGGGCATGGCAAAATAGGCGCCGCCCGTATAGGGGCGAGGCAGTTCGTTCTTGGAAACCTGCGGCAGACGCGTAACGCCGAGGTTTGTGTCGAATTTGGCGAGATACGCGGGAAGCGCCTCGTCGCCGTTAATGATCATGGCGGCGCGCCCTTCGGAAAAGATGGCGTCCGCAATGATGTGATCGGCGTCGGGTGAGACAACTTTTTTGTCTTTCAAGGTCTTGAGCAGTGTCAGCGTTTCGGTCATGGCGCGCGTGTCGAGCGTGGGCGTTTGTCCGTCTTCTGCCACCACTCCGCCCTTGAAAGCTGCCAACCAAGGCATGAGCCAGAAAGGGTTAGTCGTGTCATAAACCAGCGCATATTGCCCCAGCGGCTCTTTGGTCAGAGTGGCGCCCAAACGGATGAGCGCGTCCGTATCGCGCGGAGGTTCGCGCAAGAGTTTCTTGTTGTAATAGAGGACGAGATTGTTACCCGTGTGAACGGGAGCGCCATACAAAAAGCCGTCGCGCGTGCCGCCGGCAATCGCGGGCTCGGCATAGAGCGAAGGTGTGATGAAATCCATCGCCCGCAGCAAATCACTTGCCGCAAACTGTTGAATCTCTTCGTTGGTGGTCCACAACAGGTCTACCCCATCATTCGAGTCCGCAAACGTATCGCGGACCGTTTGGGCGTCTTGGGGCAAGAGTTTGATCTCGACGCCGGGGTTGGCTGCCATGAATGCGCCTGCGAGGTTGGCAAGATACGCATATTCTGGGCTTGCTGCATCTTCTTGCATCCAGACGGTCAATTCGCCGCGCAAACCGGTTTCGGGCGCGCTCGCCCCCGCAACAAGCGGCGCAAAACAAGCGCCAAGTTGACCCGAGCTCACGATACCCGATTGCACCAACGCCGCTTGAATGGTGTCGGAAGTGACGATGCGAGCGGGGATGGCAACCTGATACACATCCCGATCATCAATGCGGATGGTGCGGCTCTGGAGATGCGAGTCGGCAGGCGCGCCATCATCCGCCAGCGTGAGGGCGAGGCGCGCGACCGAACGCGCGAGCGCGGTATCATCGAGCGTCAGATCGAGGTTCTGCGCGCCGCTGCACAACGCGGCATAGTTTTGGGGGTCAGCACCTGCGCCTGCGACAAAAACTTTGCCGGTGAGTTTTGCCTCGTCGAGCGCCGTCAGCGCCCCGCGCGCCAGCGCCGAGTTGTTTGCCAGGACTGCCTGAACGTTGTTTTTGCCGCGCGCCAGTTCTTCCGCCATCGCCGTCTGTGCGGCGTTTTCGTCGGCGACCGCGCGATCAGCCAGAATGACCACCTGTTTTTTCTGGATGAGCGGGTCGAGGGTCTCGCGATAGCCGCGCGTGATCCGCGAGGCAATCGGGTCGCCTGCCGCGCCTTCGAGCAAAACTACGTTCCACGGCTTTTTCACCTTGCCCGCGGTGAGCCAATCGAGCGCCGCCTGCGCCTGGGCGCGTCCGATTTGGGCGAGATCATGTGATACATAGGCATCCAGATCGCGGGTGTTGATGAGGCGATCAAACGCAATGACCTTGGCGCCCGCTTTGTGCGCGGCGTCCACATACATGCCCGCAAGGTCGGCGTCCACGGGTTGAATTACCAGAATGGGCGCGCCCTCTTCGAGCGCCGCTTCGACCTGGGCGCGCTGGGTCGCCGGGTCATTGTCGGCGGTTTCGATACGCACGGTCCCCGTAATACCCCTGGTATTGTCAATCAAGAGCTGTTCAAAGAGTTCCTGACGCGGCGAATCTATGGCAGACAACAAAAAGACGATTTTCAGCCCATTCGCGCCGGCGAAAGCGCGCGTGGGGGATACGGTCGCAGCGCGTCGAATCTCGGGCGTAAGGGTGACGTGAGGTTCGCGGGTCGTGGAGGCGGGTGTGCCGCCCTCGGGCAAGCCCGGCGGCGCGGGTGTATCACCCCCACAGGCGACGAGCAGCAGCAAAAGGACGACAAAAGGTGTGATCCTTTCCAGGAACGAAATTCGTGTTTCTCTCATGGATTTATTTGTTGACGACAAGCAATTGGGCGTCGAGCGGAGGGACGACAATGAACAGATCGTCGGCGGTGGGCGGCAACAGTGTATCACCTGTCAGCAAATTGGTGAATCCAGCCGGATTGGCGGGGAGCTCGCCGGATTGCAGTGGAATAGAGACAGATTGGGTGTCAAAATTGAGCAGGACAAGTATAGTCTCGTCCGGGTCGCGCCGCAGAAACGCGACTACCCCGGAGCTGCTCGCAAGCGGCAGGGGGACAAATTCGCCCGTCCGCAAGACAGGATGCTGCTCGCGGAGGGCTATGAGCGCGCGATAGTGTTCGAGCAGCGAGGCGGGCTTGGCTTGCTGTTCCTCGACTGAAATCCCGTCGTCGGGCTGATTGAAACCCGTGTCGGGTCTGTACCAGGTCGTCATGCCGGTCCCTGATTCTGAGCCGTACCAGTCCATCGGTTCGCGCACTGTCTTGTCGCCGTCGGTCTTGTCGCCCGGCATGCCGATTTCTTCGCCGTAATAGATCATCGGGGTCGAGGGTAAGGGTTCATTAAACAATAAGTTCCCGAACATGCTATACTCAGCGAAATTCTGTTGCGAGGATGAGCATGTCCACTTCAATCCGTCCACTTCATGCGTGCGAATGTAAGGTGTGTCAGCAAGATAGTGATCCCGAA
>JADZCJ010000096.1 GCA_020851635.1 Anaerolineae bacterium
CAAGCCCTTTTTCAGCGCCTTGCGCTCGGCGCGGGTGAGTGCTCGGACAAAGAGTGGTGGTAGCATACCGCACACCATAGCACCATCTCGATGTTCTCACAAATACTTTGTTAATGATGCACTAGCCGTTCGAGCAGGCGAGAAATTGTTTGCGGCACCTGTGCCATATCTGTCCCCAGGCAAAGATGAAAGAGAGGCAGAGAGGCGACCAGATGGTTGAGCCGCCGGACCGTCGCGGCGTCGATGCGTGGCAAAAAAGAAATGGTGCTCATGGTCAGCGCGCGGATGGCATCCAAAGCGGATGCGGGGGTGAGCGTGGTATCGCGCCCGCCGCAAACGCGCGGCAGCAAGATCGCGCGCAGCGGCATTTGGAGCACGAGTTTTTCATTCCACTTATCTTGTAAAAGCACAGTCGCTTTTTCCGTGCGCAGCTCGTGCCTGTTTGCGACGACGGGAAAGACGTGCGGGACTCGCGCCAGGTTGTCGCCGTGCAGTTTGGCGGAAGAATAAAGACTGTAAACGGTGGGTGGGTTGGCGGTCACGACACAATAATCATCCGCCGCATACTGCAGAGGCGAGTTCAGACATTCCACCGCCGTGGTTGATTTTCCCGAGCCGCCTTTGCCCGCGAGCAAGACACCGCCGAAGGGCAGTCCCACAGCGCCGCTGTGGATAAAATGCGCGCCGTGTCGCATCAAGAACCAATGCAAAATGTTCCGCAGCGGTGTGCTCCATTCATGCGTGGGCACATTCTGCCCGTCCTCAAGCCAGAAAAAGGCAGTATTGCTCGCAGTGTCATATCCGTTCAGGATCCCGCCATATTCGTTAAAACTGAGATAAATCCGGGACGTATTCAGCTGCTGAATCGTCTCGAATTGAAGCCGGGTCGGCAGCGAATGCCAGGGGAGCGGCGGCAGCTTGGTGTGAGTGGTCACGTCATCCCACAACAGCACGGTCAGGTCGGGGTTTTGAACGGTTGGAAGCGACAAATGCTCCAGCGCGCGGGTCATTTGTTCCGCCAGAGCTGCGTTCGCCACGCGCAGGCGAAACGAGAGCGGTCCGATTCCAAAATCGCGCTCGATCCGGTCAGACCCCCGACACGCCCGCTCAAACGCGGCTTGCAGCGTCTCGACAAATTCGGGAGCGTTTTGTCTCGCAGCCGGAGCTGTGCTCACCCTGTCTTGTCGTTTCCTTTCGAGAGGGGCCACCCGGGTGTGTCAACATCATGTATCGGATCAAGGAGCAGCAGGGATTGCATATCCGTATATTTCAAGAGGACGGGAGCTTGGAAATTCGAGTCGGATGGCTGCGCCGGGTCCATTGCAGGAGGAATGGCGGGTGCAGGGGCATCAGAATTTAGCGAGGCGATGATTTGTTCCTGTTCCAAATCATGCACAAACTGCCCAAGTCCGCTTTCAATCGCGGGCGCGTCGTTCGGATAGCGGCGCGTCAGATGGGCTGCGATCTCTGGCAGCGACACTCCCGCGGCCAGCAAATTCCATACCCATACACCGGCGCCCTGCACCTGATAATACGTCCCGGTGTCCAGGTTGAGCAGAATAACTTCACCCTGGATGTTGTCGTGGATGAGATTGGGGTTGGATACGTGAAAGCGTTCGGGGGTGGACATCGAGCATCCTCCTTGTGATTTCAAGATTATAGCATGTCCGCCGTCGCCGCGCGCCTCGCGGGGCACGAAACGGCGTTCGTTCCTTATTGTGCATAATTGTGGCGCACAGCCGTAGAAAAGCCGTCTTTGCGGGTGTGTGCCAAATGGTATTTGACAAAACGCACAGGGCATGAAAAAATATGAAAGAGCGCTTGCGATACACAAGCCCGGCCCTCTCTTTCCCACTCGCAGTGTTGCCAGTCCGGTCAATCGAGTACGAAATCATGCAACTCGGTACAAACAACGTCCGGACCCTCTAGCAGGTTGTCGGAGAGACCTCATTTGTAACTATGAACGCGCGTCGTAGTATCTCTAAAACAACTATGATTTGATTTCACTCCGACAACCTGCTAGTGGTCAAGTCAATCGGAGCTATATGGACTCTGCCAACGGTGTTCCCCCCAGCGGGCTTGTCACCTTTTTATTTACAGATATTGAAGGAAGCACGGCGCTTTGGGAAAAAATGCCCGAAGCGATGAAACGCGCGCTGGCGATGCACGACCAAATCCTGCATTTTGCCATCGCCAAATATGACGGCTATGCGTTCAAGCAAATCGGCGACGCTTTCCAAGCCGCGTTTGTTTCGCCGTCGCAAGCGCTTAACAGCGCGCTCGATGCGCAGCGCGCGCTGCGCGATGGGTCCTGGGGTGAAACCGGACCTCTGCGCGTCCGCATGGGGATTCATACGGGACCCGAAGAGTGGCTCGGTTCGGACTATGCCGTCAGTCACACGCTGAATCGCGTGGCGCGCATCATGTCCGCCGGACACGGCGGCGAGATTCTGGTCTCGAATGAGACGGTCGAGATTGTCGAAGGAGCGCTGCCCGAGCGCGCCGCTTTGCGCGATCTGGGCAAACATCGTCTCAAAGGATTAAAAATTCCCGAACATATCTTTCAGCTCGTCGTCCCCGATCTAGCGTCCGATTTTCCCCCGCTAAATGTTTTGGATTCTTACAAGGGGCATTTTGAAACGGTAGTCCGTTCGCTCTCGGAAAATCGCGTCGTGCCGTTTTTGGGCGCGAGTGTGAATCTGGTCGGGCGCCCAACCGATAAACCGTGGCAATTCGGTCAGTCTGATTTCTTGCCGATCGGCGCGGAACTGTCAGAGCATCTCGCGCGCACGTTTGATTATCCTTCGAATGAGCCGCGCGATTTGGTGCGTGTGTCACAGTTTGCCGCCGTGAAAGCGGGTATCGGACCTTTGTATGACGAGCTCCGCAAAGTGTTCAAGATGGAATACCCGCCAACCCCGCTGCACATGTTTTTTGCAGCTCTGCCGCGTCTGTTGCGCGAGCGCGGATACCCGCCCGAGCTGTTGATTGTGACGACGAATTTTGACGATGCGCTAACGCGGGCGTTTCGCGCCATGAACGAGCCGGTTGACCTGGTCACGTATATTGCCGAAGGAGAAGCGCGCGGCAAATTTCTGCATACCGCGCCCGACGGCAAAGCGCGACCCATTGACAAGCCGAACAAGTATCTGGGACTCGCCCCTGAAGAACGAACGATCATTCTCAAGATCCATGGGGTGGTGGACCGGCAAAATCGCGCCCGCGACAGCTATGTGATCACCGAAGACCATTATATAGATTATCTGGCGCACAAGGATATTGCCCAGCAGCTGCCCGCGCAGCTGCTCGAACGTATGAGCTGGAGCCACTTTTTGTTTTTGGGTTATTCACTGCGCGATTGGAACCTGCGCGTGATCCTGCATCGCATCTGGGGCGAACAGAAATTCAAATACAAGGCGTGGGCGGTTTCCGAGACCAACCTCATGGCTGAAAAACCCCAGCCGCTCGAACAGGAATTTTGGCGCCTGCGCGATGTGGACATTATCAAGATGCCGCTTGACGATTATATCGAGGGCTTGCAAGAGCGGGTGGAAAACCTGGAACCGGGGGATAATGAATGACCCAGCCCGGACCCTCCCACAACGGCTCGACGAAAACCGACCCGCGCAAAATCCCCACCGCTCCCTACAAAGGACTGGTACCCTACACCGACGACGATGCCGCGCTCTTTTTTGGCCGCGACGCCGAACGCGCGATCATTGTGGCAAATTTGCGCTCGTCTCGTTTTACCCTGCTCTATGGTCCGAGCGGGGTGGGCAAGAGTTCGGTCGTCGGCGCGGGCGTGGTGCATTTTCTAAATCTGCGCTCCCTGCAGAATCTGCAGAAACGGGGCACGCCCGAATTTGCGGTCATTTATTTCAATCAATGGCGCGACGACCCGGTAGCGGGATTGCTGCGCGCCGTCCGCTCCAAAGTCGAGGCGCTGCTGGGCAGCACCTTTGAAGAGAGTCAGCAAGAGCGCGCCAAATCTCTGGACGACCAGCTCAAAACCTGGGCGGAACGCGTCGGCGGCGACCTGCTGATCCTGCTGGACCAGTTCGAAGACCTGTTTCTGTATCATCCGACCGAGGAGGGTCCCGGTTCGTTCGTAGACGAATTCTCGCGCGTCGTCACCGATTCTGCTGCCCGCGTCAATTTTGTGGTTTCGATCCGTGAAGATGCGGTTGCCAAACTCGATGTCTTTGAGGGGCGGATTCCCACGCTCTTTGACAATTATATTCGCATTGACCATCTCGACCGCGAGGCGGCGCGCGACGCCATCATCAAACCGATAGATGAATACAATCGCGCCAAGCCCGACCCGGCATCCAAAATAAGCATCGAGCCGGCGCTGGTGGAGACGGTGCTCGATCAGGTGAAAACGGGGAGGGTTTCCCTGACCGACACGGGCATTGGGGTCATCAAGAGTGAGCGGGACCCCGCCGCGCGCGCCGCGAGCATCGAGCGGATCGAAACCCCGTTTCTCCAGCTCGTCATGACGCGGCTCTGGGACGAGGAGCTGCGGAGTGGTTCGCACACCCTGCGGCTGGAAACGCTGCACCGTTTGGGTGGCGCGGAACGTATCGTACGCACGCATCTGGATAATACTCTGGGCGCGCTGCCGCCTGCAGAGCGCAAGATGGCGGCGGGGATGTTTCATTATCTGGTGACGCCGTCGGGGACCAAAATTGCCCATACCGCGCGCGACCTCGCCGAATATACTCACACGAGCGAAAAGCAGCTCACCCCAGTCCTGGAAAAAATGTCCGCGTCGGGCATTCGGATTCTGCGTCCGGTGGCTCCGCCGCCGGACCAATTGAACGCACCGACGCGCTATGAAATCTTTCACGATGTGCTTGCCCCGGCGATGCTGGATTGGAGACAGAGATATTTGCAACAGCGACGCAACCGATTCACATTTTTCGCCGCCATCGCCGCCGCGCTCGGGGTCCTGCTGATCATTGGCGCGCTGGGGTTGAATTTGCTGCGCAGTCAACAGCAGTTGAACCAAAAAGCGCAAGAAGCGCAAAATTTGTCGCAAGCCATTTTGGCGGCGCCCCAGCCAACCGGCTCGGCGACCGTGGCACCCACGCTGATTGCGCTGCGCGAGACCGCCGCCGCCGTAGGGACGAGCGCCGCCGCCGTCATTTGTCAGGGACCGCCGGAAATAAATTTTCGGGCGTCCAAAGAAACCACCGCGCCGAACGAAGGGGTCTTGCTGCATTGGGAAAATGCGGTGCGGGTCTCGGATGTTTCAATCGCGCCCGATGTGGGCGCGGTAAACACCAACGGCTCGACGGTGGTAGAGCCGAGCGAGTCCACAACCTACGTCTTGACAGCAACGGGCTGCGGAGGTCGGGTCACGCGGCGTGTGTCTGTCACTGTCGTGCAGCCGACCACGGCGCCCCAGCCAACCGCAGTCGTCCCCACGCTGGCACCCGTTCCGCCCACAGACACTCTTGCGCCGCCGAGCGCGACACGAATTCCATTCACCTCAACCCCCGAGGCGAGCGCGACGCCGAATGCGCCGCCCGGCGTCTATGTGCAAAACATCAGCGTCCAGCCCGCACAGCCGCGGGCAGGAAATCCGATTATCTTTGGCGCCCGCTTTCTCAACACCACCGGCGCGCCGCAGAGCTATAATTGGTGTGTAGAGCTTTTTACGCTCGAAAATACGCGCACTTCCACCGGCATCACTCCGTGTCTGCCCGTCACGATTGCCGTCGGCGAAAGTGAAATCTCGGGTGCGGAATATACCATTCGGCAGATTGGGGCTTGTGAACCGCGACTCGCCAAGGTGATTCGCGAGACGCAGGAAAAAGCGCGCATCCCGTTTCTCCAGACAAACGGAGAGAACCTCTGGTTCAATTTCTCGATTTGTCCGTAAATAAAAACCCCTTTGAGGTGAATCCTCAAAGGGGTTTAACTTGCGGAAACCGCGACAATCGTGATGTCGTCGTGCACCGGCGCCTCGCCCCGAAAGGCATTGACCGAGGCGAGAAAATTGTTGCACAATGTCTGGGCATCGGAGGTCGAGTCCTCGACGAGGAGGGCGTTTATGCGCTCGCTGCCGAACTGCTCTCGTTCAGAGTTTAGCGCCTCGGTCACACCATCGGTGACCAGGAGCATGGTCGTGCCACAAGGCAGCGTGAATCTGCCTTCGTCCAACAAGACAAAATCAAACAGTCCGAGCGGCGCGCCCTGGCCCTGCGGGGGGGTGTGAACATTGCCATCGGCGTCCCGCAAAATGGGCAGTTCGTGTCCCGCCCGTGCGTATTGAAATTCGCGAGTCACGCGGTCCAGGACTCCATAAAGCGCCGTGACAAACAGTCCCGACGCGTTCATTTCCATCAAGTATCGGTTGACGCGTTCCAGCGTTTCACGCGGCGAACGACTCTGACGCGCTTCGGACCGAATGAGGGCATGTGTTTGCGCCATAAAAAGGGCGGCGGGCACGCCCTTGTCGCTCACATCGCCGATCACAATCGCCAGCGCATCCTTGCTCAGCGGAATAAAGTCATAAAAATCACCGCCGACGGCGCGGGCGGGCACCATGTTGGCGCCAAAGGAAAATTCCTGCAGTCTGGGCAGATCGCGCGGCAAGAGACTCGTCTGAATCTCGGCTGCCAGCTGCAATTCGCGCTCCAATTTTTCTTTTTCGATGATTTGCACCTGTGCCGCCTGAAGGTTCCGATACGCCAACGCAAGCTCGGCGTTGGTTTCCTCGAGTTTGCGGTTTTTGGCGATGAGGTCCGCCATTGCATTGTTGTGCGCATCGGTCAGGCGAGTCGAGAGGACGCGCACCATTTCATAGGCAAGGTCGGGTTGGCGGGCGAGCAGCGCATCAAAGTCGGCGCGAGTCATTTCCCACGCCTGGACCGCGCCCCTGGAGCGAACGCTGGCGGTGCGCCTGCCGTCGCGGTTAAACAAACTCATTTCGCCCACAAAATCACCGGGATGCCGCTGATTGATGATGCGCTCGTCTCCCGTGCCGATGCCCTTGACGATCTCGAGCTCGCCGGCGCGCAAGATATAGAAATGTTGTCCCAGATCGCCTTCATGAAAAAGAATGGTCTTGGGAGGCACCCGGCGGAGGACAAGACTCTTGGCAAGATGGCGAATTTCGCTTTCAGGCAGACTCGAAAATAGGGGGATGCGCGCCAGTAATGCTTCGGTTTCGGACACTGTAGTTTTGTTCCTCTTGACAGTCGGCGTAGAACGATAATAGAATCACCGCGGGATTGTCAGTATGGCGTGTCAGAGTCAGCCGGCGCAAGTTCGATGTCGTGTAATACACTTGTGCCTTGCAGTTGTGCTCTGAAATAAATAGACGGGGCTATTCCGCCAGCGTGCTGCGTATTGTAGGGCAGTCTGACACGGACTGCAAACGTTCAAGAGACATTGACATTTGCTCCGGACCGTTCAACGCTGCGCCACAAGGAGGTCTATGGAACTTGCAGTGACAACAGAACAAGGTCGGGTGCCGGTAACTGTTTTGCATGTCAAGGGGAATCTTGACTCGACAACTTTTCTGACATTCCAGAACGAGGCAGAGAAATTGATTTCCGGCGGCACGCAGGATTTGCTGGTGGACCTGAATGAGGTGCCTTATATGAGCAGCGCAGGACTGCGCGCGCTGAATCATATTTACAATCTGCTGCGCGCCAAGAACGAAGACCAGGCGACTGTGACCAAAGGGCTTGTCAATGGGACCTACAAGTCGCCGCACCTCAAGCTGCTTGCGCCGCGACCGCGTGTGAAGGATACGCTCAAAATGAGTGGCTTGGATATGTTTCTGGATATTCGTTCCGATCTCAAGGATGCGGTGGCGGCGTTTTGAGTCCAGTTGAACCTCATTTCCAAAAAGGAATGCGAGCTCGCGCCGGTGTGACTCGATCTCCTTTGCGGCTCACGCGCACTTTTGAGGGCTCGCTCGAACAGCTGGCGCTGATGCGCGAATTTGTTGTCGAGACGGCGCAAGTATTGGGCGGCAATCAAGAGGATGCGTTTGCCTGCGAGCTTGCAACCGACGAAGCGGCTACCAATATTTTCAATCACGCGTTCGAGACCGGACAGGGGCGTATCACTCTGACCATGTGGCGCCAAGACGCCCAAGTAGTGACACGTCTGCATTATCAGGGACGTTCGTTTGATCCCTCGCGCATCCCGGAGCCGAGTTTGACCGGTCCGCTCGAAGAGCGCCCTGCGGGTGGATTGGGTTTGTATTTTATGCGTCAGTTGATGGACCAAGTAGATTTCGAGTTTGACGCGGTGAATGGCAATGTGCTGACAATGCGGCGAATTCTCAACATTCCTGAAAGGTATGGTTTTATGGAACTCCAAATCGAACGACCCTCCGGTAATATTGCCGTGATTCACGTCAAGGGAAGCGTGGACGGATCCAATTTCAAACAGCTGATCGAACAGGTGGAAACCCTTATTCCCCAGGGCGTAGAGCGCGTCGCGCTAGAGATCAGCGGCTGCGAATACATGAGCAGTTCCGGGCTGGTGGCGTTGAATGCGATCACCAAACTGCTGAGGGGCGAACGCGCGCCGGACCCCGAGAACGGGTGGGCGGTGCTGAAAACGCTGGACGATGCGCGCAGCGCGCCGGCGACAGCCAAGCCGACGTTGGCGCTGATTAACCCGACCCCGCGCGTGGACAGGGTGCTGGATTTGGCGGGACTCAAGAATATTATTCCAACGTATAGCGACACGGCAAGCGCGCTGGCGGCGCTCGGCTGATGCGTCGCCAACCCCTCCAAAGGGTTATCTCGTATAGGAGAACCGAATTGTATGGAATTAAACACCACAGCAAAAGGTGATGTGCGAGTAGTGGCAGTGAATGGAAATCTGGATGCGCTGACTGCCCCCGAACTGGCGGATGCGCTTTCGACCCAATTACGCCAGGGTAACGCAAAACTGGTCGCCGATTTGACGGGACTCGAATACACAAGCAGCGCGGGACTGCGGGTGCTGCTCAACGCTGCCAAGGAGGCGCGCAGCAAGGGCGGCGATTTGCGCTTTGCGGGTGTGCAGACGAACGTCAAAAAAGTGCTGGACCTTTCAGGTTTCATGAGCATCATAAAATCCTTTCCCGATGCTGACTCGGCTGTTGCCAGCTACGCCTGAGACGGGGCGGGCGCAAGTGCGCCCGCCTTGAATTTTCCCTCCATGTTTCGCGCGCTGCGATTAAAGCAAGAATCCCCCAAGGTTGTCCCCGAACCCAAACCTCTCACTATCCAGGAATGGCTGGGCGATGCCCAGTTTCCGCTTGGCATCCGCACGATCAACGCGCTGCCGTATGATGCAAAACAACGCTTTTATCGCACGTTGGTTCCGCCCGAACTCTTGGGACGGTTGGGCATTAACCCGATTCTGTGGCGCGGAAACGGGTATCAGCTCGAGCTGTATGCGCCGGAGGATTCGGGCAAGGTCAATATCTCGCTCAACAACCCGGAGGACCCGAGCGATGCCTATTTTGTGCTCGAGCTTCAGGACAATTCCACGAACGGCATTGACCTGAACTTGATATTGCTGAACGACCCCTTTGCCGAGAAATTTGGCATCGAGCTTGACGAGCAGGGGACCAAGACGCACTGGGGCACGATTACGCGCAATCTGCGCGAAGAAGAACGCGCGATGCGGGCGGGTCTCGCTCCCGCGCAGGTGCGGGCAGGCATGGGCATGGCGCGCGAGGTGCTCCATCAGTTGGATGTCTTTTTGGCGCTCTGTGCTCGTCAAGCCGTGTCGCTGGAGCCGTTGACCTATGCTTCGGCATGGATTTTTGAAAGGCGCGGCTTTGCCTATGTGCGGGGACACAAATTGATGGACCAGATTCACCGCGAGTTTCAACCGGGCGGGGCTTTGCGCGCCGCGCTCGATGGCAGTACGCCCTTTCGTTCGCCGGAGGCATGGCAAACGGTGCGGGGCAGGGCGTGGGCGATTCATGACGGCATCCTCGAGCATATCGGGGAACGATGGCGGGATTTGCGGATGATCAAGGTGGTCGGCAAACACGCGGCGGCGCAAACGTTTCCCGACGCCAAATATTAATATGCGCGACAATCTTATTATCACCCGCGCGGCTGAACTGGATGCGCTCGCTGTGTTTCGCGGTTTTATCGCGCAGACCTGCAAGCAGCTGGGCATCGCCGACGATGTGTCTTTTCAGCTCCAGCTGGCATGTGACGAAGCGGCGACGAATGTGATCCAGCACGGCTATGAGGGCATGAATCCCGGTTCTATTATGCTCGAACTGCAGCCGGGTCCGAAAAAAATAACCATGCTCTTGACCGATTTTGGGCACCCCTTTGAGCCGGTCGAGACTGAGGCGCCGGATGTGGACGCGCTGCTCAATGATCGTCCGACCACGGGATTCGGGTTGTATTTTATTTATCAGACAATGAACGATGTGAGTTATTTCACCGATGAGAGGGGAAATCATCTGGTGTTGACCAAGAATCTATAGGATGGTTCATGGAACACGACAAGAAAAAAGTGGCATTGGTAATCGGGTCGGGCAGCGTAAAATGTGCAGCAGCGATCGGTATGCACAAAGCGCTATTGCGCGAGGGCATTGACGTCGGAATGGTTGTGGGATGCAGCGGCGGCGCGATCTATGCGGCGTTGATTGCATTGGGACATACGCCGGAAGAATCGCAGGAAATGAGCATGCGCCTGTGGACGCGCGAGGTTACGGCAAAACACAATCCGCGGGCGCTCTGGCAGATCTTTATGCCCAAGGTGTTTGGGTTTGACGAGAAATTTGGAACGGTGGACGATACGCTGGTGATGGAGCGCTTCCGTGCCGCGTATGGAGCCAAAAAAATCGAGGATGCCAAGATTCCCCTCTATCTGACGGCGACGGATTTCGAGCGCGGGGAACAGGTGGTGCTGACCCGGGGAAGTCTGGTGGATGCAATTCGCGGCAGCATTGCGATTCCGTATATTTTCAAGGCGCACCGCATGGATGATAAATTGTTGGTGGACGGGTATTTGAGTGATCCGCTTCCGATTGGCGTTGCCATCAAGGAAGGCGCGAATGTGATTTTGGCGATGGGTTTTGAAAGCCCCTACCAGGGGAAACTCGATTCGCTCATGCGCTATACGTTCCAGGTTAGCAGTATCATGTCCAACAACCTCCTCAAGTCCAACTATGCGTTTCATTCGATGGCGCATCACGGTGAGGTGCTGCCGATTTTGCCCGAGTTTAATCAGCGCATCGGTTTGTTCGACACGGACAAAATCCCCTATATCATCGAGGAAGGGGAGCGGGCGGCGAACGAGCAAATGCCGTATTTGAAAAAACTGCTGGCAAGCGCGTAAATGGTCGTCTGCACTCTCCGGTGCAGACGATTTTTTTGGAGCAGCAAGCCCGCGGTTCTGCTCATAGCGTACGGGTGTGCGTCGTATTTTTGGCTGCGGGCAGGGAACGAAACGGCGTTCGTTCCCTACGCCCGTAAGTCGTAACGAACGCTCGCCGCAGCGTTCCCTGTCTGCGTCTCCTCAACGCCTACGACGGAACGAAACGGCGTTCGTTCCCTACTCGTCGCGGCGTGCCGGAGGGGAACGAAACGGCGTTCGTTCCCTACGCCCGTAAGCCGTAACGAACGCTCGCCGCAGCGTTCCCTGTCTGCGTCTCCTCAACGCCTATGACGGAACGAAACGGCGTTCGTTCCCTACTCGTCGCGGCGTGCCGGAGGGGAACGAAACGGCGTTCGTTCCCTACTGTCCAAGATCGTGACGCATGTCCTTGAATATTTGGCGGGATGGAATACACTTGGATTTCATGCAAACGATACAGAATGGGTGGCGAAGCGTGACCGAGCGCGTAAACAACTTGTTTGCGCGATCCTACGACCGGGCGTGGTCCTTGGAATCTGCTCTAATGCTGTTGGTTGCCATCGGCGTCGGGACCCTCACCGGTTTTGGGGTCGCGCTTTTTCGGTTGACGCTGGATGCATTGTTCAAATTTAACTTTGGCACCGTTGCGGAATTGATGCCGTGGGCAGTACTGGCGCTCCCGGCGTTGGGCGGACTGATCACCGCCGTGTGGATGCGCATCGTGACGCGGCGGTTTGAAACGGGACTGGGTGTTGCGGGTATTATGGAGGCTGTGGCATTGCATGATGGACGGATCGGCTTGCGCGGAAGTATCGCGCGCGTGATTGGCGCGATCCTGACCATCGGCTTTGGCGGCGCATCCGGACCGGAAGACCCGAGCGTTCAAATCGGCTCGACTATCGGCTCTCTGATCGGAGAACGCTCGAAACTTGCCAAGCAGCGCGTCAAGACGCTGGTTGGCTGCGGCGCGGCGGCCGGTTTGAGCGCCGCCTTTAACGCACCGATTACGGGGGTCTTTTTTTCTATCGAGATCATTCTCGGCGGCATTTCGGGCATTTCGACGGCGTGGATCATTTTGGCTGCGGTCGCGGGCTCTGTCGCAAGTCAAAGTATCCTGGGGAGTGCGCCGGCATTTCAGATTCCCCAATATGAATTGCGCACGCCATGGGAACTCTTGTTGTATCTTGTGCTGGGCATCGTCGCGGCGCTTGTGGCGGTTGCCTATGTCTTTTTACTGGAGCGCATCGAAGCATGGTTTGAAGCGTGGAAATTTACCGAATGGCTCAAGCCGGCGATGGGTGGTTTGTTGGTCGGACTGCTCGGGTATTTTGGCTCGACGGCGATTCTTGGTCCGGGCTATTCCTCGATTGGAGTTGTGCTTGAAGGCAGTGTGAGCGGCGGCGCATTCTTTTTGTTTTCGCTGGTAGTCTTGAAACTGATCGCCACGCCATTGACGATCGGTTCTGGCGGGCAGGGGGGTCTTTTTGCCCCCGCGCTATTTCTTGGCGCAATGCTCGGCGCGGGATTTGGGATGGTTGCTTCCACCTTATTTGGCTCGAACATTGCGCCGCCGCCGGCGTACGGACTAGTGGGCATGGGCGCGGTCCTTGCAGGTGCAATCAGGGCGCCGATCACGGGACTCTTGCTTCCGTTTGAAATGACGCACGATTACCGCATCATTCTGCCGCTCATGTTCGCCGTCGTTGTCAGCACGTTGCTGGCGCAGTTCTTGAAACCTGAGAGCGTCTATACTTTTAAACTCAAGCAGCGCGGGGTAGCGATCCAAAAGCCACAAGACCCGAATCTGATGCGTGCCCTGACGATTGAACAAGCCATGACCTCGTTTCAAGACCTGATCATTTTGCATGTGGACGACCCCATCGGGCGCTTGACCGAGGCGTTTGAAACCAGCTCAAATCATGGATTTCTGGTGAGCCGCGTCGGAGGGGAGCTGTATGGTGTTGTGACCATGTCGGACATGACACGCCGTCTCGCAGAACACAATAAAGTCGAGACGATTGGCGAGATGACGACACAAAATGTCATAACAGTGTATCCGGACGAAACCCTGGAAGACGCCTTGCGGCAAATGACTGTGATGGATATAGGGCATCTGCCGGTAGTCGAGCGTCGAAATCCTAAAAGGATTCTAGGTTTGCTCCGACGGGGAGATATTGTGCGCGCGTATGGCAGCGCCATGATAGAAAAACAGCACCGAGAACACATACACGACCGCCTGCGGATGCAGGCAGTCGTTCGAACAGAGCTCATGCAGGTGTCTCTGACAGAATCGGACAATGCGGCAGGCAAGCGAATTCGCGAACTCGATTTGCCGCAGGAATGTGTTATCGTGGCTGTCCAGCGGGGCGACCAAACGATTGTCCCGCGCGGCGATACCGAACTGCAGAGCGGTGATCGGCTTGTTGCGCTTGGCACGCCGGTTGTTTATTCAAAATTCCTGCAAATTCTTCATACGGGTCCGAATACCTGACAGGTGCGACTCGGAGGATCAATCGCCTGCGCGCCCCCGTTTTGGCGTTTCGCTCTTGTCCTCTATAATCACGGCATCACCACTCGACAAGCGCGGGCAACCTTGCGTTGCCCCCCTGTTTTGATTTTCGCTCGATGAAGTTTCGTCGCGAGCGCAAGCCCTCGCCCTGGCTCGTCCAAGACATTTACCTGCGTGACACATGGGGGAGTCCCTTTAATGTGCCGCGCCGCCGCCGTTGGAGCCTTCGCCGTGTTTTCGTGACCGCGATGGTCGTCTTTGCCATTGTAGACCTCGCGCTCGCCGCGTTCTTTGGCATTGCGTTCTTGTTTCAGCCCCGTACCTCCGGCATCGCCCAACGGAATCCGACTCGCGCCGTTGTCGCGCGCGCCGTGACCGTGACCCCGCAGTCCACGCCCGCACCGGCTTTACAGCCGACGGCAGTTTCGGCTGGTGCGCCCACGGCAGTGGTCGAACCGACCAATCTCCCACAGCCCGCGGCGGCGCCGACCCAGGTGGCGCTTGCGCCGCAGCCCGCCCCGGTCCTTCCGGGAAGGACGATCTCTGTTGATGTTCCCGGGACGTTGAATCTGGCTGCGCTCTCGGTCCAAATTCCGAACGAGCCGGAAAATTGTACTCCGGCTCAAGCTATGCCCGATGTGGTTGACCGTTCGATCAAGCTGTGCGGCGGTCAAACCTATCGCCCCTTTATTCTGCGCGGTTCGGATATTGGCGTGTTTGGCGACAAATCCTCGGTCATTCAAAGTCAAGGACGTGGTTACGGTATCATCCTCGAAGGGGACCGCCTCTATGTTCAAAATGTAATGGTGCGCGGCTCAACGGACCCGGGCGACGCCAACAGTTGGTTATGCCTTTACCCCGATTGTGGCGGGAACACAGGCGGCGCCGCCTATGGGGGTGGGATTCTGGTGCGGTCCTCAAACACGACGGTCATGGATTCCGACGTTGCAGGCGGCGTGGCGGGGATTGCGGCGGAGCGAGTGCGCGGTTTGAAATTGATCAACAATCGCTTGGATGATTCGAGCGGCTGGGGCTCGTACAATTTTGCCGTCGAAGCGAGTTATTTTGTTGGCAACACATTCAACCGCGACAACCGCAGCTGCAGCACCGACGCTGGGTTTCTGCCCACGGGCTGTGAATCGTCAGGGTGGGTCTGTATTGCCTGCGCGCAGAATGTGGTCGCCAGGAACTTTTGCGTCAATTCCGGCAATTGTTATTATATGAACGGCGAAGGCAATCTCAATTCCAACAACAATCGTTTTCACCAAAATGAATGTCGCGCCGCGCCGCACAATTGTTTCGAAGTGACGTTTGCGCTCGGCAACGAGTTTGTGGAAAATATCGCGCGAGATGACCCCGAAACGGGCACGCCGTGCAAATATCCGTTTTGGATCGGCGGCTCGCAAGTGATTTTTGCGCGCAACTATTGGAGCTGCGAGCACAGCCCCGAAACGTCAATCCAGCAAGCCACGGCTTCTACCCACGTGCCAACGGGCATTGTAAATCGTTGAGTGGAGATGCCACTTGTACCTCGCACCCCGGCGTCTCCGGTCGGTATGTTGTGAAAGATTATTATTCGCTATTATCCGTGAACCCCGACGCCACCGTCGCGCAGATTGACGCGGCATACCGGCGTTTGATGCAGAAACACCACCCCAACGCGCGTTCGTCCCCGCTGGCGCTGGAACGAATGCGTGAGATGAATGAAGCATGGCGCGTCCTCAGTGACGCAAACCAACGCGCGGCATATGATCGCGCACGCGCAGCCGGGACCGAGTATCAGCCGCCCGCGCCGCCGCCGACATTGCGCAATATTCCGCAGGCGAATTTGGCGGATTTCGGAGCGCGCCGTTCTTCGGGTGGAACATGTCTGGTTGTCAGCGCGGTCGCCATTGTGTTGGTGTTTGCGCTCGGTATTTTGGCATGGGGCTTGAATGAACGCCTGAATTTTAATGCCATGTTCGAACGCGCGGTGGGCGAAATCAACGCGCTCTTGCCCACGCGCATTGCCCTGGCGATCGAGCAGGATGCAGAACAAGCGACGCCGACACCTGACCCGCGTTGTCGCGATGGGTGTGAGACCCCGCCGCCGGGGTGTGTGGTCAAGGGCGATGTGGAAAATGACGGGACGCGCTATTTCTATTTGCCCAATGACGAGGGCTATGCGCGCATCGTGGTCGAGATCACAAAGGGGGACCGCTGGTTCTGCGCGCTGAATGACGCGCAGGCGGCGGGCTGGACGCGCAAAGCCCCCACCGAAACGCCGACGCTCCCGCCGCCGCCCGAGGCGCTGACAACCCCCGTGGCGCGACGCGCGTTTGTGGTGTGCGGTGAAAACGTGACGATGCATCAGGGACCGGGCGCCGAGTACCCGGTGGTGCAAAATCTGGAGAACGGCGCACGTCTGGCGGTGACGGGTGTCAATGGAGATTGGTCGGTGACAAGTCGCCAGGAAGGCGTCGGATACGTGCGGACGCTGCAGTTGTGCGCCCCCCCCCCTTCCGCTGCCAAGCCATCCACAGCGCCCGCGCCGGCGCCCGGCTCGACGCCGCTGATCAATACTCCGGCGGTTGCAAATTCTGCCGCGCCCGCCTACAAATACCCCGCGCCTCAGCTTGTGGTCCCAACCAATGGCGCGAGATATTGGTGCACGCGCGAATTGGTGCTGGAATGGGATCTCGCGGGTCCGCCGCTTGCGGAGGGTGAATATTTTCTCGTCGAAAACAAGCGCGTCGAGCACGACCGCTGGTTCGCTCTCGCGGATTGGACCAAATCTACAACCGTGACGCTCTTTCCGAATCGCGGCGGCGGTGAATGTGATGCTTTATGGTGGGCAAACACGGGTGTGTATGAATGGCGTGTCAGCGTCGTAACCGGCAGCAAAGAGATGCCGACGCATCTTTCACCGTTTAGCGAAGGGTTTCATATCAATTATGCGCAATGATCGGGGAACGCTCCCGCGATGGTCGTCAGCGCCCAACCGGGAGCCGTACAAGATCACAGAAATGACGCGGCTGTGCGCTCGCCTTTCATTTTGGGATAGTTCAAGAGGGAGGAATTTGTGAAAAACCGAACTGTGATTTTTTTCGTGGGGATGGTCCTGACGATTGTGATGCTCACGCCGGTGGTATCGGCACAAACCGGCACAGTGACGCCGACTGCGACCGCACAAGGTTTGCCAACGTCCGCCGCGCCCGAAACAGCTGCGATAGGACCTACCGCCGTCATGACGGAAACGGCGACGATCAAGCCCACCGCTGCCGTGACTCTGACAGCTACACCCGTGCCAATGCTCCCGGGCGGTTTGCGGCTCGATGACGTGACTTTTAATTCGTATGATCTGGGAAAGGAAATTGAGGGCATTGTCGTGTCTGCCGCGCCATATGACAATTCGGAACCGCCCGGACCGGTTGGCGCGCCCGCGCACCTGGCATACGAATTTGACGGCATCACGCGCTTGAAGGTGATTCCTGTGGAAGATTATCAGGCGCAGTGGAACGCGGCAGGTGACAACACGATCTCTCAATCTCTTGCGCAGCTGCGCGCACTGCTGCGCGACAAACCCGCATCGCCCAGACTCCCTCTGCCCTTTTTGCCGCCGGTGCCCGCAACAAATGATGTTGCAGGGCGCGTGCGCTATTTGGATTTTAACGGCGGTTCGGGCATCGCCTATCTTGGGCGTTGGTCGCAGGATGCCAGCCCCGTTTTGGCATCGCAGATCTTGTATTCGTTTCTGGGCTTGACAAATGATGGCAAATATATTGTGTCGTTCCAATATCCCGCCAGCACCTCGTTTTTGCCGGATGATATCAGTGACCTGCTGCCCGAACACCTCGCCTATATCGAAGCGAATCCAAAAACGTATCTGCAGCAAACGAGTTCCCTGCTCAACGTGCTGCCCAATTCGGCATATGGTCCCGATCTCTCGCGTCTGGACGGACTGGTCTTTTCGATAACCGTTCCGTCGGAGGGAACTCTGTCTCCCGGTCCCACAGAAGCGCTGCCCACCCCGGAGGGCACGCAAACTGCGCCTGCCCCGGCTGAAACCGCAGACGGTGGGCAGGTGCCACCCGCGTCCACGCCAATCGCAGCAGCGGCGGAAGATTATCGCCTCCTCTTGTCCGCAGATTGGAGGTGGTTGGAAACGGCTGCGCCGACCGAAACGCTTGCGGTCCCGGACCCGAGTCTGTATACAATTCGGTTCAACAACGCCAACGGCTTTGGGATCACCGCCGACTGTAACATTGGCGCGGGAAATTATTCGATCAGCGGAAACACCTTGACGATCAAGAACATTCAAGCAACACTGGTGTATTGCGGCGACGAATCGCTCGATCAAACCTTTACCGCGCAGCTCTTGCAGGCGGCGAATTATTCGTTCGAGGGCGATACCCTGTTGATTCAACTCGGGAACGATGGCGGGACCATGAAATTTGGACAGTGAAACGTTGTATAATCGCTGATGTATTGCAAGATCATCAAAAGGAGTTTATCCATGGGTAAAGGTGACAAGCGCACCAAGCGCGGCAAGTTGTTTCGAGGCACCACAGGCAAACCAATCCCCGGCAAAAAGGCAGTCGCCGCAGCCAAGACCGAATCCAAAACGCCTGCCAAAGCGCCGCGTGCGCCCCGTGAGCCGCGCGAGCAGCCGGCGCCGCCGCCTGCCGAAGCTTGATCCGACGCGTCTTGATGGGATAGCCGTCTGAAAGGTCTCGGAGTTCGAGTGTGTGAACGGCACGTGAGAGCGGTTGGGTTTTGTTACTTGTACAAGCATGTCACGCAATTCAAAGTCCGTGCGTTCGGCTGTTGGTAAATTGGGTCTCACGACCGTGCTCGGCGCGGGGATTGGAACGGCGGTCGGCGCGGCTCTGGGAAACGTGCCGGCGGGCGTTGCGCTGGGTGCGGCTTTGGGGGTGGCAGGTGGCGCGCTGTTTGAATTTATTCAGCGCCGCAAGCGCGGCAGCAAATAGCGCGTTGCCGCTTTTTTTGTTATTTGCTATAATCGCCCCACCTGAGCATTAATCGCCGTTCGCATGTTATCTCCCGGATAGCCCTCCCCGCGTTCGGCGAAAGTTAGCTCGTATTCTGTTGTGACAACGATGAGGTTGGCATTCCCCGACGCATCACTCTTTCTGTTCGAAAGGGGGTGTTTCTTACCCAAACATTCCGCAACGAGACGCCATTTCCACATCAAAGCAAATCCAAGCCCGGTGGGTAGATTCGGGCTTAATCATGGAGGAGAAGAATGACCAGCAAGGTTTTGAAAATCATGGTGCTGATGCTTGTGATCAGCATTGCAATTGCTTCATGCGCGCCCGTGGCAGCGCCACCCGCCGCGACCGCAGTGCCACCCGCAGCGACCGGCGGCGCAAGCGCACTCAAAGTCGGTTTGGTGACAGACACCGGCGGACCGGACGATTTGTCGTTCAACTATACGGCGATTCAGGGGTTGAACCGGGCGATAGCGGAATTGGGCATTTCGCCGGATTCAAAATATCTGCAATCGCGACAAGAGACGGACTATGCCAAGAACCTGGAAGAATTTATCAGCCAGGGTTACAAGGGCATCATCACCGTCGGGTTCTTGTTGGGGACGGCGACGGCAACGTCGGCGAAAGCGAATCCGGAAGTCCAGTATGCGATTGTGGACTATGCCTATCCGGACTGTTTTGGGACGGCGGTGGAAGGCAAGGACTGTGGTTCCGCGACTGAAATTGCGAACGTGCTGGGGTTGACGTTTCGCGTCGAGCAAGCGGCGTTCCAGGCGGGCTATTTGGCGGCAGCTGTGAGCAAGACCAAAAAGGTTGGGACGTATGGTGGTGTGAACATCCCGCCGGTAGTAGATTTCATGGTGGGGTTCCAGGCGGGCGTGAACTATTGGAATTCCAAGCACAACGACACGGTGCAAGTGTTGGGCTGGGATACCGTCAAGAACGACGGCGTGTTCACGGCAACGTTCACGGACCCGGAAAAGGGCAAGCAAGCGGCATTGTCGTTGATTGATGAAGGCGCGGACGTGATCTTGCCGGTGGCGGGTCTGACGGGAAACGGCACGTTCACGGCGGCAAAGGAAGAAGGCGTGCTGGCGGTTGGTGTGGATGTGGACCAGTGCATCAGCGTGCCGGATGCGTGCCCGGTGTTGTTGACGAGCGTTCGCAAAAATATTGACAATGCGGTGTTTGGCGCGATCAAACAGATGGCGGACGGTTCGTTCAAGGGTGGAGTCTATAGTGGGACTCTGGAGAATGACGGGGTCTCGATTGCGCCCTTTAATCAGAATGCGGACAAGGTGACGGCAGAAGTGCAAGCCGAGTTGGACCAGATCAAGGCGGACATCATCGCGGGCAAGATTGACATCACCGCCTGGGCAAAGGGCGAAGGGAAATAGAAAACAGCAGGCAAACGCATTGATGTGAAAACACAATACGTGCGCCACGAAAAACAAGGGGCGACCTATACCGCGTAAACGGAGACGGTCGCCCCTCTTTTTAGGTGGTTTGCAGCCGAAAAGCCCTAAAATCCCGCTCATTTTGACGAAAATCTGCCCAAAGTGCAAGCCGGGATTGGCTCGAGCACTTTTCGGATGCAAACCAGGTAATAGACCCTCATGGCTCCAATCCTTGAACTGCGCGCGATTACCAAGCGGTTCCCCGGTGTTCTCGCCAACGACCATATTGACCTGACGTTGAATCAAGGCGAAATCCACGCGCTGCTGGGTGAAAATGGCGCGGGGAAATCAACCCTGATGAACGTGCTGTATGGTTTGTACAGACCGGACGAGGGTGAGATTGTCGTTCGCGGAAAAACCGTGAATATTGTAGGTCCGGGTGACGCGATTGCGCAGGGCATTGGCATGGTACATCAGCATTTTATGCTGATCCCTGTTTTCACGGTCACCGAGAATGTGATGCTCGGCGACGAGAGCATCAAGAATGGAGTGGTGCTTGACCGCAAACTGGTTGCATCCAAGATCCGTGACCTCTCGGTCAAATACGGGCTGGAAGTAAACCCCAACGACTATATTGGAAACCTCTCGGTCGGGATTCAACAACGCGTCGAAATCATCAAACTGCTATACCGTGACGCGCACATCCTCATTCTCGATGAACCAACCGCTGTCCTGACCCCGCAAGAAGTTCAAGACCTCTTTGTCGTCTTGCGCAATCTCAAAGCGCAGGGCAATTCCATCATTTTTATCACACACAAACTCAAAGAGGTGTTGGAACTGGCGGACCGCATCACGGTTCTGCGATTGGGCAAGGTCGTCGGCAGCGCCGATCCCAGGAACACCGATAGCGCGGAACTGGCGCGCATGATGGTCGGACGCAGCGTCATTCTTTCGGTTGACAAAGAGCCAGCCAAGCCGCGCGATGTGATTCTGAACGTCGAGAATCTGGTTGTGATGGACGAGCGCCAACACATCATGGTCAACGGCGTGTCGTTTCAGGTGCGCGCGGGCGAGGTGTTGGGCATTGCGGGGGTCCAGGGCAACGGGCAGACGGAATTGGCGGATGCGCTGACGGGGCTGCGGACTGTCCAAAGCGGACGCGTGACCATTCTCGACCAGGACACCACCCACGCCACGCCGCGCCGAATTTCCGAGCTGGATGTGGCGCATGTTCCGGAAGACCGCCAGGAGGATGGGTTGGTCTTGAACTTTCCGGTCGAGGACAATTTGGTATTGAACGAGTACTATCGCCCGCCGTTCGCCAAAGGTCTGGTCATCAACCGGGCGGCGATTGAACAGGCGGCGCTGGAACGCGTCAAGGAATATGATGTGCGGACGCCGAGCATCTATGTCAATACCTCTACGCTCTCGGGCGGCAATCAACAAAAGGTGATTGTCGCGCGCGAATTTTCGCGCGACATTAAATTATTGATCGCGTCTCAGCCCACGCGCGGGCTTGATGTTGGCAGCATCGAATACATACACAAGCGCATCATTGAAAAGCGCGATCAGGGCGCGGCGGTCCTTTTGATCTCGAACGAATTGGATGAAATCCTGTCCTTGTCCGATCGCATCGCCGTCATGTTCAAGGGACAAATCATTGACACGATCAACGCCGACGATGCGGACAAACAAGCGCTCGGTCTCTTGATGGCGGGGGTTCACTCCGAGACCGGCTCGCGCGCTCCGCAAGAGACTGCCGAACAAAAAGCCGAAACGCAAGACGAAATTGCCTGACAAATCAACGGGGCTTGCAGATGACACGACGGGGTGACTCGCCGCGGCTCGCCATTTGCGATATGCCCTCTGCCAACCCTTATGGCTCAAGCAACTGCCGATTCGAAAACGAGCGCTCAGCAATCTGAAACCGCTCCCTCCAAAAGCGGGGGTTTCTGGAGGGCGGCGCTGGACGTCCTCACCATTCCGGTGCTCGCGATCTTTACCGCGTTGATTGTCAGCGGTCTTTTGATCGCGTTTACCGACCCTGATGTGCTTGTGCTCTTGCCTCAGTTTTGGCAGCACCCCGTCGAGTTGATCGCCGCAATCTGGGATTCCATGTGGACTTCGTACTATGCTCTCTTTCAAGGCGCGCTGGGGGACCCGGTCGCAATGCTTGCCGGGTTCCAAACCTGGATCACGACGGGCGATGCCGTGCCATTGCTGCGGGCAGTGCGTGACCCCGCCGAGAGTCTGGTCGCAGCCACACCCTATATTTTTACCGGGTTGGCGGTCGCGGTGGGGTTCAAAGGCGGGCTTTTTAATATCGGCGTCGAGGGGCAGCTGTATGCCGGGGCGCTGGCGGCAACCCTGGTCGGGTACGCCGTGACGGGTCTGCCTCTGGCCTTGCATTTGCCGGTCGCGCTCCTGGCGGGCATCGCCGGCGGCGCGATCTGGGGCGCGATCCCCGGCTATTTAAAGGCAGCGCGGGGTGTGAATGAAGTCATCAACACCATCATGATGAACTATATCATTTTCCGCTTTGCCGATTGGGTGGTCGGTCCGAACGGTCCCATGAACGCGGGCGGCGGCGCGCCGCGCAGCCCGGGTGTGCTCGAGTCGGCGATGCTTCCGGCGTTTTTGCCCAACCCGGTGCGTTTGCATTGGGGTTTTCCGTTGGCGATTGCTGCCGTCTTTTTTGTCTATTGGCTGTTGTGGAAAACAACGATCGGTTTTGAAATTCGGACGGTGGGCGCCAGCCCCACCGCCGCCAAATATGCGGGGATCGCGGTCGGCAGAATTTTCGTTCTGACTATGGGTTTGTCGGGTGGGTTGGCGGGACTGGCGGGCGCCAATGAACTGCTCGGGCTGAACCGCTATTTTGCCGCGTCGTTTTCGCCGGGTTATGGGTTCGATGCCATCGCCCTTGCCCTGTTGGGAAAGTCCAACCCCTTTGGGGTGCTTGCCGCCGCGCTGCTCTTTGGCGCATTGCGAAACGGCGCGACGCGCATGCAGTCCATTGCGGGAGTGCCCGTTGACATTATTTCGGTCATGCAGGCGTTGATTATCGCGTTTATCGCCGCCCCGGAAATTGTGCGCTGGATTTACCGTCTGCGCACGCCCGTTCAAAAAGAAGGCGCGGTGTTTGCGCGCGGTTGGGGCGCATAATTCTTGATTTCGAGTTTAGGACCACCATTCTAATACTACAACGTTACTTTGCCCTGAAACGGGTATAATTTGCGGTCAAATCCATATGACAGGACCGATTTGCCTTGATTGGACATGTTTCGATCGCGCCGCTCGCCCCCAGCGGACGCAAACCC
>JADZCJ010000097.1 GCA_020851635.1 Anaerolineae bacterium
GGGTTTGCGTCCGCTGGGGGCGAGCGGCGCGATCGAAACATGTCCAATCAAGGCAAATCGGTCCTGTCATATGGATTTGACCGCAAATTATACCCGTTTCAGGGCAAAGTAACGTTGTAGTACTAGAGAATACAGCAGAAATGGAGCAGTTCGAATGCAAACCGTGAATGGAATTCACCACGTCACCGCGATTGCGGGTGACCCGCAGGAAAATCTGGATTTTTATGTCGGCGTTTTGGGGATGCGGCTCGTCAAAAAAAGTGTGAATCAGGACGTTCCCGACACCTATCACCTTTTTTATGCCGACGGCGTGGGCACGCCGGGCAGTGACATTACCTTTTTTCCGTGGCCGCAAATGGCGCCCGCGCGCATCGGCACGGGGCTGGCGGTGCATGTCTCGTTTGCCGTGCCACACGGCAGTTTGAGCTATTGGCGCGAACGCCTAAACAAATTCAAGGTCGCGTATGGCGAGACCGAGACGCGTTTTGGCGAGACGGTCCTCCCGTTCCACGACCCGCACGGTCTGGAGCTGGCGCTGGTGGAAACTGACATCCCCGAACGCTTTGTGGTCTGGGATGGGAGCAGTGTGCCGCCCGAACATCAAATCCGCGGCATGCATTCGGTGCGCTTGTTTGAACGCCGTCTCGCCGCCACAGAACGGCTGCTCACCGAGCGCATGGGTTTCCATTTTGTCGGCGAGGAAAATGGCTGGCGTCGTTTCGCGGCGCAAGAGGGCAGCTCGGGCAAAATCGCCGATTTGCAGGAACATCCGAACATGCCGCGCGGCGAATGGGGCACGGGGGGGGTGCATCATGTCGCGTGGCGGACGAACGATGTGGACGCCGAAATGTCACTGCGCGAGGAGATTGCACGGGCAGGGCTCCAGCCGACCCCGTTGATTGACCGCTTTTGGTTCCAGTCGGTCTATTTTCGCGAACCGGGCGGCACCCTGTTTGAACTCGCAACGGATGGTCCCGGCTTTGACCGGGATGAGGATATGAAACATTTAGGCGAGCAATTGATTTTGCCCCCGTGGCTCGAACCGCATCGCGCCGAAATCGAGGCGGTGCTGCCGCCGCTCCGCTCACCCCAATCAAAATAAATCCAAATTGTCTGTATAATAGAGCCATGAATACTCCTTCCTATGTGACCAACGCAAAGTTGCGGGCGTGGATCGCTAAAATGGTCGCATTGTGTCAACCGGCGCGCGTGCATTGGTGCGATGGTTCCGACGCGGAATACAACGCCCTGACCGAGCAAATGGTAGCGAGTGGCACATTTACCCGCCTGAATCCGGCAAAGCGCCCCAATAGTTTTCTCGCGCGTTCCGATCCGTCGGATGTTGCGCGGGTCGAAGACCGTACGTTTATTTGTTCGCTCAGCAAGCAGGATGCAGGTCCCACCAATAATTGGGTCGCCCCAAAGGAAATGAAAGAAACGCTCACGCGACTCTTTGACGGGTGTATGCGCGGGCGCACAATGTATGTGATTCCGTTCAGCATGGGGCCGCTCGGCTCGCCCATCGCGCACATCGGCGTCGAGCTTTCGGACTCGCCATATGTGGCGGTGAACATGCGCATCATGACGCGCATGGGCAGCAAGGTCTATGACGTTCTCGGACCCGACGGCGATTTTATCCCCTGTATGCATTCGGTTGGCGTGCCATTGCTTGATGATACACCGGATGTGCCGTGGCCCTGCAATCCGGACAACAAATACATTGTCCATTTTCCCGAAGAGCGCGCGATCTGGTCGTATGGCAGCGGGTATGGCGGCAACGCGCTGTTGGGCAAAAAATGTTTTGCCCTGCGGATTGCATCCGTGTTGGCGCGCGATGAAGAATGGCTGGCGGAGCACATGCTCATTGTCGGCGTGCAGGACCCGAAAGGGACCAAGACATATGTCGCCGCCGCGTTTCCGTCTGCCTGCGGCAAGACCAATTTTGCGATGCTGATCCCTCCGCTCGCGTTCCAGGACGAGGGCTGGAAAATAACGACCGTGGGCGATGATATTGCCTGGATCAAGACGAGCAAGGACGGCAAGTTGTATGCCATCAATCCCGAAGCAGGCATGTTTGGCGTGGCGGTGGGCACTTCGGAACACTCCAACCCGAACGCGATGGCGACAATCGCCGCCAACACCATTTTCACCAATGTGGCGTTGACCGATGACGGTGATGTGTGGTGGGAAGGCATGACCAAAGAGCCGCCCGCGCACTTGATTGATTGGACGGGCCAAGACTGGAGCCCCGGCTGTGGGCGCAGCGCCGCGCATCCCAACTCGCGCTTTACTGCGCCGCTGAGTCAGGCGCCTTCGGTTGATTCGGCGCTCGAAGACCCGCGCGGGGTGCGTATCTCTGCCTTTATCTTTGGCGGGCGGCGCTCCACCGCGGTGCCGCTGGTGTATCAAGCATTCAACTGGAATTATGGGGTCTATGCCGCCGCGACGATGGGTTCGGAAACGACTGCCGCGGCGTCGGGCAAACTGGGCGAGGTGCGTCGTGATCCCTTTGCCATGATTCCTTTTGTGGGTTATCACATGGGCGACTATTTCAGCCATTGGCTGAATTTTGGGCGGCATTTGCCCAACCCACCGCGCATGTTTCACGTCAATTGGTTTCGCCGCGACGCGCAGGGCAATTTTTTGTGGCCCGGTTTTGGCGAAAACATGCGGATTCTAAAATGGGTGGTGGAACGGGCACGCGGGCGCGCGACCAGCATCGAAAGCCCCATCGGTTGGATGCCGCGTTATGAAGATTTGGACTGGCGCGGGATGGAGAGCTTTACACGCGAACAATTTTACGAACTCATGTCGGTGAATCGCGCCGAGTGGCAGCAAGAGCTGTTGTCGCACGAGGCGATGTTTATGATGCTTTACGACCGTCTCCCCAAAGAGCTCGTTTTTATTCGCGAGCTCATTCTCTCCAGTCTCTGGCGTTCCCCCGAACGCTGGGGCGCACAGGAGGCAGAGGAATAACTAAAAACCCGACCGGTCCAAAAGATCGGTCGGGTTTTTTAACCTGATGCGAATTTAGCTCTTGCTCTTGCGACGCAGCTTGCGGCGTGGTTTGGCGTCCGTAGATTCAGGGGTGGAATGGGCGGTTGCCGTGCGCCCGCTTTTTCCAAACAGTTCAGAAAACCACTGTGGATACAGTTCCATCGCGACCGTTCCCGCCGCATAGGCAAGCACCATGACATACGCCCCCCATGGTCCCAGTAAAAATCCAATGAAATAGATGACAATGAGCACTATCACCCAGCGCGTCATCAGGACGCCAAAATCGCGCTTGACGGAAGCATCCTCCGGTGTCACTTTTTGGATATGCTGATAGTGCCGCAGCATTCCCACCAATGAGAGTGCGCCAATTGAGACAACACCCAGGATAAACCCTTGATCGGCGAACGCTGCCCAAATGTCCCATTCGGTCGCCATGAGAAATATAAAGAGCGGCATGCCCAGGGGAATCGCAAGAAACGCAACCAGAAAACAGCCCACAAGAATCATTGTCACGAACTGCCCAAAACGCGCGGGGGGCGTCGTCGCGGTCCTGGCTTCGGGAAAATTCAGCGCGAGCGCCACAATGAGCGCCCACATCGCGCCGAGCGTATCCACAAAATAGAGCACAATCAAATTCTGCGCGGACCAACCCAGGAAAAAGACGCCGATAATTGGAATCGCGTTACGCAAGACCACAAAGAGCATTTGCTCGCGGCGGTCGGCAAGAGCAGCTCGCGCCTCGAGCGGAGCTGTCGTCATGCGTGGCGTTGGCAAATCGTTCATCCCCGCAAAAACCTCCGTTTTGTACACATGCTATAATGATTTTACTTTATTTTTTTGCCAAACGCCCGCAAGCTTTGCCAAAAGGATCTGCATCACGATTTTGGACGGCAAGGAACGAACGCTGTTTCGTTCCCCGCGCGGCACACTGCGGCGAGCGTGCCCTACGCGCAACGAATTGTACGATGATGCGGTCGTTGGCTAATAGTCCTATTTCGATCAAGGAGTCGTGTAATGGTCACCGTCGGAATGTATTACGAGGTGCGTCCCGGTCAAGAGCAAGTTTTTCAAGACACGGTGGATCAAGTCATGGACCTGTTGTCCCAAAATGCCGGACATACCAAAAGTGCGCTGTACCGCGACGTCAAAAACCCGCGCTCGTATGCCATCATTTCCGAATGGAAATCACGCGCTGATTTTACAAATTTTCTTCAGAGTGATGTGTTCAAGCAGGTGGCGTCGTTTGGCAAGCACGAGCTCTTGGAGCAGCGCCCGCGTCACAAAATCTATGGCGCCGAGAGCGAACTATAGGACCAGATTGCAGCTGAAACACCCGACCCGCGCCCACCGACCCCGTCATTCAATCTTTGCTATAATATGTCCGACGAGGGTTTCTTTATGGCGAATGCAAAAAATCCTTCAAGCGTCTTGAAACGCTTTGGCTAAAAAAGCAGATAGATTTTTCTCCCATCTCTGAATAGAGGATTATGGATGGCTCTCTCGCCGCTTGCCGGGCAGCCGGCTCCCCCCGATTTGCTGATTGACCCCGCCGCGCTCGAACGCGCCTACTATGCAATCGTTCCCGACGTAAAAAACCCCGCACAGCGCGTTGCCTTTGGCACGAGCGGACATCGCGGTTCCCCTTTTGACGGCACCTTTAACGAGGCGCATATTCTGGCGACCACGCAGGCGATTTGCGATTATCGGCGCGCCCACAACATTTCGGGTCCCCTCTTTATGGGCAAGGACACCCATGCCGCGTCGCGTCCCGCCGAACATACCGCGCTGCAGGTGTTGGCGGCGAGTGGGGTCGAGACCATCATTCAGAGCGACGACGGATATACGCCCACCCCTGTAATCTCGCGCGCGATTCTCGTCTGGAACCGCGACCATCCGAACGCGACGGGTGACGGCATCGTCATCACCCCCTCGCACAACCCCCCGCGCGATGGCGGTTTCAAATACAATCCGCCCGAGGGCGGTCCCGCCGATTCCGCGACCACCAAATGGATTCAAGACCGCGCAAATGATCTGCTTGCGGACGTGTCGCGGGTGAAACGCCAATCTCACGAGAGCGCGCTGCGCGCAAACACCACGCATACAGAGGATTTTGCGCCCGGCTATATGGATGACCTGACAAACGCGATTGATATGGGGGCGATTCGCGCGTCGGGAATAAAGATCGGCGTGGACCCGCTCGGCGGCGCGGCAGTCGCATACTGGGGACCGCTCGCCGAGAAATATGGCTTGAATCTCACCGTCACTAATCCGAACGTTGACCCCACCTTTCGATTCATGACCGTGGACCACGACGGCAAGATTCGAATGGACTGCTCCAGCCCGTATGCGATGGCGGGATTGGTGGGACTCAAGGATTCCTTTGATATTGCATGGGGCAACGACCCCGACGCCGACCGTCACGGGATTGTCACACGTTCGTCGGGTTTGCTCAACCCGAACCATTATCTAGCCGTCGCAATCCACTATTTGCTCACCCATCGCCCCGAATGGCGAGAATCGTCCGGTGTTGGCAAGACGCTTGTCAGCAGCAGCATGATAGACCGCGTGGTCGCCTCGCTGAAACGCAAACTTGTCGAAGTGCCCGTCGGGTTCAAGTTTCTCGCGCCGGGGCTGTTTGACAGTTCGTTCTGTTTTGGCGGAGAAGAGAGCGCGGGCGCGAGTTTTCTGCGGCGCAATGGCATCGTCTGGACGACCGACAAGGATGGTCCCCTGCTCGGGCTTTTGTCTGCCGAAATCACCGCCGTCACAGGACGCGACCCGGGCGAGCATTATCGTGACCTGACCGCCCGGTTTGGCGCGCCGTACTATACGCGGCAGGATGCGCCCGCGAACGCCGCGCAAAAAGCGGCGCTCGCGCAACTCGCCCCCGACGATGTGACCGCCACCGACCTGGCGGGCGAGAGAATCATCGCCAAACTCACGCGCGCGCCCGGCAACAACGAACCGATTGGCGGGCTCAAGGTCGTGACCAAAAACGGATGGTTCGCCGCGCGCCCCTCGGGCACCGAAGACATTTACAAAATCTACGCCGAGAGTTTCAAGAGTGAGGCGCATTTGGACGAAATTGTAAAACAGGCGCAAACGATTGTGGCGCGCGCTTTGGGTGGATAGAATTTCAAATGGAACGAGGTGAGGACTCGTGATACTCGCAGGAGACATTGGCGGCACGTCAACACGGCTTGCCTATTTTCAGGTCAAGGACGATAAACTCGTGCCGGTCCTGACAGAAAAATTTTCCAGTCGTGATCATACAGGACTGGAAGAAATTGTGCGCGAGTTCCTGAGCAAACATTCTGTCAAGGTGGAACACGCGGCGTTTGGGATCGCGGGTCCGGTGCGCCGGCAGCGCGTCGAAGCGACAAACCTGCCGTGGGTGATTGACGCGGCGGTCCTCAAGAGCGAATTGGTCACGGCAGAGGTCTCGCTGTTGAATGACCTCGAAGCCAACACGTATGGGATTTTTGAGCTTGGACCCAATGATTTTGCGGTGCTCAATGTCGGCAATCCGGTGGACCCGGGCAATATCGCCGTCATTTCGGCGGGCACCGGACTGGGCGAAGCGGGCGCGACATGGGATGGGTCACGTTTTGTCGTGTATGCGACCGAGGGGGGACATACCGATTTTGCGCCGCGCGATGAATTAGAGATTGATCTTTTTCTCTATGTGCGGCGGCGTTTGGGCGGCCGAGTCAGTTATGAGCGCATTCTGTCCGGTCCCGGCATCTTGACGATCTACCAGTTTCTGCGCGACACGGGGCGCGGAATCGAGGAACCGTGGCTGCGTGATGAGCTGCAGGGCGGTGGCGATCCGTCGGCGATCGTTGCGCGAAACGGTCTGAGCGCCAAGAGCAAATTGGCGTCGCACGCGCTGGACTTGTTTGTAGAATTGTATGGCGCGGAAGCAGGCAACCTGGCGTTGAAAATGATGGCGACGCGCGGCATTTTTATCGGCGGCGGGATTGCGCCCAAGATTCTGCCCAGGTTGCAAAGCGGCTTGTTTATGCAGGCGTTTTCGGAAAAGGGGCGGTTTGGCAATTTGCTGCGCTCTATTCCCGTACGCGTTCTGCTAAACGATCAGGCGGCGCTTTTTGGCGCGGCGCGCTTTGCCGCCTTGCAGGCGGGTCTCGTGCGCGACGCGCACGTGATATAGCAATGCGTCTTGTTTTCCTATTCGACGTTGACAACACACTGCTCGACACGGACCGCGTAACGGCGGATTTGCGCGCGTTCGTGACGAACCGGATTGGCGCAGAACAAGGGCAAATGTTTTTCGCCTTGTTTGAAAAACACCGCGCCGAGATGGGGTATGCGGATTATCTCGGCGCGCTTGAGCGGTATCGCGACGCCAACCCGCATCACGCCGAGATCACGCAGGTCTCGCTGTTTCTGCTCAACTATCATTTTGCCAATCGGCTCTTTCCCGGCGCGCTCGATGCGGTCGAACACGCAAAAACGCTGGGCACGACGGTGATTCTCTCGGATGGGGATGTGGTGTTTCAGCCGTTCAAAATCGAAAACGCGGGCTTGTGGGAAGAGTTCAACGGGAACGTGCTCATTTACATTCACAAAGAACGCGAACTGGCTGCGATCCAAGAGCGCTTTCCCGCCGACCATTACATCATGATGGATGATAAACTGCGAATTTTGGACGCGATGAAAAAGGTTTGGGGCAATCGCCTGACGACCGTCTTTGTGCGCCAAGGGCACTATGCGCATGACCCCAAACATCTAGCCGGGTTCATGCCCGCCGATGTGACGCTGGAACATATCGCCGACCTGCTGGGATATGATGCGGAAACACTGGTGGCGGCGAGCCACCGGGCCGCCGATAAATAAAAGACCGCCCGAATCGGGCGGTCTTTTATTGCAGTGTATGATTGATGCCGCGATGGGCGATGAACCATTCCTGGGAGTTGACATGTCCCTGTCCCGGCTCGGGCCGGACGCGCTCATAGCTCCCGTCGGGCAAGAGTCTGCGCGCCTTGACGTTGTCGGCGAGATAGATCCGCAAAATGTCATCGCGGATGTGCTCTACCAGCCGCAGGTCTTCGATCGGGAACAATATTTCGACGCGGCGGTCCAGATTGCGCGATCTCACATCGGCGCTGCCCAGATACACCTCTTCCACGCCCGCATTGTAAAAATAATAGATGCGGCTGTGCTCCAAAAAGCGCCCGACGATGCTTGACACACGGATATTGTCGCTCACACCTTTGATGCCCGGACGCAAACAGCACATCCCGCGCACCAGCATATCAATTTTCACTCCCGCCTGTGACGCCTTGTAGAGCAAGCGCGTCATTTCTGTGTCCACGAGCGAGTTGGTTTTGATAATAATGCGCGCGTCGAGTCCGTTCGCCGCGTGCTTGATCTCGCGGTCAATCAATTCTTCCAAACTCGACCGCATGTTGATGGGCGCGACGAGAAACTTGCAATAGTCCTCTTTGGCAGAATAGCCCGTCAAAAAGTTAAAGAGGTCCGACGCGTCCGCGCCCATCTCTTCATCGCACGTCAGCAGCCCGATGTCGGTGTATTGCTGGGCGGTCACGGCGTTATAGTTGCCGGTCGAAAGATGTAGATAACGGCGAATCTCGTCGCCTTCTTCGCGCACCACCAGCGCAATTTTGGAATGCGTCTTGAGCCCGAGCAGCCCATAGACAACATGCACGCCCTCTTTTTCCAGTTGTTTTGCCCACTCGATGTTACTCTCTTCGTCAAAGCGTGCCTTGAGTTCCACCAGCACGGTCACCTGTTTGCCGTTGCGGACTGCATCCAGCAGCGCTTGCACGACCGGCGCATTCTTGCCCACGCGATACAATGTCATTTTGATGGCAAGCACGTGTGGGTCACGCGCCGCTTCCTGCAAAAATTCAATGACGGGCAAAAACGAATCGTACGGGTGGTGCAGCAAAATATCGCGCTCGCGCACGGCGATGAACGTATCATCCGTGTCGCGCAGCAGGGCGGGGTAATGCGGCACAAAGGGTTGGAATTTCAGATCGGGGCGGTCAATCGTGCCATACAGCCCAAACAAATCGCTCATGCCCAGCGGCGGCTCGAGCACATAAATATCTTCGGGCTCCAATTCGAGGTTCTCGATCAAAATCTTGCGTAAATTGTCGGGCATCATGGGGTCAATCGTCAGACGCACCACGTCGCCAAATCGCCGCGCGCGCACCCCGCGCTCGATCGTTTCGAGCAAATCGTCCGCTTCCAGCTCCTGAATGACCACTTCGGCATCGCGCGTCACACGGAACGCAAATGTTTCCAGAATCTCCATGCCGGGAAACAACGATTCGAGATGCGCCGACACCAGCTGGTCGAGCCACACAAACGTTTCGTGGTTGGGCGGCGCGCCCGGCGGCGGTGGCACAGCCACCAACCGCGGCAGGGTGTTGGGCACCTTGACGCGCGCAAAGCGCTCTTGCCCGCGCCGGTCGCGAATCATGACCGCCAGATTCAAGCTCATATTGGAAATGTGCGGAAAGGGTCGCGCCGGGTCATAGGCGAGCGGCGTCAGCACGGGAAAGATCACGCGTTCAAAATACTCGCGGGCATATTCCTGTTGTTCCCCGTTGAGACTGCTGTAATTGCGAATTTGAATCCCCGCACGTTCGAGTTGGGGCAAAAGCTCGTACAAACACTCGCGCGACTTGATCATCAATTTTGTCGCATCCGCGCGCACGAGCACCAGCTGCTCGGCGGGCGTCATGCCGTCAACGGTGCGTTCGTTGAAACCGGCTTGAACCTGCTGTTTTAGCGCTGACACGCGCGTCATGAAAAATTCCGCCAGGATCGAGCCGATAATCGCGAGAAACTTTAGCCGTTCCAACAGGGGGTTGGTCTCGTCCTGCGCCTCTTCCAGCACACGCCAAAAGAACGCCAGGAGCGCCATTTCGCGATTGTTGAACAATTGGGCATCCTGCGGCATGGGGGGCTCGCCCTTGCCGTTTAGGGACCGTTTTCTCTTGGGTTGCTTTGCCATGGGGGTATTCTCCGACGCATCCCGAATTATACACGCAATTGAGGCGACTGCGCGCGCGGGATGTTGAAATCGCGCAAGAACGCGTTAACGGTTGACAGGACGCGGTGATATTGCTACAGTAGCATCGTCCCTCAAAGGCGTTCCTGTATGGAAACGACGCGCAAACGCAAACCCCTTCTTCCCCTCGATTCCAAAGACGATACGGTGGAAATCCGCGTGTCTGCTCGCGCGCCGCGCGCCAAACCCGCGCCGCCGACGCCGGTCGGGCGCGCGCAAATGCTTGCCACGGGGCTGCTCGAAGCCGTGATCGGGCAGGTGGCAGATTATATCGAGTCGAGCAACGCGGTAGAGCGTTTGATTCGCACGCAAACGCGACGGGTCTTGCATCAACTGGTCCAAGACCCCGAATTTAATGCGCTGATTCAGGCGCAGGCGCGTCAATATGCTGCCGAACTTGCGGCTCACCCCGAAATCCTCGAACCGCTTGTGCGAGCGCACGTGAATCGCTACCTGGCGGAAAACGTGCCGGCAAATACGACCGTCCACCAAACGGACACCAAGGACGCTCCCAAACGCAAACGCAAGCCCCGCAAGACAGAAATCACCATCGAATAAAAACAAGGGAGCAGGTCTTGCTTTACGCGGGTGTGCGAAATGCATTTCCCATCGCCACGCGCTTGGCGATCGAGGGGTGGCTGGACAACCAGATTTCGACCCACGGTTCAGGTTCGGTTTCGGCGAGATTCTGGTTCGCCAGTTTTTCAAATGCGCTGATAAATGCTTCGGGGTTGCGCGTAGCTTCAAGGGCATAGCGGTCGGCAAGTTCTTCGCGCCGGCGCGAGTAAGCGTTTGCGAGCGGCTGCGTGAAAAAGGATGCGGCGGAGAGCGCCAGCATCAAAAGCGGCATTCCTGCGAGGTCGGCGATGCCGTCAAACCCAAAAAACGCGATGCCCGCCTGCATCACAAAATTGGCGACGAAAAAGACAGCCAGGAGGATGGCACTCTGGACGACAATGCCCCGCACGATATCGTTGTTGACCTGATGTGCCAGCTCGTGCGCTATGATGGTTTCGATCTCGTCGGGCGTGAACGTGGCATAGAGCGTGTCGCCCAAAACGATGCGTTTGCTGCGTCCCAGCCCCATGAACGCCGCGTTCGCTGCCGAGGTGCGGTCGGACATGATCATCGTATAAACGCCGTTGACGCGCGTATTGGCATTCGCCGCCAGCCGCATCAGCCGTTCGACCAGTTCGGGGTCCGTAAGTGGTTCAAATCGAATAAAGATCGGCAGAATCACAATCGGTGTGAGCGCCGTCAGCGCCACAGCGACAAGAATGAGCAAGCCCGCCGAGATCAGCCACCACCATTCGGGCGTGGTCCGGAGCAGGAAATACATGACCTCGATGACGGCGACCATAAAAACCAGCATCAGAATCCCGACTTTGACCATGTCCCACAGCCAGTCCAAAAAATTCTGATTCGACATGTCATAACGATGGGGCAGGAGATAGCCGCTGTATAAAGATATCGGCAAAAAGAGCAAACTATACGCGACAATGCCAACGACGGCATAGAGCAGTGTGCTCAAGATCGGGTCGGGTGTAATGCTCAGCGCCAGATCGCGGAGCCACACGCTCAACCCCGACGCCAGCACAAATATCAGCCCGATAAAGAGGACACCCAATTCGAGGAAATAGACTCGATGTTTCAAGCGCGCAGACTCGCGCGCCTGAATTTGCCGTTCCTGATCTATTTTGCTTGCGTAATCCATAGGGTTGCGTGGGGCAAACCGCCGATTTGTCCGGCAGCTATGGCAGTTTGCTCTACCCGGCTCGACTCTCTTGCAATACTTGTTCCAATAGTTCCGCGTGTTTTTGCCATGAAAAGTGCTCGACCACGCGCGCCCGTCCTGCCTTGCCCAACTTTTTTGCCAACTCCATATCATCCACCAGCCGCAAAATCGCCGCGCGCAGTGCGGGCAAATTATTTTCGGGATAGAGCAAGCCCTCTTTTTCGTTCCGCGCAATCCGGTCCAAGCCGGGCACATCAATCGTCACGACGGGCAGTTCCATCGCCATATACTCGTGCACTTTGAGCGGCGACCAGTAAAAACCTGCCTGCAGGGGGGGGTGAACAGCTGTGTTGAAAGGCGCAACCCCCACATCCGCCAACGCGAGATAATTCGGGACCTCGTCATATTTTACCGCGCCGGTCAGGACGATGTGTTCCTTCAGCCCCGCCCGCGCGACCGTCTCGCGTGTCTCGTCCAATCTCTCGCCCGCGCCGATCATGAGGAACAATACGTCGTCGCGCTCGCGCAAAATGTCCTGCGCGACCTGCACAAACTCGCGCACCCCGTGCCATCGTCGAAACGAGCCGAGAAACGCGACCACTCGCTTGTGCCGGGGATTGACGCGGGCGCGGAGCGTTTCGACGGCGTTCCTGTCCAGACGTGAACGGTCAAACAATTCGACATTTGCCCCCCAGGGAATTTCGCGCACCTTGTGGCGCAGTTCGATAAAGGGCACGGTGACAGCCAGCGGCGTGACAATGCGCTGTGCCGCCTGCGCCTGTGCGCGCGCCATGCGTGTCATCCAACCCAGCATCAGTTGGTCGGCGCGGTGTTTACGCGAACCGGGCGGGTCCATCATGGGCGCATTCACTTCCAACAGCGACGGCAGTTTGGCGTGCTGTGCCGCGCGCACCCCGGCGCCCGAAAAATTATAATAGCGTTCCATGACGATTGCGGGATGAATCTGCGCAATCAGGTCGCGTATTTTTGGCTCGAGCTGAAACAAGAGGAAATTCGAGCGCGCTTTGAAACGGCGCACCTCGAAACCGTCGAGTGTTTCGCGCGGTTCTTGCCCCTCTCTTTGCTGCGCCACCACGCACAACTCGTGCCCGCGCCGGGTCAGCTGGCGCGCGACTTCCCAGACGTGGATCGCGCCGCCGTGCGCGCCGGGGATGGATTCTTTGAGCGCAACATAGAGAACTTTCACGATGGTGATGGTTTCAAACTCTTTCCACCAGCAAAAAATAGGGACCCGCGCGCAAATCGCCAAACAGGGTAATGTCCAGCTGCATCAATTTGGATGCGATTTCGAGCGGCACAACATACTTGCTTCCGTTCTTTGCCATCGCTGCCCGCACGCCCGCGCGCGCCGTCACCTGTTTTTCCAATTTGTCCCCGCCGCGCGCTCTTGTGCTCAGATACCCTTCGCCCAGCTTGATAAACACATTTTCGATCCAGCCCTGCATCACGCCGTTCCAGAACGCGACGCGCTTGACGGCAAACCCGTTTGCTTGAAACACCTCGCGCAGTTCCTCATAGGTGCGAATCGCCTTGACGTGGTCGGACTTGCGCCAATCGTCGCGCGTAAAATCAACCGACCCGCGTTTGGTCAGCCAGCGCGTCACGGCTTGCTGCGGAGCCATCACCGGCGCAAGCGTTTGCCGCTCGCGCGTGTTGGAAAAAATAAAGAACCGCCCGCGCGGTCTCAGGACGCGTCGCGCCTCTTGCAGGACGCGCGCAATATCCTCGCGGGTGAGATGCTCGAGCACGTCAATCGAAAAAACCTTGTCCAGCACACCCTCGCGCACGGGCAGGGCGCGCAAATCGGCGCGCAGCAGGGGCAATTCCCTGCGGGCGCGGTCGGCAAACCAGGGCGCGAGGTCGGCTGCGAGCATTGTTTTGACGCGCCCTTGATTCCAACATGCAAACTTGCCGTTGCCGCAGCCCAGATCGAGCGCCACATCGTTCTTGTCAAGCCGCAAAAACTCGTTGAGCAGATTGTTCTTGACCTGCGCCGACAAGAGCGGTTCGCCAAAATCACGATAATCCAGGATATGTCCGCCGTCCTCTTGCGCGTATTGCGTCGTGTGTTCAAAGTCAGCGCGCGGCAACAGTTCGGCATAGCCATCGTGAATCGGATACGCGGTCCCGCACCGTGTACACACCAAACCGTCATCACGCGCTTGCAGGACTGCGTGGTCGGCCGGACAACAGAGGAGCTCAAGCAAATCGGATGAAAACATCAGCAAATATTCCAGGACGATCTAAATGGAAAGATGTCATTTCGAACAGAATGAGAAATGACAAACCGCGTGTTACCGACCAAAAAATGAACCGCGATTCGTGAGAAAGCGCCCCGCGATTTCGATCAGGCGCGGCGGCACGCCCACAAATTGATTGCGCGCCATTTCCAACATGTCCACGGGCTGTTGGCGCGGCACCATGCCGGTCACGAATTGGATGATAAAAAACAGGTTCCACACCACCAGCGCCGCGCCCGCGCCCGCCAGCACAGGACGCGGCACGCGCGTTTGCAGCGCGTCGGCAAAGGCGGCGAGACCCACCACAAACAGGACGGTACAGTTGATAAAACGTCGCCCGCCAAACGCAGCTCCCCCAAACCAGGTGGAAAAAGAACCAAGCAGATATGTTTCGACGGCAAAGGTGATGAGAAACACCGCCGCGAGAAATTTATCTTTGCGCCACAAAAAAATCAAGCCGACGACCGCGAGCAGCACGACAGGGGTCCAGGTAAACAGCCCGTGAAAATTGGAAAACAACACATCCAAAATGTGGCTCCCGTCCCACGTAAACTTGTCGGTCACGTTGCGCGCGGGCAAGAAATTGCCATTGAGTACGCGATAGGCGAGCAGCTGCGGCAAAAATACCAGCAGCGCGCCCCCCGCCATCACCATCGCGCCGGCGACCCATTTCACCAGTTCGTCGAGCGCGGCTTGTGTTCGCAGCACGCGCAAGGCGAGATACACCCCCTCGACAAACGGGATGACAAAAAAGACCGCTTCCTGTTCGCGCACCATCGTCATCAGACCGCCGCTTGCGCCCAGCGCGAACCACGGCTTCCAGTTGCCCTGCGCACGCGATGCGCGCGTGCGCCACCACACAAACACAAACAGCGACGAGGCAAAGATTGATGCGGCATGGCTGAATGTGGGCGCCACATACATGTAATACACCGCGTTCGTCGCAAACAAGATCACCAGCGCCGCGCCGAGCGCAATCGCCTCGTCATAATAGCGCCGCGCGATGCGATATGCCAGATACATCCCCGCCCAGCCATACAGGACCGAGCCCATAGAGACGGCATAAATATAGGGCGCGGACACTCCGTTCGCCGCAAACGCGGGATTGGCATTTTCAAGCAGCAGCGCGATCAGATGTCCGACGAGATAAAAGGGCAGCCACAATACAGCGGTCCCCATCGGACCGAAATTGATTTGCAGCCCCGTCGGCGTCTTGAGGTCGAGAAAGGTCTCTTTGAACCGTGAGGCGACACAGTCCTCGTAATCCAGATTACAGAAATATTCGTATTGGTTGCGAAAATCCAGGTCGCGATCCAAAAGCAGTGTCGGCAGATACGAAAAGTATTCGATTTCGTCGGACGCGGCGACGCGCGGCGTGACGAACGGCAGCGAAACGAGAAACAAAACTGCCATCACCGCCAGCCCGCGCTCGATTTTCCAACGCCCGAATGTAAAATAATTCATGCCTGCAAGACCGCTTGCGCCGCGCGCACGATTTTTTCCGCGCGCCGCCGATAGGTAAATTCTGCCGCGCGCTCCCGCGCCCGCGTGCCCAACACTTGCGCGCTGGGATGCAGCGCGTTTCGCAGCGCCTCTGTAAATTGCTGCGTATCGCCGCGCGGAAAATACAATGCCGCATCCCCCATGATTTCGCGCAGAGAAGCGCGATCAACGCACACGATGGGACGTGCGACTGCCATGTATTCAAACATTTTCAGCGGCGACGCAGTCGCGTCTGTCACGGTGTCGGGAATGACCAGCGCGTCGGCGGCGGCGAGATATTGGGCGATCACGTCAAAAGCTTGACGCTTGACAAACTGCACTCGTTCCATGATCCCCAGCGTCCCCGCAAGCGCGCGCAGCTCTTGTATTTCGAAATCGCGACCGCCGATCAGGACCAGCCGCGCGTCCGCGTCATTCAGCGGCTGAAATGCGCGCAGCAGCGCATCCAGTCCGCGATATTTGAACGTCAGACCCGCATAGACGAATAGGCGCGACTCGAGTGGCAGTCCGAGCGCCGCCCGCATCGCTTGTTTGTCGCGCGGAAAATACACGGCGTCGTCATACGCGTCGGGAATCACAAACACGCGCGTCGCGGGTTGCCAGCCGTGGGCAATGACTTGATGCCGGAACGTTTCGGTCAGCGAAACGACCCCGCGCGCCTCGCGCAAAGTCTGCTCGTCCATCCGCCTGAGCATCTCGATCAAATTCGCGCTCTTGTTTTCACCCGGATGTTTTGATTCCAGGTCATGCACTTCGTACATCACGGGCAGTTTCGCGCGCGCCAGGCGGTTGCCGCACACCATGTCGCGCGTGTAAATCAAGTCGGGCGCGGCAGCGCGAATGATGCCTTTGGCGCGTTCGGCAAAAATTGAACGCTCCATATACGACCAGCGTCCGCTCTTGTAAAAGCGCGCAAGTTTGTTGACCGGCACGCGCGCCAATTGGCGCGCGGGAAAAGGCGGCGTTTCGTTCCCAAAGCGCGGCACGATGGTGGTCAACTGCTCGCCCAACAGCGCGCCGAGCTCCCGCACCGTGTTGAATGTTTGTATAGAATTGGCAGACTCTAGATTGAGGGGCGAATAGGCAATGTAACAGAGACGCATGGCGGCAGTTTTGCCTTATTTGATCGCGCGCGCGGCAAAGCCGACCGCGATGTCGGAGGATTGGTTTGCGTCAAACGCGCGGAACAAGAGCGCAAGCGGAAACTCGACAAACACGCGCGCCAGTCCGCGCCCGATCCGGCTCCCGCCCAGGGCGTGAGACAGCACATCGTTCACCACCGCCACATAGTTTCCCCCCGACACAATCTGAATGTCCGAGAAATCGCGCAGCAGCGAACGATACCCTTCCTGTGTAAAGCGAAAATAATCGTGCGGCGAGGCGTGATAGGGGTGATAGAACGGCGCATAGCTGAAAAACACGCCCCCCTTTTTCAATACCCGCGCCACCTGCTGCGCGGCGCGCACCGGATCATGCAAATGCTCCAGCACCGACACCATGAGCACACCGTCGAGCGATTCGTCCGCGATCGGCAGGAGGTGCGCATCCGCCACAAACATCACGTTTGCGCCCGGTTCCACGTCCAACCCGAAATACCCGCGCTGTTTCACCAACCCCGCGTATTTATCGGCGAGCGTGTGCTGCCCGGCGCGTCGGTTCTTGTCAACCACACTGCCCGCGCCCACGTCGAGCACGCGGGCATCGGGTTTTGCGAGCATCTCGTCAATCGTTTGAATGAGCAGTCTCTGGGGGGCAGGAGCGCGGAGTTTCATGCGGCAACCGGATGCGCGCTGCGCTGCGCGCGTTCATACACGTCGAGAATTCGTCCGACCAGCGCGTCTTCCTGAAACCGTTTCAACGTCTCGCGCCCGTTTCGGACCAGACAGGCGCGCAGCGCGTCGTCGCGCACGATGCGGATGATCCCCTCCGCCAGCGCGCGGGGGTCTTCGCGCGGGACGAGCAGCCCGTTATGTTCGTTTTGCACCACTTCATCAACCACGGGAATATTCGAAGCGACCACGGGGCAGCCCGATGCCATCGCTTCGAGCGGGGGCAGTCCGAAACCTTCATAGCGCGTGGGCAGCGCCATGACATCGGCGGAATTATACAGACGCACCTTGTCTTCTTCGCTCACGCGCTCGATGATTCTTAGATGGTCTTGCGTTCCATCCCTGCGCGCCAGCAGCTCCAGTTCGCGTCGGTGGGCGGGATTGTGACCCACGAACAAAAAAGTGGCTTGCGGCAAGTCGCGCAATACGAACGGCATCGCCCGCGCCAGAACATCAAAACCCTTGCGATACTTGAACTGACCGACAAACAAGATCAACGGGCGCGGGAATTCCTCGGGATATTTTTCGCCCTCCAGTCCACGGATGAATGGCATATCCAGCCAATTCGGCACGACCTCGCTCTCGATATGCATTTTTGCCCACAGCGCGCGCTCGTGCTCGGACAATGCGATCACGGCGTTGGCGTGATGCACGGGATAATGCATGAAATAATTTTCGACATGCCGCTTGACGCGCCCATCTCGCGCCGCGCGATTCAAGATTTCGCGGCGCGACCAAATGAGATTGCGGTAGAGCGGTTCGGTGTCGAGCGGGCGATCGCGGTCGTTTGTGAGATATTGGTCGTGCAGCGGACCGTGCGGCGTCACCACAAATGGAATGTTTTCGCGCCGGGCATAGTATGCAGCTTGAAAGGCAAACTGGTTGCGCAAATGATGAATGTGAACGATATCGGGTTTGGGTCCGCGCGTCAGCGCGTTCCAAAATTCGCGCGTCAGCCAGCCGGTCGGTTCGATGCGTTCTACGTGAATGTCCTCGATATCCTCCTGCCGTGTATCGAGCGCGGCAGAGGCGGCGGAATAGTGCGTGAACGCGCGCACGCGATGCCCGCGCCGCACCAGCGCCCTGGCGAGCAGCACTTCGGGCCAATTGCGAAAAAAGCGCGTGATGCCGCCGATGGTGACAATCAGGATATGCATGATTCAAAACCGCACGCGATACCAGTACGGATATTGGTCAACAAAGCCCAGCCCCGCGTACAGGTTCCGCGCGGGTTCGTTTTGTGCGGCGACCTGCAAGTACGCGGTGTGCGCGCCGCGCTCCTTGCCCCAAGCCATCAACTGCATGACGATCTGTTTGCCATAACCCCGCCGCCGCGTTTGCGGGTCCACAATAATATCAAACAGTCCCACATGCGTTTCCTGCAAAACGCCCAGCCCGCACGCGCGAATGCCATCCTTGTCGCGCAAAAGCGCAAACGCCGTCTGCGGCACGATCAAACCCAGCATTTGTTTGGGTGTGGCACTCGAACGGCTGGTGAATTTGTTCAGCCGCGCAAATTCGCCAAACCATTCCTCGTTCCAGCAATCGAAAATCTCGATCTGCGGATTAGGCGCGATTTGCAGCGTATCAAGCGCGCAGGTCTGCACACGCGTGTCTGCCTCATAAGCATAGCCCCGCTTGTCCAATTCCTGGTCCAATTCGGACGGCTGGCTGCCGGGCGTCATTTTGAAAACCGTCGGCATATTCTGCCGCCGGTACAGAGTCTCGCAATACGCGATCTTGTCCGCCAACGGTTTTTTGGGCAGATATAACGGCTGGACCGAATTGGCGCGACGGGTGTAGCCGTTGCTGAACCGCAGCACCCAGCCGTCATACAAAACCGTTTGCAGCGCGGGCAGTGCATTTAGCGATATTTCTTCCAGGGCAGCAATCATAAAATCGCTTTGTAGGCGTCCTGCACGCGCTCTGTCACCGCATCCCACGTAAAGAGTCTCAACACCCGTTCACGCCCGCATTGCCCGAACCGCTCGCGCAGTGTGGCATTGTCCAGCAATTCTCCGATTCTCGCCGCAAAATCAGCCGCATTTTCAGGTTCCGCCAGAAAACCTGTCTCGCGGTCTGCAATCACTTCGGGAATCCCGCCAAAGCGCGACCCCACGACCGGGCGTCCGCATGCCATCGCCTCGGCGGACATGATGCTGAACGTCTCGTTCGCATAACTCGCCAGCGCCACCACGTCAGCTATCGCATAAAAAGGCGCGAGCGCATCGGATGAAATATACCCCATAAAATTGACGCGGTCGGCGACCCCGCGTTCGCGCGCGCGCTGTTCCAGAATAGGGCGGTATTCACCCTCGCCCGCAACCAGCAACCGCACGTTCCGCATTTGGGCGAGCAGAGCGAGCGCATCTATCAAATATTGGACGCCCTTCCAGCGCACCAGCCGTCCCGCATACAAAATGGTTTGCGCGTCGCCCGCGACTTGATTTCGCAACTTGGGGTCAGGCGCCTGGGGAAAAAATTGCTGCGGGTCAATGCCGTTATAGACCACACGCGGCGAAATGCCGTAATGTTCGCGCACCTGCCCGGCATTAAACGCCGAGCACGACACGGCGATTTCGCTTGCCCCGACAAACCTGCGGTCGGAGGGGAAAAAATCGGTGCCGTGACAACCCAGGACGACCCTGGTCTTGGTGTTGCGCTTGAACCACACCGCGGGTGGCAGGTCATATGGCTTTTGAATGTGAATCACATCAAACCGCTCGCGTCGCATAAACGCCCGCGCGTTTTTGCCAAACGTCAATCGTTCCGCCAGCTTGGTCAGCGTGTATTGTTTTGCGAGACCGGGCAGTTTGCGCAGCGCATCGCGCGAGGTAAAGGGAAACGTTGCGACGCGCACGTTTTCATACGGGCGTCGAATTTCCCCCTCGCCGCCCACAATCGTCACGTCCTCACCACGCGCCGCCAGACCGCGCGCTATTTCCCAGACAAAGCTTTCGACGCCGCCATACTGCGTGGTCGTCGTCAGGTTATAGAGCGCAACTTTCATCGGCGGACCGTCTGCGCCACCAGTCCCGCGCCAAAATTGGGGTCGCGTTTGGCAATTTTTGTGCCGAGATTGTACCAGAACGCGCGCGGCTGGGTCTGATGCACCAGCCAGTGGCGCGGGTCATGGAACCACATGCCCACCACGCGCGTGACGGTGAACCCCATTTCGTCCAACATCCGATTAAACACGGCGACCGAATAATGGCGAATGTGCGCCTGTCGCCCGACGAGCCGCACATCCAATTCGCCGGGAGGCGCGACGGGCGCGGGGCTTTTTCCGGGACGGAACAAGGCGCGCGCCACGCTCTCCGCCCCCCGCACCATGCGATACGGCGTGGTGTATTTCAACGGAATCGCAAAGACGGCGATGCCGTTCGGTTTTACGACGCGTCGGATTTCGCCGACCACGGCGCGGTCGTCCAGCACATGCTCCAGCAAATGCGAACAGAGCGCCTTGTCAAAACTCGCGGATGCAAAAGGCAGTTTTTCAACGTCCATCAGACACGGCGCGAGTTTTTTGGCGTCGTATTCGCGCAGGGACTGCATCAATTGCAGGACTGAAGACGCCACATCCGCGCCCACGCTGAAACGCGCCTGCTGTGACAATGGCATGGTGTAATAACCCTCGCCGCAACCCACATCCAAAAACGAATCACCCGGCGAGAGCTGCAAGAGTTCGCCAAACACCTGGCGATGTTCCGCCAGCCAGTATTTGCCCATGCGCGTCGGAATCAAATTCCCCTCGCGCACGTTGAAATAGGCGCGCTGACCGTCCGTCAACGTTCCTTCGTAAAATTGGCGGAGCTTGTCTTGCAGCGCGCGCCTGGTTTGCGCATCCGGTGTTGTCGTTGCCATTATTTAGGTCTCAATAATCAGGACATCGTGCAGTAAGTTGTACTCACGACATCGTGCGCACTCTAACAACCAAACGTACTCAGGACATCGTGCAGTTTTTGTTCATACTTTCTGTTCTAAGGAGGAAGTATGGA
>JADZCJ010000098.1 GCA_020851635.1 Anaerolineae bacterium
GGGCAACACGTGTTGGAACTCTTTCGGCGTAAGTCCCGTGAGCGCGAGAAATTTTCGACGATTCGATTTGAGCGTGGCATAGGTAAGCACGCCATGAGCATACCCTTATTTCCGATAAAGTCTATTGAATACTTTGTCGCGGCTTGAGAATACTGGTCAACTGCAAGGCATCAGACACTCTATAACACCACTCCGGAGGAAGCATGGCAGACACATCCATCACGTTACGTTCCACCCACGATTTCAAAAATGAAAATGGCGAACCGTTCCCCATCAATGAACACAGTGACCGGATGCACGGCTTTTACAACAAGAATTTCCCTAACATAAGCCCGGAGCTGTGGATTATTTCCATCAATGGTCATAATGGCGTCATTGACGCCGGGCGGAACGAACTGCCGGGCAAGCTCTTGTTGCGAGACGGCGACCATCAGGTGATGCTCATCCTCGATGGCGCAACGGGTGAAACCCAACAGGCCGGTAACATTGTGATGCACGACGATGTGCTTGTCATGCGCAATACAAAAATCGTCATCCGCCTGGATGGGGATAACGGCGACCTGCTCTTGGGCGGTGGCACGCCCGAAACGAGCCGCATCTGGCTGCAGAGCAAGGACGGGAACGCCTACCTCGGCGGCAACATTCGGCTCGAAGGGGGCAAGGGCAACGGCTTTTTTGGCGACACTATCAAACTGGAAGGCGGAACGGGCAAGGCGTTCTTTGCTGACGCCATCCAACTCGAGGGTCGGACGGGCATTGTTACATTGGGGAACGCGAGTCCCGCAACCACGCAAGGCGCAAGCGGCACCCTACTACTAAACGACGGTTCCGGCAAAACCCAAATTCGAATGAACGGCGGAAATGGCAACGGCCAATTTGGCGGGAGGGTTAGTGTCGGCACGACGGAACCCACAGCCGAGCAGCTGCACGTCAGAGGCAGCGCCGCCATTATTGGCGACAGCGCGGAGTTAAAGGTGGAGGGGAAAGCGGTTATCGGTTCGACCGTGCCACAGGATGCCAAACTGCATGTCGAAGGCGCTGCAACGGTCAATGGACCCTTTCACGCGACAGGCGCGACCAATCTGGATGATACGCTTGTCGTAGAAAAGAGCGTCGGCATCGGTGCGCCTGCCACGTTCGCCAGTGGCAAGGGCATCCTGGTCTCTGACAATGAGTACGCGGGCAGTGCCGTTCAAAGCGGTACGTGTCATCTTGGCTTGGGCGTGAATGCGAATGCCGGGCTGGACATGCTTTACTGGGACGCGAATCACGACCTGGCGCTTGGAACGCGCAGCAAAGTCGATGGCTCCGGCGAAGACTTTGAACGTGAAGTAATGAAAGCCACAAGCGACGGCAAAGTGTTTGTCGGCAAAGTCGAGATTGACGGTCTCGCCGGTGACATTAAGTTTGCGCCCGAACTGTCGGACTGCGCGGAAGCGTTCGAGCTCGCAGGGAATGAGGAGATTGAGCCGGGAACGGTCGTCGTGATTGAAAACGAGGGCAAACTGGCAAAAGCGCGCGAACCCTACGACCGCCGGGTCGCAGGCATCATCTCGGGGGCAGGCGCGTATCGCCCCGGAATCATTCTGGGTCAATCGAGCTCGCCCACTACGCCCCGCGTCCCTGTGGCGTTGATTGGCAAAGTCTTTTGCAAAGTGGACGCCGATGCCGCGCCGATTCAGGTGGGCGACTTGCTCACGACCGCTTCTACGCCGGGACATGCAATGAAGGCCACGGACCCTGCGCGCGCGTTTGGCGCAGTCATCGGAAAAGCGCTCCTGCCCCTGTCATCGGGCAAGGGCATGATTCCCGTGCTCGTTGGCTTGCAATAACGCAAAAAGGGTACATTCATGCCAAGTGTCAAAAAGGAATTGAGAAAGCACGGCATGTATTCCGTCGCGGATTGCTCGCTGGCTTATCTCGTCAAGTTCACCAACACAACCTCCCTCGCGAAGGCAGTGTCTGCATTAGATACCCTCCACAAGCTCGCGCTGGAACCGGGGTTGGGAGGGCGCTGGGCGGAGAGCGCCGACTTGCGGGTCGGCGATGTGCTCATTGTTACTACCTCGCCGCCACCGGGGGCGCACTCGCTCGCGCCGGTCAGCAACGCAATGGTGAATCTAGGCGATGGGCGTTTCGCCGGCGCGTCCGGCGGAGTGGTCCGGTTTCGGTCACTGGATGCCATCATGACGAACGCACGCACCGCGCCCGTTGTCGTGCGGCCCTACAAGCCAATCCCACCGCCGCCGACCGGGGCGAGTGAGAATGGAGACGACGACTTTCTCCTGAATAGGTGGGGCGCGATAGAGGCCCAAACCTTAGTGGACGAAATCAAGGAGGGCACACCAACGCGCACGGGCAGGGCAAGAGCCATCTTTCGGTTGGACTATCAAGTGTGGTGCGAAGCGGTCCTGAACGATGCCGGCGAATTGGAAAAATGCAAAACGTGGGTCGGGCATGTCAATTTGCACTCGGCGCGGAATACGGATGGATTTTTCCATTTCAATGTGCCCGAATTTTTGGCGAACGCGTTTGAAGAAGCCGGCGCGCCCATCACGCAAAAGATTGAATGGACGCAGCTCGTCCCCACCTCCTCCGGAGAGGGCAGGCGAAGGGTCGTCATGGTGCGCTCCAAGCCGTCCCAAGGCGAGGTGGTCATTCGTTTGTCCGGGAATCTCGGCTATGTGGGTCATCTAAAAAACTAAAAGCGAAGCTTTGTGCGGGAGGAGCATCCAAACCATGTGGCAGGACTATACAATTTCGGCTTCCGTAGGACTGGGCGGCAAGAACAGACCGGATGATGTCGGAACAATTCAAATCCTTTTGAATCGCATTCCGCTCCAGTCTGGGGGACCCGCCACGCCGCTTGTGACCGATGGCAAGTCCGGACCCAAGACCGAGACCGCGATCAAAAACTTTCAAACGCACCATGCCCTGGCGGTCATAGATTCAAAGGTTGATCCCGGCGGAAACACGCTCAAGAAAATCAATGCTCTGCTGGAAGCTCAAATCCTCCCGGAGGAACCGACGCTGGTCGTGCCACCTGCGCTGCCTCGTACCAACAAACTTGCCAACATTGTCGTCATAGGGATTTGGGGCTGGCGTGGTGATGGCATTCCGGGAGACCCATCGGCTGGGATAGTCAACGGCATTGAAAAAATTCGGACAGAACTAAAGAAAGTTGGCTTTGTGGATGCGGAACAGGAAGAGAAAAGCAAGGTGTGGAGCACGAGCTGGAACCCGACGTTCAACTCGTTCCCGTTCGTTAACCCCGCGACCCAGACCCACCTTGATGATCTTTACGGCCGCGAACCAAACCCGACGTATGTGGCATTGATTGGGCACAGTCTGGGAGGGTTTGCGGCTTGTAGATTATCCAATACGTTGAATCGGCCCCCCGACTATGTGGCGCTGCTCGACCCGGTCTTTGGAGTCCACGGCCAGTCCAGCCCCACAGTGCTCCCGCGCGGCGCGCGGGTTCACAGCTGGTACCAGGACAACGCGGCGTTTGTCGTAACGAAAGTGGAAGAGTGCAGTGGGAATCTTCTCGCGGGCATCAGTCTGTTCTATGGTCGCGAAATTGAGAATGCCGAGAACCCGATGCAAAAGGTGATTCATCAGATGGATGCGCAAGGGAATCCGCTGAAGCGAGAGGACACCTGTGCTGACGGCACCCACGCGAACCGATTTATAACGCACGCCGATATTGATTCCGACCAGTACTTGTGGAACACCATCATTAAACAGATTTTGAGTGATGTCGCAGGGTTAGAGCGTTAAAAAAGTAATAGAGGGAATCCCTCAATACTATCAGCCGCTTTACTCCAGTGGTCGTCAGGAATGACAACAAAAAAGGTCTGTCGGGACCTTACTACTGTGCTTTTGTGTGCGGTCCTCGCAGCAACCGAGCCGCCAATCCAAGGTACCGTGATCCAACTTACGGAACAGCATGATGCAAAATGATTTGAGAGGCGCATTGCAGAAACCAGATTCGGTGCGAGACCCTCAAACCGGTACTGCCAAATTCAAGCGCAATCTGGCAGTGGTCATCGGCATCAACGAGTATGTCGATGAGATTCCTCCGTTGCGCACGCCCGTAAGTGACGCAGAGCAAGTGGCAGCCGTACTAGCGCGCGACCAGGGCTATGAAGTGCAAGTGATGCTGATAGAGGACGTGACGCGGCAGAAACTCGTCACGCTCTTTACTGAAACCTTGCCCGCACTCGAACTTGGTTCCGAGGACCGGCTCTTTGTCTATTTTGCGGGGCATGGCACGTTCATTCAGGGCGACGATGGCGAGCCCCAATACTACCTTGTCCCCCAGGATGCTCGTGCGAGCGAACGCGACAGCTTTCTATCGATGCGGGATGTGCGTGAGTCACTTCTCAAACTTGAATGCCGCCACCTGCTACTGGTGCTGGATTGCTGTTTTGCGGGGGGCTTTGGGCGGATGCGCGCGTTCGATTCGCCGCCGCCGAAAATCTACCGCCAACGCTACAACTTTTACGTCCGTTCTGCCGCCTGGCAGGTGATTGCATCGGCAGCGCATGATGAGACTGCACTCGACACCGCCGGCGGCGTTGTATTTGGGCGACGGTTTTCGGGCGAAACCCCCACCAATTCTCCATTTGCACTTGCGCTGTTTGACGCGCTCCATGGTCAAGCCGATACCAATCCACCCACACATCCCGGAGAACCAAGTGGGGACGGGCTCATCACCGTTACGGAATTACTGGCGTTTGTGCGCGACCGCGTCCAGGTGCAAGCGGATGACCTGAGCCACCGACAGACTCCAGCGCTGTGGACACTGTTGCCCAAACATCAGGCGGGCGAATATTTCTTTGGGAATCCGCAACGCGCTCTCCGACTCGAGGAGGCGCCTGCACTGACTGCTGACACCAATCCGTATCGGGGCCTGAATGCCTACGAAGAAATGCAAAGCGCATTGTTTTTCGGACGCAACAAACAGATTCAACAGCTGTGTGCACTGGTGGAACATCAGCCGTTTTTGGCGGTGGTGGGAGCATCGGGCACGGGCAAGTCGAGTCTGGTCAAAGCGGGACTCGTACCTGTACTCAAAGCGATTGCCACAAGCCGCTATATGGTGATCCCACCGTTCCGTCCAACCGATGCGCCACTTCCGACGCTTGAAAAGCTGCTTGCCGACACACTGCCCGAAATGCAAGTACAAGCGGTTGGTTTTGCTCAAGACCAGAACGCGCTGGAGGCGTTCGTTGCCACATGGCACGAGAAAAATGCAGGGCGAAGCCTTGTTCTGGTCATTGACCAATTTGAGGAACTCGTGACGCTGTGCGACGAAAACGAGCGAAAGCAATTTCAAGAACTCGTCGCTAACGCTTTGAGGCAACACAGCGATACCTTGCGCGTTATCGTCACCTGCCGCACCGATTTCGAGCCATCGTTTGCCACGGGACCACTGATAGAGTATTGGAAAGATCCCAGCGCAGAGTTACAGTATCCCGAGAAGGCATCGAAAACTTACGGTGCGCGGTACGTGGTTCCTCTCATGACCCAAGATGATTTGCGCCAGGTGATCTTGGGTCCGGCACTGGAACGAGAGGTGTATTTTGAATCCTCTGTGTTGGTAGAGGCGCTCATTAACGAAGTGATTCAAACGCCCGGCGGATTGCCGCTCTTGTCGTTTACATTGAGCGAAATGTATCTGCAATACATACAGAGCGGGCGGCAGGATCGCACGCTGAGCCAACAAGAATATCAAGCGGTCGGCGGCGCCATTGGCTCCCTGCGCAATGCCGCGAACAAAGTGTATGCCGGGCTTGCAGACGACCACTATCGCTCGATGATGGAGCGCGTAATGCTGCGGATGGTAGCGCTTGAAGGCGGCGAAGTGGCGCGGCGGCGCGTCTCGACGGCGGAATTGAATTACGGTCCGCAAGAAAACGCCATTCGTCAACACGTCGTGAATACGTTGACGAATGCGCGGCTCGTGGTGAACGGTGGCGAAGGCAGCACGACGTGGACGGAACCCGCGCACGATGCGTTGATTTCAGGCTGGGACCGTTTGATGGAATGGAAACTGCGCGCCGCGCCGTACCTCTCGCTGCAGCGCGAACTCGCGCCCGCCGCATTGCGTTGGCAAGCGGCTGACCCAAAGAAGAAAAGGGGTTTGTTGTGGAACAATGACCCGCGCCTTGCACAGTTGCAGGATACCCTGTGGCGTTCAAATGAGAAAGCATCGCCAACGAAATCTGCGTCTTCCAACGCAGTATCGCCATTGTCGCACACCAGTCAGGGAGGATTCTTGCGTCCCATTAGGCAAGTACTCTTTCCGCGCGTTAATACACCAAGGGACCCACAATGGCTGAACCAACTGGAGGTTTCCTTCATACAAGCGAGTGTAAAACAACGTTTGCTGGTATTTTGGGTAATCATTGGGGCAGTAGTGGGTGTGATGTTCTTTTTGGGGGTTGCCTCAGTGATTGCCAATAACCAAAGAATCATCGCAGAGCAGCAAGCAACCATCAGCGATTCTCGGCGGCTTGCGGCGCAATCCGTTACTACGCATGACCACGATTTGGCGCTCTCCTATCTATTGGGCATTCAAGCCTCCCGGACCATAAGTGATACCTATGAAGCCAAAAGTAATCTATTCAAACTACGCTATGAGCAAGTTCAGCGCTCAAGTTTCTTGCAGGGACCTACAGGTGGGGTAAGCAGCGTTGCGTTCAGTCCAGAGGGCAGCACTCTGGCATCGGGGAGTGATGACAAAACAATTCGCTTGTGGGACATAAAAACGCGACAGCAGACAGGTCAACTGCAAGGGCATGTGAGCGAGATAAGCAGCGTGATATTCAGTCCAGATGGAACGCTTTTGGCGTCGGCGAGCTGCGGTCAATTTGAAGTGGAAGAGGACAGCTGCCTGTCAGGACAAATTTTGCTTTGGAATGTCAAGACACGGCAGCAGATGGGCGAACTCAAGGGACATACGCTGGAAATAAATTGCCTCGCATTTAGTCCGGATGGTTCAACCCTGGCGTCGGGCAGCCGGGATAGAATGATTATCTTTTGGGATGTCAAAACTCAACACCAGATAGGCGAGTTAAAGGCAAGTACAGATGAGGTGACGAGTATAGCGTTCAGCCCCAACGGCAAGTTGTTGGCATCGGGCAGTGGCGGGTTTTCAGATCAAGCCAACCCGGTTTATTTGTGGGATGTGAAAACGCGGCAGCTTAACGGTGAACTGCACGGACATATCGGTAGTGTGTCTAGTACTACAACGTTACTTTGCCCTGAAACGGGTATAATTTGCGGTCAAATCCATATGACAGGACCGATTTGCCTTGATTGGACATGTTTCGATCGCGCCGCTCGCCCCCAGCGGACGCAAACCC
>JADZCJ010000099.1 GCA_020851635.1 Anaerolineae bacterium
CGTGCATAATGCGAAAATATTCGTGCTTGCTGGTTTGACTCATGGAGTTACCCGTTTTCATGCGGGTAACATTATCAAATGTCTCGACGATACCCTACCGGGTAACATTTTACATGGCTTGATTCGGCGGCTTGAAATGACGCGTTGATTGTGTTACACTTGCCCACGCATGACGGGTTCGTGTGAGTGATTATAAACGGACTGACATTTAGGGTAAGGAGAGATTCATCATGGATCGCATCGTGGGTGTTCTCACCCTCAAGCCACCCGTCTATCGCGGAATTGCGGAGGACTCGTCCGCGACGGGGATGGCTGCCATCATTGTCGCGATTGTTTCGTTGATCAACAGCGCGATCGGCGCCTTTGTCGTGCCGGGGCTTGGCATTCGAGTGCCGTCAATTCTGGGAGGGGTCGGTTCGTCGAATCCTATTATGGATGTGGTGATGACCGTCGTTCTGGGGCTCGTCGGTTGGGCGCTTTTCTCGGTCGTCATTGGATTTGGCGCCAAGCTGCTCGGTGGCAAGAGCAGTATCGGCAAAATGCTCCGCGTCTTTGGGTTTGCTTCGATTTTCCTGGTTGTGGGCACAATCCCCTGTCTGGGGATTCTCGGGATGATTCTCGGAATTGTTGCAACCATAATCGGGTTGCGTGAAGCAGCGGAATTTTCGACCGGCAAGGCGATTGCCACCGGCGTCATTGGATTTATTGTGTTTGCAGTGCTCGCCGTGATTCTCGGTGTGGTACTGGGCATGATTCTCGGACCAACGGGTATGATCGGCTAGTGAGAATGCAGAGGTAAAATAGTCCAGAGGGCGGGGATCGAGAGATTCCTGCTCTTTTTTTTTGCTCGACCGAATTCGCATAGCCGGGCACATTTCGTATAGGTGTGAGATATTTTTAAGGTCAAGCACTTGAAATGGCGCGCGGTTTGTGCTAAACTCACGAACACTGAACTACGAGATATTGTGGTTTAACAATTTAAATGACCGACATCTAGGGTTTGGGCGCAGATGCTCATACCCTATTTTTGACCCCGAAATAGACCGATTGACCGTCGTGATGCCCCTAAAGTGATCTTGTCGAGAAAGAAGAGTGCGCCTTGATCTCCGAGCCGACAACATTCATTGAATTCGGTGCGCTGTCTGTGACGAGGTTGACAGATTCGGGTCTGCCGCCGCTTTTCCAATCCCCGCGGCGAATGTGAACGCTCCGGCCGCGAGCGCCGCGGCGCAACAGGCGAGAATGCCTGCCAGTTTGTGGGTGTGTTGATCATGCGCTGTCCTTATTGCTCCAAAGAAGAAAGCAAAGTCATTGACACGCGCGAATCGGAAGACGCGATTCGCCGCCGCCGTGAATGTTTGGAATGTGGACACCGGTTCACAACCTATGAACGCGTGGCGCAGACGTCGTTGATGATTATCAAACAGGATGGGCGGCGCGAGGCATTCGACCGGCAAAAACTGCTGAGCGGCATAACGCGCGCCTGCGCCAAACGACCCGTGCCCACACAGGCAATCGAAGCAATCGTGGACGACATCGAGGCGCAGCTGCACACGCTGAGCCGCTCGGAGGTGGATTCGCAGCGCATCGGGCAGATGGTGATGGACCGGCTGAGAACGCTGGACGATGTTGCGTATGTGCGGTTTGCGTCGGTGTACCGGCGGTTTGCCGATTTGGAGAGTCTGCAAGCAGAGATCCAGCGTTTGCGAGACCGCAAAGAACGAGAACAAGAGCAAAAAGCGCAACTCAAGTTGATGTGAAAATGAGCGAATCGCAAATCCTAATTTTTCCCCGCGTGTTTCCCCTTCAATACGGTGCGAGCGTCAAGTGCCGATGTTTTGGCAAGACACCCGCATCGGCGACCACCGCGCGCGGCTCTCTTTTTGTTCGTCTTGATTCGCCACCCTAAGCATTTCGCGCAATGTCACCGGCGGCGGGCGAATCCAGAGCGCGATTCGTCCGCTTTTTTGTTTATAACCTGATGTGACGCATGTCATCTCGAACACAGAGAAAAATCTGTGTTTGCCAAGACAGATTTCTTGCCAAAACAGTTCGAAATGGCGGTTGCTCGCAAGTTGGGTTATGACAATTTTTATTATGGTCGCGCTCTATCATTTATCTCTTGGGAGGAACGCAGCATGATCAGCGCAACACCGCGCATTGACGCGCGCATTTCATCGAAAGCAAATGGGAACGGGAACGGTCAGTCCAACGGCAACGGGCAAAAAGCCAACGCGATGGACCTGAGCGCGCCGGTTACCATGCCGACAACCATCGTCAAGCGCGACGGTCGAGTCATGCCTTTTGAAATCACACGAATTGAAAATGCGCTGGCGCGCTGTTTTGCGAGTTTTGGACGGGAGCCGGCTACTCCGATCAAAGACCTGGCAAACCAGGTTGGCAACATTGTTGCCGCCAAGTACGACGAGCCGACGGTAGAAAACGTGCAGGATATTGTCGAAATGGTCCTGCAAGCTGCGGGCGAATTTGAGGCGGCAAAGCGGTATATTTTGTATCGTGCCGAGCACGCAAAAATGCGCGTCGAGCGACCGATTCCCGAAGCGGTGCGCGCCGCGTTCGAGGAATCGGACCGCTTTTTCCCGACTGACCTTCAAAAGTTCCAGTTTTATGACAAGTATTCGCGGTTTAACTATGACCTGGGACGCCGCGAGACATGGATCGAAACGGTGGACCGCTCGGTGAACTTTATGTATGAGCTGGCTGGCGACCGCTTGGCCGGCGAGACTTACGAGCGCGTGCGCCGAGGTATTTTGGAGATGCGCGCGATGCCTTCGATGCGGTTGCTGGCGATGGCGGGACCTGCGGCGCGGCGCAACAACATTACGATTTACAACTGCTCGTATATGCCTGTCGAAAGCATTGATGCGTTTGTCGAATCGCTCATTATTTCGATGAGCGGCTGCGGCGTGGGCTATTCGGTCGAGCGCAAATATGTTGAAAATTTCCCGCGCATCAAGCGGCAGACCGGCAAAGCGCCGACGGTCTATTTTGTCGAGGACTCGGCAGAGGGCTGGGCGGAGGCGATTCGTTTTGCGCTGGAAACATGGTTTGAGGGCGGCGACGTCAAGTTCGACTTGAGCTTGCTGCGACCCGCGGGCGCGCCGCTGCGCACCAAGGGTGGGCGGGCATCCGGTCCGGAGCCCCTCCGCAAGATGTTTGATTTTATTCGCACACGCATCCTGGCGCGGCAGGGTAGTTTCCTGCGCTCGATTGATGCTCATGACATTATGTGCGCGGTGGGGAATGCCGCCGTGAGTGGCGGCGTGCGACGCACGGCAATGATTTCCCTCTTTGACTATGATGATCTCGAGATGCTGCATGCCAAAGACGGTGATTTTGAACGCGAGAACAGCCAACGCTGGAATGCCAACAATTCGTCTGTTTTTCCGCGCGGCGGTTTGACCCAGATCGAGTTTGCGAGATTTTTCCTCGACATGGCGCAGGGCGGACGCGGCGAACCGGGCATTTTCAATCGCGAATCAGCAAGCATGATGCGTCCGGCGCGACGCAAGGACGCCGAATTTGGGACCAATCCATGCGGTGAAATCGTATTGCGCCCGTTTGAATTTTGCAATCTCTCGGTCGCGGTGGCGCGGCACGAGGACACGTACGAGACGCTCAAGGAAAAGGTCGAGCTGGCGTCAATAATCGGCACGATTCAATCGCTGGCGACGAATTTCCCCGGTCTGCGCAGGCAGTGGCAGGACAACTGTGAGGAAGAACGCCTGTTGGGTGTGGACATTAACGGGCAGTTGGACAGCCCGGCTGCGCAGGATGTGAATGTTCAGCGGCAGCTGCGGGATGTGGCGATTGAAACAAATCGTCAGGTCGCCGCGCGGCTGGGGATCAACCAGTCGGTGTCTGTGACATGCGTCAAGCCGTCGGGCAATTCGTCTCAGCTGCTGAACAGCTCGTCCGGGATTCACGCACGCTGGGCCCCGTATTACATTCGCAATGTGCGTGTGGCGACTCACTCGCCGATCTATAAAGTAATGAGGGATGCGGGCGCGCCGATGGGCCCGGAGAACGGACAGACGCCGGAAGATGCGAATACATGGGTGATTCATTTTCCCGTCAAGGCGCCGGAAGGAGCTGTCACGCGCCAAGACCGGACGGCGATCCAACAATGCGAGTACTGGCTGCAAAACAAATTGAACTGGACCGAGCACAATCCAAGCGTGACGATCACGTATCAACCGCACGAGATTCTGGACTTGATGAAGTGGGTGTGGGAACATCGCGACTATCTGGGCGGGATTACGTTCCTGCCGGCGTTCGATGCCATGTATGACCAGATGCCGTATATGGAAATTGACCGCGCGGAATATGAAAAAGCGGCGGCGCATTTCCCGGCGATTGATTTCAGCAAGTTGTACCGCTACGAGGAAGAGGACCTGACGACGGCGGCGCAAGAGCTGGCATGTCTCGCGGGCGTATGTGATGTGGATTTTGCAGGGAAAGCGATTGGTTCCAATAGCTGACCCGCTCGCAAGAGCGGTCAAAAGCGGCACTCGAATGGTTCGCACGAGGCGCTTGTTTATTGGCGTCGTTTTGCCAAAACACGAATGTCGCATATAATTTGATTGCGGTTCCTCACCCCAGAGAGCAGGGAATCGTGCCTTTTCGGGGCGTGGCGCAGTCCGGTAGCGTGCTTGCATGGGGTGCAAGAGGTCCCGCGTTCAATTCGCGGCGCCCCGACTGCTTGTTCCAAGGTCGAGCTGTCACCGCGCTCGACCTTGTTTTTTTACAGTTTTGATGTGGCGATCATCTTGCTGAACGAATCTGATATGTCAGTGGACATTGGCGTCCCCCCTCCGTCCCTCGCAAGTGACGAAGAAAACCTGCTGGCGCGCGTGCGGTCGGCATTGCCGTTGTTGGCAGATTTGGCGCGCGCGGACATCATGGTGGCGCTGCGGGAAGCGCATGCGGGAAACGGCACGCGCGAAGCAAACGCGGCGCGGATTTGCGCGCACGTCCGTCCACATTCGATTGCGCATGCGCACAAGGAATCGCTCGTCGCCCAAGTCATGCCGCGGGAAGGGCATTTGGGCGTGTATGATGCGTTGGAAGCGGGTCGCGCCTCGCGGCGCATTCGAGATGTCTCGGGCGAGGGCGCTCCGGTCCAACGCGAAGTTCTTCCCTTGAGGTGCGAGGACAAAGCCCCGTTTGGCGCGCTGATCATTGACACCAACCTGCTGGAAGTGGAGCGTATGCGCCGACGTCATCGGGCGTTTCAACAGGTGGTGCGCGATTTGAAAGAGATGGCGACGCGCGGTGAGCCGCACGGCGCGGGGGATGTTTCGCGCTTTGGCGAGTTTGACGGCTTGATGTTTGCGGACTATACGGGCGCCATTCGCTACATGAGCGGGGTGGCGACGAATTTGTATCGCGGAGTCGGTTACAGCGAGACGCTGATCGGCAGACCGCTCTCGTTTGTCGAAACGAGCGACGCGCAGCTCTTTCAGCAGGCGGTCGAAGAAAAGCGCGTGATCGAGCGCACCCTGCGGGAAAGGGGGCGCGAGTGGATCAAAAAAGCGATTCCGATCTACGAAACGGACGCGCTGTTGTGGCTCAATCGCGGGACGCGTCTTGCCGGGGTGTTGATCGCGATACACGACGACACCGAAGCCCGCGCTCGCGAACGTGAACTCGTCATCAAGACGACGATGATCAAAGAGGTGCATCATCGCGTCAAGAACGATTTGCAGACAGTCGCCGCCCTTTTGCGGATGCAGTCGCGCCGGATGCAGACGGAAGAAGCCCGCACTGCGTTGGGCGAAGCGGTCAATCGCATCTTGAGCATTGCCGTCATTCATGAATTTCTATCGGCGCAAGATTCGCGTATAATCAACATCCGCGATATTGCGGGGCGCATTTTGCACCAGATGCAAAGCGGCGTCCTGGACCCGAACCGCGAAATCAAACTGCGGCTGCAGGGACCGAATATTTTTCTGACGGCGCGCCAGGCAACTTCGTGCGCGCTGGTGATCAACGAGCTGCTGCAAAACGCGCTGGAACATGGGTACGATTTGCGCGAGCGTGGCGGCACGATTTCATTGTCTTTTCAGGATTTTGGCGATCGGGTCGAACTCCGCGTGCACGACGACGGCAGGGGGCTGCCCGAGAATTTTGACTTGAACACGGTGGATAGTCTGGGCTTGCGTATCGTGCGCATGCTGGTCACTGACGATCTACAGGGCACGATTGAAATGGTGAGCGACAACGGAGTTTCCGCCATCGTAAATTTCCCGAAAATTCCACTCGGAGGGGATGAAGCGTGGAGCGAACAAGAGTAATTATTGCAGATGACGAATCGGTCATTCGCGCCGATTTGCGCGAAATGCTCACAAATCTGAATTATCTCGTTGTCGGCGAAGTGGGTGACGGGCGCAGCGCCGTGAACCTGGCGCGGGAACTTGGGCCCGATGTTGTGATCATGGACATCAAGATGCCGGACATGGACGGGATTGAGGCGGCGCGTTTGATGACCGAGGAAAAAATCGCGCCGGTGCTGCTGCTGACAGCATATGCCCAGCGCGATTTGGTGGACCGCGCCAAAGAAGCGGGCGTGGTCGGATATCTGGTCAAGCCGTTCCGCGAACAAGAAATTGTGCCCGCCATCGAGATTGCGCTGGCGCGGTTTGGCGAGTTCCGCGAACTGGAAAAGCAAGTCGGCGATTTGAACGAGACGTTGGAAACGCGCAAGGTGGTAGACCGCGCCAAGGGCATCCTGATGGACTCGCAGGGGCTGACCGAACAGGAAGCGTTCCGCAAGATTCAGAAAATGTCCATGAACACGCGCAAACCGATGAAGGAAATCGCTCAGGCGATCGTGCTGGCGCAGGACGCAAAAAGCCAATAGCGGTGGATGACGAAGGACGGGAGACGAAGGACGGACGACGAAAGTAAAGATTGGACCGCAGAGGTGACTCTGCGGTTTGTTTTTTGTACGGGCTATTTGCGCTGAAAGATGACGGCGGTCTCGTCGGCATAAACTTGATGCCATTGAGGGTCGTCGGTGAGCAGAGTGGTGAGGGGCGTGTCAGGCGGGATGAGCACCAGTCGGACGTTGTATTGGTCAAGCGAGGCGCGCCAATTGAGCGAGCCGTTGATGGCAGCTACATACTCTCGGATTACGTGGTCACCATTCAAACTGTAGAGGTCCGCCCGACCGTCAATAAACACGCGCTCGGTCGGGTAAAGCTTCCAGATGAGGTATCCGCCCCAGTCATAGAGATTAAAAAGCGGTCCGCGATGGTTCTGTTCGCGGAGCCATGCGACGGCGGCGACAGGGTAGTATTCGCGCTCTGCCGCGTCTTGTTTCAACGCCGTGTCGGTGACGCGCAGGAGCGCTGCGAGGGCAACCACAACCAGAATTATACTGTTGAGAATTTGAAGGGCGCGCGAAGGGTGTTCGTTTGTGTCCAGTTTGGATTTCCCCGGCAGGCGAGCCAAAACGTCAGAGAGGGCAGCCGCAAGGACCGGGGCGGCGATGAGCGTCCAAATAGGAATTTGTCGCATCGAACCAAGGACGGCAAAGGTAAAGCCGACGAGCAGAAAGAGCTCTGTCAGCCCGATGCGTTTGCGCGCCAGCGCGAGCGCGCCCCATGTGCTGATAAGCATCCAGAGAAAGGGCTGCAAGGCGAGCTCGTGAAAGTCCGGCGAGCGCCATTCTTGGATATTGGCTTGCATCACGCGGCTGGTCAAAGTTTGAAAGGGATAGAGGTAGAGCTCGACGCCATTTGGGTTGATTGGCACGAGAATGAGACAAGCAAGAAAAACTCCCGCGAGGGGCAGCGGGCGCGCAGTCGTTTGGTTTGCGCCGTTCCACGCGAGCCATTGTTCGGCAAGCTCGCCGATGAGATACATCAGAATGAGAAAAGGTCCGAGCGGAAAACTGGCGTGTCCGTTGACCCAAACGAGCATCAAGGGGGGGAGCCACAACAGAACAGGCCAGCTGTTGCTGCGACGATAGCGGTCGAGGATGTATAGAAAAACGCTCGTCAGCAGGAGCGCGAAACTTTGGGGGCGGATGCCCCAAAGTGGAGCGGCGGCGAGCGCTGCAAACAAAACGACAAATGCGGCGAGATATGGTTTGCCCTCACAACGCAGATAGAGCAGCCAGAATGTGACCGTGGCGACGAGCGCAAAGAAAAAAACGAGCGCAATTATCCCGCCCGTTTGATACAACAGATAGATGATTGTCTGGGTGAGCCATTCGTGGGTGATCCACGGTTCACCCGCGGCGGTGTAGGAAAAAAAATCGGTCCGGGGAATGCTCGATGTGGTGACAATATACTCGCCGGTGCGGAGATGCCAGCCGAAATCGGGGTCGGTCGCGCTTTTGGCGGTGAGCGCAAAGAGGGCGAGCACGAAAATTCCGAGAAAGAGGCGGCGTGTGGTCATGGCGACGTAAGAAGCGGCGCGCGAATGAATCTATAGATTATGGGAAGGAAGGGTAGAGCGCAGTCTGCCTTTTTCGGTAAAGAGGCGCAGGACGGTGCCGAGAGCTTTGAAGATTTCCTGCCGCGAGATTTTTGATTTGCCGCGCCGGCGGTCCTCGAAAATAATGCCCACTTCGCCAATCTTCCAACCCTGCTTTTGGCATTGATAAAGCATTTCGATGAGAAACGAATAACCGTTGGACACGATCTCGTCGAGAGGAATGGATTCGAGGACGACGCGGCGATAGGCGCGAAAACCGGCGGTCGTGTCAGTTGCGTTCAGTCCGAGCATGGTGCGGGCAAACATGTTGGCGCCGCGACTGAGCGCTTTGCGGGCAGGGGTGCAGTGGAGTGTGCCGCCGCCAGGGGCATAGCGCGAGCCAATCACCAGATCATAGGCAGGGATGGCTACGAGCATAGCGGGGACAAAACGCGGGGCGTGAGAAAAGTCCGCGTCCATCGTGAGGATCGGCTCAAAGCTGCGCGAGAGGGCGAATTTCATTCCCGCGATGTGTGCGGTCCCGAGACCGAGCTTGGCGGGACGGTGCAAAGGAAAAACGCGCGCGTCGCGCGCGGCGAGCTCTTGAAGGATTTTGCCTGTGCCGTCGGGTGAGTTATCGTCAACAACAATAATCGCCAGGTCGGGGACAAACGCGTGTAATTCGCCTATTAAAAGGGCAATATTCTCGCTTTCGTTGTAGGTCGGGATGATTACGGCAGGAGGCATGGGGGACTGGTTTTGAGCGGGACCGGTCTGAGAAATTGAGGGGTTGACAAGTTGGATTTCTGCTTTATAATACGAGACTGCCTATTTGGGTAAGCGCAGGCGCTTTTCGGATTTCTGCAGCAGGGTCGTCGAGTCCCGGACCGATTTTTCCCCCGTAGCCGCACGCTTGATTGGTGAAAATTTTTATGATTGTCTCAACCTGCTGCTGCCTCAAATTTAGAGTTATTCAGAAATAGACCACATGCTCGAACGGATTTTTTCCGTGAGAGCATGTTTGTTTGTTGGTGGATTTTTTGGTGCACGTATTGTACACAGTCGCTTAATCTGCGCAAAGGAGTCAAGAATGGCGCAAACTCTGACGATGCCTGTAACAAATGGTCTGCGGTCGGACCAAAAGACTTATGCACGTATTCCTGATGTAATCGCGATCCCGACGTTGATTCAGGTCCAGTTGGAATCCTTCAAGGCGTTCAAGGATGAAGGACTCGTCGAGCTGTTTGAAGAAATCTCGCCCATCGAATCATTCAATCACAATTACGCGTTGTATTTCCCCGGTGCAGCTGCGGAAGCAAAAGGACTCGAGCTCAAATATAGTTTTGGTGAACCCAAGTATTCGGAAGCGGAATGTCGCGAGATGGATATGACATTTGCGCGCCCGTTAGAAGTCGAAGTGGCGCTGGTTGGCGCCGAAGTCAAAGAACCGATCACTCAAAAGATTTACATGGGCGACTTTCCCGAAATGACGCAGCACGGCACGTTCGTCATTAACGGGGCGGAACGCGTTGTCGTGTCGCAGCTGATCCGCTCACCCGGCGTGTATTTCACCGCCGACGAGGACCGTCAGACCGGGCGCCCCCTGACCTCCGCCAAATTGATTCCCAATCGCGGCGCCTGGCTCGAATTTGAAACCAGTAAACGGGATATTCTGTCCGTCAAAGTGGACCGCAAGCGCAAGATTCCGGTCACGATGCTGCTGCGCGCCATTGGGGTGGGCGGTGGGACGGATGAAGGCATTCTCTCGATCTTTGCAGGTGTGGACAACAACCCCGACCATCAATTTATTCGCACGACGCTCGAACGCGAAACGCCAAAATTGCAAGGCGTGAATGATTCGCTGATCGAGTTTTACAAGCGCCTGCGTCCGGGCGACCCTGCAACGCTGGACAATGCCAAAGCATTCATGGCGCAGCTGCTCTTTACGCAGCGGCGTTATGATCTGGGCAAGGTTGGGCGGCACAAGTTGAATCGTCGTTTGTATGGCACCGACGCGCCCGCGGACCAAACTCCCAAGGAGCGCACGCTCACCGAACAGGATTTGGTCAAAGTCCTCGAGCATTTAATTCTCATCAACAACGCGTTCGAGCATGACGATGATATTGACCATCTCGGCAACCGTCGTGTCAAGACGGTGGGTGAACTGATTCAGAATCACCTGCGTATTGGTCTGTTGCGCCTAGAGCGCGTGGTGCGGGAGCGCATGAGTATTCGGGACCCCGAGCAGATGACGCCGTTGAACCTTGTCAACATTCGCCCGGTGGTGGCAGCAATGCGCGAATTTTTTGGCGGGTCGCAATTGTCCCAGTTCATGCAGCAGACGAATCCGTTGGATGAATTGACGCACAAGCGCACCTTGTCGGCATTGGGTCCCGGTGGGCTCCGCCGCGAACGGGCGGGGTTTGACGTGCGCGACGTACACGATTCGCATTATGGACGCATTTGCCCGATCGAGACGCCGGAAGGACCAAATATCGGTCTTATCGGGCGTTTGGCGACGTATGCGACCATCAACGAATTTGGCTTTATCGAGACGCCGTATCGCCGCGTGTATCACGAACTGCCGCCGAAAAAGGACAGACTCGTGGGGCGCACGCTGAGCCAGGACGTGGTTGACCCGGATTCCGAAAAGGTGATTGCCGAAGAGGGACGGGTGATTGATGAAAAACTGGCACACAAGATTGCGGAAACGTTGGGGCGCAATGCCGAGGTCTCGGTCAAGTCCTTTGCGTCCGATGAAATCGAATACCTGCCGGCTGATGTCGAAGACAAGCACACGATCGTACAGGCAAATGCCCGATTGAACGAACGCGGCGAGTTTGTGCAGGAACGTGTCTCGGTGCGCAAGGCGGGCGAATATATGAGCGATTCTCCGGCGCGTGCCGAATATATGGATGTTTCGCCCAAGCAAATCGTGGGCATTTCCGCCGCGTTGATCCCGTTTCTGGAACACGATGATGCCAACCGCGCCTTGATGGGTTCCAACATGCAGCGCCAGGCGGTTCCCCTGCTGGTGCCGGAAGCGCCGGTGGTGGGCACAGGCATGGAGCTCCAGGCGGCGCTCGATTCGGGGCAGGTCGTGTTGGCGGAGGATGACGGCGAAGTGGTCAGCGCGACTGCCAAGGAAATTGTCGTCAAGCACGGTCGCAAGAGCACGACTTATACTCTACGCAAATACAATCGCTCGAACCAATCAACGTGCATTGACCAGCGTCCCATTGTGGTGCGCGGCGCCAAAGTCAAAAAAGGTCAAGTCATTGCCGATTCCAACTCGACCGAATCCGGTCAGCTTGCGCTCGGTCAGAATGTTACGGTCGCGTTTATGAGTTGGGAAGGGGGCAATTACGAAGACGCGATTTTGATCAGCGAGCGCATGGCGTGGGAAGACAAGTTTTCTTCGATTCACATCGAGAAACACGAAATCGAAGCGCGCGACACGAAACTGGGTCCCGAAGAAATCACGCGCGACATCCCGAACGTGGGTGAAGACGTGCTCAAGGACCTGGACGAGGAAGGCATCATTCGTATCGGCGCCGAAGTCGGACCCGGCGATATCCTTGTGGGCAAGATTACGCCCAAGGGTGAAACCGACCTTACCCCCGAAGAAAAATTGCTGCGCGCCATCTTTGGCGAAAAGGCGCGCGAGGTCAAGGATTCTTCTCTGCGCCTGCCCCACGGTGAACGCGGCAAGGTGGTTGACGTCCGAGTCTTTACACGCGACGAACACAGCGAGCTCGCCGCGGGGGTGGACAAACTGGTGCGCGTGTCAGTGGCGCAGCAGCGCAAGATCAACGAAGGCGACAAGATGGCAGGTCGTCACGGCAACAAGGGCGTTATTTCCAAAGTGGTGCCGATTGAAGACATGCCGTATCTGGAAGATGGCACACCCGTTGACATTATTCTGAACCCACTCGGCGTGCCCGCCCGCATGAACATTGGGCAAATTCTGGAAACGCATCTGGGTTGGGCAGCTGAAAAGCTCGGTTTCCAGGTAGTCACGCCCGTCTTTGACGGCGCGGACGAACAGGAAATCGCCGCAGAACTGGCGCGCGCGTGGCTGATAGACCAGGCCTGGCACGAAATGGCGGACCGCGCGTGGGTGTGGCTCAAGGAGCAAGAATACGACATCGAAGAGCTGCAGGACGACGACGAAGCGCGCACGTTGTTTTTGCAAGAGAACCTTGAAGATGTGGACCGCCGCAGACTATTGAATGACCGCACGTATGCGCGGCGTCATGCGCTGCGTTTCTGGCTTGCCGAAAAGGGTTACGATCCCGATGCGGTGATGGTGTACGAGCACGATGCGCGTCCGACGGATGCGCGCCAAGAGGCGGATGCGCTGGCGCGCGCAGTGTGCTATCGTCTGTGGCTCGAACAACGTGATGTCAAAGTGAGCGCGAAATTGTCAGAGCAGGAACTGCGCCTCGAGGCAGAAAAGCTGGCAAAACAACTGCGCCAGCCCCTGCCGACTTCCGGGAAATCAATCCTATATGACGGCAAGACGGGGTTTCCCTATGACCAGGCGGTAACGGTGGGGATCATTTATATGATGAAACTTGCCCATCTGGTTGAAGACAAGGTACATGCGCGGTCCACCGGTCCCTACTCGCTTGTAACGCAACAGCCGTTGGGTGGCAAGGCACAGTTTGGCGGGCAGCGGTTTGGTGAAATGGAGGTGTGGGCGCTCGAAGCGTATGGCGCAGCGCACACCCTTCAGGAAATGCTCACGGTCAAGTCCGATGATGTGACGGGTCGCGTCAAGACCTACGAGGCGATAGTCAAGGGCGAAGAGATTCTCGAGCCCGGCGTGCCTGAATCATTCCGCGTGCTGGTAAAAGAGCTCCAATCGCTCGGTCTCGCCGTCGAAGTCTATAGCGACGAGGGCGACAAGATGACGTTCGGCAAGGAAGAGACCGAAGAAAAGATGCCGAACCTCGGACTGGGTCTGCTGCGCGACGAGTTTGCGGAGCCGAAATTTGGCAAGGAAGCGATCCGCAGTGGTCCGGAACGCCGCGGGGGACGCCGTGAGCGTGGGCGTCGTGAATTGAACGGCGGGACCGACTCGAATCTGTAAAAAAACCGGGGCATCCTGAATCTCTTGCATTTGTTCAGGATGCCTCGCTGCTGCGCGCAGCCGAGTGAGAGAGCCGAAAGCGCTCGCTTGCGTGCGATAACGCGCGATAATTTTAAGTTGACACGAATTTCACAATCAGTTATAATTGCACCTCGTTGGGTTGTGACTTTGCCCCAAAATGGCAGGTCTGTCAACCGAACAACCCAACTCAGTTGATTGCCATCGCGTCATGCGCCCCGGCGCCGCGCAAAAATATCTGTCACCACTGCTGATTGTCCGCATGAACAATGCGGAGACGTCGGCGAAGAACGACCAGATATGGTGGTCAACAGTCCGCGAAGATTGGACTGGGCGCACGCCCTTCCGGAGCAATATGCGGAAGGGCGTGCGCCTGTCTCACAAACAGATATTCAGCTACGAGGTTGTGCCAAATCCGGCGCAAACCTCGTAGCGTCATGTTAACAAGCACTGCAATTGTTGACAAGGACTTTGAGTTTCGATTTTTGAGGAATATTACATGCCGACGATCAATCAATTGGTTCGCAAGGGCAGAAAACCGGTCTCGAAAAAGACAAAAGCGCCCGCGCTGGGTTTTACGCTGAATTTGCTAAAGAACAAGCGCGAGAAACAGCCCGGCGCGCCGTTCAAGCGCGGGGTTTGCACGCAGGTCCGCACGATGACGCCCAAGAAACCGAACTCGGCGCTGCGAAAAATCGCGCGCGTGCGCTTGACCAATGGCATTGAAGTGACCGCCTATATTCCGGGCGAGGGTCATTCTTTGCAAGAGCACTCGGTCGTGCTGATTCGGGGCGGGCGTGTCAAAGATTTGCCCGGCGTGCGCTATCACATTGTGCGCGGCACTCTGGATACGGGAGGCGTGGAAAAACGCCGCAAGGCGCGCAGCAAGTATGGCGCGAAACGTCCCAAAGAAAGCGCGGCAGCCAAGTAGCAGATTGCCGATGGCAAATTACGGATGGCGGGAGAAAGGTTCGACAGCTTGCTCTTTGCCGCCTGCTATCAGCCATCAGCTGTTGATTCGTAGGAGATTGATACATGTCCCGTAGAGCACGCGCAACCAAGCGCATCCCACGCGCCGATTCTCGTTACAACAGCCGCACGATTGGTCGCTTTATCAACAAGGTGATGCAGCGCGGCAAAAAGACTGTTTCCGAAGGTCTGGTGTACGGCGCATTTGAAATTATTCAGGAAAAGACAAAAAAGTCGCCGACCGAGGTATTCGAGCAAGCGTTGAAAAACGCCGGACCGATGGTCGAAGTCAAACCGCGCCGCGTGGGCGGCGCAACTCTGCAAGTGCCGATGGAGGTGCCGAGTGATCGGCGCCAGGCGCTGGCGATGCGCTGGATCATTGCGTCGGCGACCGCGCGACCGGGCAAGAATTTTTCGGAACGTCTTGCCGCCGAGTTGATGGATGCCGCCGCGGGACAGGGCGCGACCATCAAGAAAAAGGAAGAGGTGCTCAAGCAAGCTGAAGCCAATCGGGCTTTTGCGCACTATAGATGGTGATCAAGTTTCTTGTTGGGTTTTCGATATCGAGTCAGAGATTCGCACTACAGCTAGTAGTGCAACAACATGAGATTGCGGAGCGGAGTATTGGGTTTTATAACTCGCGTGCCGTCACTTGACTTGCAATTTCATCATGTTGTTGCACTAGTGTGATTGTGAATCGAGTGTTGAAGGGATAGTTTTTATGGCAAGGCCGGCACCAATTAATAGAGTTCGCAACGTAGGTGTTATCGCCCATATTGACAGCGGTAAAACAACCGTGTCAGAACGTATTTTGTTTTATACCGGGCGCACCTACAAACTTGGCGAAGTGCACGACGGCACTGCGACCATGGATTTCATGGAGCAGGAGCGCGAACGTGGGATAACCATAACCTCTGCGGCGACTACGGTTGCCTGGCGCGATCATCAGATCAATCTGATTGACACCCCCGGGCACATTGACTTTACCGCCGAAGTACAGCGCAGTTTGCGCGTGCTGGATGGCGGGATTGTGGTCTTTGATGCCGTCGCAGGTGTGCAGCCCCAATCTGAAACGGTATGGCGTCAAGCCGACCGCTTTAATGTGCCGCGTCTCGCGTTTATCAACAAGATGGATCGCACGGGCGCAGATTTTTGGCGCACCATCGAGATGATTGTTGAACGTCTCGGCGCAAAACCGATTGCGATTCAAATTCCCATTGGCGCCGAGGGTGGTTTCAAGGGCATGATTGATCTCATCAAGAATGAGGCAATCGTGTATACCGATGACCTCGGCACCACTTCCGAAACGAGCGTCATTCCCGACAATTTGAAATCAAGCGCCGCTGAAGCGCGCGAACAGATGGTTGCGCTGATCGCCGAAACGGATGAATCGCTCGGCGAAAAATATCTCTTGGGCGAAGAGATTTCCGCGCAAGAACTGCGTGAGGCGCTGCGCCGCGCGACCATCGCGAACAAATTGGTCCCCGTCCTCTGCGGCAGCGCGCTCAAGAACAAGGGCGTGCAGCTGGTCCTCGATGCTGTGGTTGATTTTCTGCCGTCGCCGGCGGATATTCCTCCGGTAATCGCCGAAACGCCAACCGGTGAACCGCAGGTGCGCGAGGCAAGCGAGACCGAATCGCTCTCGGCGCTGGCGTTCAAAATTGTGACCGACCCGTATGTGGGGCGGCTCGCGTATATCCGCGTTTATTCCGGCAAGTTGGTGAGCGGTTCGACGGTGCTCAATGCGACCAAGAATCAACGCGAACGCATCGGGCGTTTGCTTCGCATGCACGCCAACAACCGTGAAGAGATTGACGAGATTTGCGCGGGCGATATTGCCGCCGTCGTCGGTCCCAAAAACACCTTTACGGGTGACACACTCTGCGACCCGGGCAAGCCGATTATTCTGGAATCAATCAAGTTCCCGGAACCAGTCATCACTGTGGCGATTGAACCCAAGACCAAAGCGGACCAGGAAAAGATGTCGGATTCGCTTCGTCGTCTGGCAGAAGAAGACCCAACCTTTCGCGTGCGCACGGACGACGAGTCGGGACAAACACTGATTGACGGGATGGGCGAACTTCATCTCGACGTTTTGGTGGACCGCATGCTGCGCGAATTCAAAGTCGGCGCAAATGTCGGCAAGCCGCAAGTGGCGTATCGTGAAACGATCACCAAAGCCACCAAAGCGAACGGCCGTTTTGTGCGCCAGTCGGGCGGCAAGGGGCAGTTTGGCGACGTCTGGCTTGAACTATCGCCTCTGGAACCGGGCAAGGGTTTCGAGTTTGTGAATTCGATCCGCGGGGCGGCGATTCCCGGCGAGTATATTCCCGCCGTCGAAAAGGGCGTCCGCGAAGCAATGGAGTCGGGTGTCATTGCGGGTTATCCTGTGGTGGACGTCAAGGTGAATCTTTATGACGGTTCCTACCACGAAGTGGATTCCAGCGAAATGGCATTCAAGATTGCCGGCTCGATGGGTTTCAAGGCGGGAGTGCAAAAGGCGTCGCCGATGTTGCTCGAACCTATCATGCGCGTCGAAGTGACCATTCCTGAGCAATATATGGGTGACATCATCGGCGATTTGTCATCGCGCCGTGCGCGTGTCGAAGGGATGGACACGCAGACCGGCGGCACCACCGCTGTCCGCGCATTTGTTCCTCTGGCAAGCATGTTCGGGTATGCCACCGACTTGAGGTCCGCCACTCAGGGGCGCGGCACATTCACCATGGAATTTGATCATTACGAGCAGCTGCCCAACAGCATTGCCGAGACCATTGTTGGCGGCAAGGAAAAAATCGGGGCAAAACGGTAATACAAACTGGAGACCAGAGCGCGATGAGCTTGCTCTATCTCCAGTTTCTGATGTCTAAAATTCATTCGTTAGTATTTTGAGGTTTTCAAATGGCAAAAGGAAAATTTGAACGCACGAAACCGCATGTGAACGTGGGGACGATCGGGCACGTGGATCACGGCAAGACGACCCTGTCGGCGGCGATCACCAAAGTGCTGGCGATGAAGAACCCCAGCGTTTCGTTCCGCGCCTACGACCAGATTGACAATGCGCCCGAAGAGCGCGCCCGCGGCGTCACGATCAACATTTCGCACATTGAATACGAGACCGACA
>JADZCJ010000100.1 GCA_020851635.1 Anaerolineae bacterium
CATCAAGTCGCGGTGTGCTATACTTTGTCATGACCTTCCTCCAGTTCTGTTTGGGTGTGACAACCACAAGCATAACCGAAGAAGGTCACTTTGTTTCATCTCGTTTCGGACTTTGTGCCAGCCCTAGTTCAAGGTTTGGTGACCCTTGACACGGGATATGAGCCATGATAGGATTTCTGCTAAGGAAAGCGCTTTCCTTTGCCGTGTTCGAACCTAACCCGCTCAAAACATTCCTCTATGATGGGCTGACTTGCGTTCCGGTATATTGACTGGCACATTTTGGCAAGACTCGACACTGATCTTGCAACGGAGGCGCGTTCAATTGATATATGGCACGGGACAAGAACATTACCATTGCGGATATTGCCCATCGGGTCGGTGTGTCTGTCACAACGGCGTCGCGCGTCATTAATAACAGCGAGCACCCGGTCAGCGCTGAAACGCGCGCCCGCGTCCTCCGCACTGTGGAGGAACTCGGCTTTACTCCCAGCGCGGTTGCGCGCGCTTTGGCGACCCAACGTACGCGCATCATCGGCGTCATCGTCGGCGACAGTGATGATCCTTATTTTAGCGCCATCGTGCGCGGGATTCAGGATGAGGGGCGCAAACAAGGGTATTTGGTGATTGTCTGCAATTCGGACCGTATTCCCGGGGTGGAACTAACCTATGCCCGGTCTCTATTGAACCAGCAAGTGGATGGATTAATTTTTGCGGGAGGAGGACTGACCGATTCCGACTATGTAAAAGAAATGCGAACATTGTGCGAGCGAATCGTCAAGCGCGGCGGCGCGGTCGTCGCTTTGAGCGAGCATTTGTTTCCCATCGTCCAGGTCACAATTGACAACCGCAGGGCGGCACAGGACCTGGCTAGCTATCTCATCGAATTAGGGCATCGGCGTATCGCCTTGATTGCGGGACCGGAAGGATTACACACCACTGCGCTGCGTACGGAAGGGTACCGGCTCGCGCTGCAAGAATATGGCATCGCGTTTGATTCGCGGATGATCGTCACAGGCGGATTTCGTTACCGCGGCGGGATGAATGCTGTGGAGCAGTTGTGGTCAATCGCCCCTTTGCCAACGGCGATTCTTGCTTCGAACGACGAGATGGCATTTGGCGCGATGGTGGCGCTCAAACAGCGGGGGGTCCATATTCCGGACGACGTTAGTCTGGTGGGTTTTGACGATTTGCTCGCCTGCCAATTTGTTGACCCGCCTCTCACAACCATGCGGGTGCCGCTCAATGATCTGGGTTCAAACGGGATGCGGCGCTTGCTGGGGCGGCTGAACGGTGAGACATTTGACCATGTTTTGTGGCTGCCGCATGAGATTGTAGAGCGAAAATCCGCGGCGCCGCCGCGCGGCACGCCATCAAGCAGTTTGTAGATTCAAGCGCAAGGCGGATGTTTGCAAGACCTTTTTGGGTGGAGTTGGCTCGAACACATATTTGACGGGACCGAAGAAATGGCGGCGCGGGAAAAAGAGATCCTCTCTGCGCCTTGCACCAAATGTCCAGAACCTTTATGTTTGCAGTCATCACAAAGGAGTCCAGATATGAACAAGGTTGTTCTCAGAGTGACCATCGTTTTGGCAATTGTGGGGCTGTTCGCCGCGGCTTGCGCGCCCGCAGCTCAACCTCCGGCGCCAGCCGCAACTGCTGTCCAGACCGCGCCCACAGCGGCAGTGCAGCCCACGACGGCGCCGGACACATCGGCGACCACAGCGCCCGCCAGAGGACCCAAGCCGGGTGGGCAAGTTGTCGTTGGGCATGGTCAGGAACCCGATCGCTTTTGGCAGCCCTTTAGCGGGCTTACCGTGTCCCATGAATTGGGCAATGCGATGAACTTGCCACTGCTGCAGATTAACGACAAGTTGGAATTTATTCCCAGATTGCTCACCGAGGTGCCGACCACAGAGAATGGCCTTATTTCGGCGGATGGGCTCTCGATTACGTTTCCACTGCGCGATGATGTAATGTGGCATGATGGCGAACCATTCACCTCTGCCGACGTCAAATTCACTGCTGATGTGATGATGATGGAAGGCACTGACGTGACGGGACGCACGGGTTGGGACAAGATCGTCGCCGTCGAGACTCCCGACGAACACACCGCAATCTTCAAGTTCAGCGAAATTGATGCTCCCTTCCTCTCACGGCTTTCGCTGGTGAGTATGCTGCCAGAGCATATCCTCAAGGACAAAACTGCCGAAGAGATCAACAAGGACCCATGGTTCCGTGCCCCCGTCGGAACAGGACCATTCATGTTTAAAGAGTGGGTCCCCGGCGATCACGTCACTCTGGTAAAAAATCCCAACTATTTTGAAGAAGGCAAACCGTATCTGGACACCCTCATCTGGAAGATCGTTCCCGATTCTAACGCGCTGGTCAATCAGGTCCAGACGGGTGATGTGGATGTCGCGCTCCGCGTGAGCGATACTGATGCAGTCACGGTCAAAGGGTTCGGGAACGTGGGGCTTGTGAGCTCTTCGACGGTAAGCCCCTGGTTGATTTGGGTCCAAAATGAAATACCCGGCTTGAAGGACAAGGCAGTCCGTCAGTCGTTGTCGTACGCATTGGACCGCAAAGGTATTGCGGAGCAATTGCTCAAGGGTCTGATGCAGCCCGCCGAGGGATGGTTACCTTCCGACTCGTGGGCATACAACCCCGAGGCGCTCCAGATGCCGTTTGATATTGACAAGGCAAATCAGCTGCTTGATGAAGCAGGTTGGGTCAAGGGCGCGGATGGTATCCGCGAAAAGGACGGAGTCAAGCTGAGTTTCAAGATTTCCAACATCGCCGGACAGCAGCAGCGCATCCAGATCCTGACGCAGGTGATCGCAGGTTGGAAAAAGATCGGCGTTGATGCCCAGATTGATCTGGTGGACGTCGGCACTCTATTCGGCGATATGCTGCCGAACCACAATTTCCAGATGGCTTATTCATACTCGGGCTTGACTGCTGATCCCGATATGAGTGTGATGTTCTTTTGCCCGGAAAACGACCCCGGCGGGAATTACGGAAATTACTGTAATCCAAAAGTGGATGAGTTTCTCAAGGCGCAGCTCGGCACGTTCGACCTCGCCAAGCGCAAGGAAGCGCTCTCCCAGGCACAAGCCCTGATCGCAGAGGATGTTCCGTATCTTTATTTGGGATGGCGCGCAGACCACACTGCTGTCAACAATCGAGTCAAGGGTTATCTGCCGGCGCCCGGCTATATCGAGCTCTGGAACGCGCTGGATTGGTATGTAGAAGAGTAGGATTGTCTGACCGATGCACGGGGGCAGGTTCCTCTGCCCCCGTGCCGGGCGGAGGGCAAGAGAGTGCAGTATCTGATACGACGATTGCTCTGGGCGATTCCCACGCTCTTTGCGATCTCGGTCTTGAACTTTGGGCTCATTCATCTGGCGCCGGGCGGTCCCACGGCTGTCTATGGGACCAGTCCGAATGTTTCACCCAAAGAACTGGAGGCGATAGAGACGCGGCTCGGCTTGCGTGATCCCCTGCCTGTGCAGTATATCAAGTGGCTGCGCGGGATGGTCGTCGGAGATTGGGGCATATCATACAAATATATGATTCCGGCGTCTCAGGTGGTCCTCCAGCGATCGTGGAACACGCTGCAGCTGATGGTTGTCACCCTGATCATCTCACTGCTGGTGTCTGTGCCTTTTGGCGTCCTGTCCGCGACGAGCAAGCACAAGAGCGTTCAATACGCATCCAGTGTGGTATCCATGTTGGGCATTTCGATTCCAACTTTTTGGCTGGGCATCATGATCCTGCTCGCGTTTTCGGTGTCTCTGCGGATCATTCCGTCCGGCGGAATGGGATCTATCGGGAAAGAATTCAACTTGATGGATTGGCTCCATCACATTATTGCTCCTGCCATCGTGCTCGCCACACTTCGCATCGCGGGATGGAGCCGGTACGTACGCTCGAGCATGTTGGACGTGATGGGTCAGGACTTTGTGCGGACGGCGCGGGGGAAAGGATTGGCGGACTCGACCGTCCTGTACCGGCATCAACTCAAGAATGCCTTGATTCCACTTATCACGCTGATCGGGCTTGAAGCCGGGCTTTTGCTCGGTGGAGCCATGATCACCGAGGTGGTGTTTTCCTGGCCCGGGGTGGGTCGGTTGATGGAAGAGTCGCTCAAGGGGCGAGATTATCCGGTGCTAATGGGCGCCTTTATGATGATGGCGGTAATGGTGGTGATCGGAAATATGCTTGCCGATATGGGATATGCCGCCGTAGACCCGCGGGTCAGACTGGAAGCCGGTCCGCAAGGCACATGAGCGAATGATGGCACAGCGGGATTTGGCAGGGACGTTGAACCCGGGAGCGGGCGCAACTGGAGTGGCAGACGTCGTTATGCCCCCGCCCGTGAAACGTGGCGCGGATTTTTGGCGGCGTTTTCGGTACAATCGCCTGGCGGTGATCGGGCTGTTTATCATGGTCGCTGTGACATTCATGGCTTTGGCAGCGCCGATTCTCGCGCCCCATGACCCTGACGAGGTCAGCTATAACATTTTGCAGCCGCCGAGCGCCGAGCATCTCCTCGGGACTGATGACAGCGGGCGGGACGTGCTGAGCCGTTTGATTTATGCGTCGCGCGTCTCGCTCGCGGTCGGCGTGACCGTCTCGCTTGCGACGGTCCTTCTCGGCACCGCAATCGGCGCGCTGGCAGGCGCCTATGGCGGGATGACGGATACCTGGTTGTCCGGACTAATCAACGTAATGCTGTCAATTCCCACGATTCCGTTGGCGATGGTGCTGGGCGCTTTTCTGAGCAAAGATGTGATTTTTATTGTTGGGATTCTGTTCATTGTGAGCTGGACCGCCACGGCGCGAATCATTCGTGCCGAATTCATTACGCTTCGTGAGCGAGACTATGTGCTGGCAGCGCGCGCCATCGGCGCTTCGCAGGCGCGCTTGATTCTCAAGCATATGCTGCCAAACTCGATGCCGCTCATCATCGTGTCGGTGACGCTTGGCGTTGCGAGCGCGATCCTCGCCGAGTCGGCATTGAGTTATTTGGGATATGGCATCCAGCCCCCCACGCCTTCGTGGGGCAACATGCTGCAGAATGCCCAAACTTATTTGCGGCAGGCGCCCTTGCTGGCAATTTGGCCCGGCGCACTGATTGCCTTGACCGTGATTGGAATCAATTTCGTGGGGGACGGGCTGCGCGATGCCCTGGACCCCCGGCTCAAGTATCAAAGATAAGAGAGAGGGGTTCAATGAGATTCACGAACTATTGCAATACCTCGTCGCAGATTCGTGAGCGTAATCCCGAGATCGCCGTGTTTGGCATTGGCGCGATAGAGCAACATTCCTACCACTTGCCCCTCGGAACTGATTGGCTCGCGGTGGCAGAAATCACGCGGCGTGTGGCAGAAAAGCTCGGCGCGTTTCTGGTGCCAGCTCTGCCTTTTAGCATGAGCGAGTGTCATGGTCCCATGCCCGGAACTGTGTGGCTCAAGCCCAAGACGCTGGCTGCCGTCATCACCGATGTTGTCAATTCGCTTCAGGCGCAGGGGATCAACCGCATCATTCTTGTGAACGGGCATGGCGGGAACTTTGTCCTCGAAGCGATGATACGCGAATTGAACCTGGCGCGCCCATCACTGCAGCTCGTGATGCCGAGCGGCGAGCTCGTGATCAGCGTGGAGGAGCCGATTTTCGAGACGGGCCACCTTGAAGTTCATGCCGGCGAGGGAGAAACTTCTTTTCATCTGGCATTCAATGCCGAACACGTCAAGACCGACAAGAGTGTGGACTATGTGCCGCCCGTCGGGCGTGAATTCCTCGATTACGCCTATATGAGTTTTATCAGCGAGTCAGGAGTCTGGGGCTGCCCGAGTCGCGCAACTGTCGCCAAGGGAGAAACCGCCCTGGATGCAGAGGTGCGTTCCATCTGCCAGGAAGCGGAACTCGTATTCAAATTCCTCGATGAGCAGTCCGCCTCTCGGGCTGCCGCGACGACGCGGAGTTGACGCATGGTATTTGACTATCAAAACACATTCGACGAAGTGCGGGATGGCAAACCCACCGTCGCGATTTTGCCGATCGGCGCCACGGAAAGAGAGGGCGACCATTTGCCGGTCGGGGCATCCACACTCGTCCTCGAAACGGTCTCGCGGCAAATTGCCGAGGGGCTGGGCGAACCCACATATTTGCTTCCGGTCATGCCGTTTGGGACGAGCGGGTCTTTTGTGGGCAGCGCGGGAACTATATCGCTGAGCTGGTCCACTTTGATGGATGTGATTACAGACCTGGTCGAGTCCCTTGCGCGCCAGGGCATCACGCGCATCGTCGTCATTGACAGTCTGGGCGGCGCCGGGGGAAGCATGATACGACCCGGCGAAAACTATATCGTCAAGACGGCGGTGCGGCAGATGAATTATGACCACCCCGAGCTCGACGTGCTCTGGGTCCAGCCGTTCACGGCAGCTGCGCGCGACTTGAAAGTGATTATGGATTTTCCAAAAGATGATGCGCACGCAGGCGAGTTGACCACCTCGTTGTTGATGCATCTTGCACCCGATCTCGTGCAGTCAAACGCTCAAGATCATGTGCCGCCCATCGGAAAGACGGCTTTGGACTGGGTCCCCTTTGCCGCGTTGTGTCCGGATGGTGTGTGGGGACATCCAAGCCGGGCAACTGCCGACAAGGGGAAACTGGCGATTGCGGCGGCGGTCAAACAGACGATTGCATATATCCAAGAAAGCTTTGCCTACCTGTCGCAAGCCAAGCAGCGCGCCTGATTCGACAAGCCGGAGGTTGGTTTGAAGATTAGTGTGGTCACAGACGAGATCAGTTCAGATGTCGAAACCGCGGTGGAGCTTGCGGCGGCGTGGGGCATCCATGATCTCGAATTACGCGGCATGGGCAAGGACCGCGTTCCTTTTATTTCACCCTATGAAAAAGAACGGCTAAAGGAAACGCTGGCACAATATGGTTCTCGAATAGTTGCCATATCGCCAGGGCTCTTTAAAATGCCCTACCCGCCGCGCAAGCGCGACGGGTTTCCCGTTCAGGCGATTGACTGGGGCATTTATCAACGCTGGCAGTCCGGGCGCGACCTCTTGCGATATCACCTGGACCAGCTCTTGCCGGAGGCGCTGTCTTTTTGCGGAGAGTTTGGCGCTCAAGTCATGGTCGCGTTTAGTTTTGAAAAAGATGATCCGGCTTGGCAAAAAGCGCCTGAAGAGATACTCGAGGCGCTGGACCACGCTGCTCGACAGTGCGGCAATTTGGGAATAACGCTCGCCCTCGAAGTGGAGGCGGGCTTTTGGGCGAGCACCGGCGCCACCACCGCCGAAATCATGCGCGCCGTCAACAATCCCGCGCTCGGCGTCAATTGGGATCCCGGGAATGCTTTTTTCGCGGGTGACACGCCTTTTCCGGATGGATACCTGCAAGTCAAGCCGTATGTTCGGCACGTCCATTTCAAGGATGCTGTTTCCTCCGGCGGCTCGCTGCGTTATGCTGTGGAGGGCGAGATAGACTGGCAGGGGCAGATTGATGCGCTGAACCAAGATGGTTATGCCGGATTCATTTCTGTCGAAACCCACATGCGCCCCAAGGTGACAAGTGCCCAAGCCGCAACACGACGCCTGCGCCAGCTGGTATCCTCTGCGTAAGCGCGGTCCCAAAGCCGCGTCTCTGCTCGGGGTCAGGGCAGTGAGCGCGCGGAAGCGGAAAGCTCATTACCGGGCGCTTAATTGAATTGCAACAACTTTTAATCATTCGAAAGGAGTACGTCTGATGAAAAATCTGAAACTGGACGGGATGATCCCCGCCGCCATCCTGCCGATGACCTCTGATTACCGACCCGTATACTCGTCCTTTGCGCGCTATGTCGAGTGGCTGATTGAGGAGAACGCGGTGGCGATTGCCGTCAACATGGACACGGGTGAGGGACCTCAACTGACCACCGACGAACGCAAACGCGTCATAGAGACTGCCATCGAGACCGCGCGGGGCAGGGTAGCTATTCTGGCAGGCGTAACCGGCGCGACGACAGAGGGGGCGATCGAACAAGCCAGGGTGTGTCAGGAGGCGGGCGCAGACGGCGTCGTCGTCTTTCCCAATGCAGGTTTTCGCAATGACCCGCTCGACCCGCGTATTCCGTACAGTTATCACAAGGCGATAGCCGACGCGACCGATCTGCCGATGGTATTGTTTCAGCTCGCGCCGATTTTTGGGGGAGTGAATTATACGCGCGAGGCGCTGTTGAAAATGCTCGAGATTCCTCAAGTGGTCGGGCTAAAAGAGGCGTCCTTTGATGCGCAATACTTTGCATACACGAGGGACACGATTGACCTGTCGGGGCGAGACATTACGCTTTTGACGGGGAACGATCGGTTTATCACAGAGAGCATTCTCTTGGGCGCAACCGGCGGATTATTGGGATTTGGCGCGATTGGCTGTGGCATGATCGCCCAGATGCTGTCTTGCGCCGCAGCAGGTGATTTCAAAGCGGTCATGGAGCTCAGACCGCGCCTTCAGGCGTTTGCGATGGCGATTTATGCAGACCCGATGTTGGACTATCGGGCTCGCTGCAAGGCGGCGTTGGCGCATGTGGGTGTGATAGACCGCAGTGAGACCTATGTAAGACTGCCGCTTCTCACCACCGGTGAGGAAGAATACGAGGAGCTCGGTCAAGCGCTCGTCGCGGCAGGTATGCTGGAACTCGTCCATTAGATTGGGCGAAGCAGAGCCGGTGATTTTGGCACCAAAGAGAAAGAGCGGTTGAGATTTCCTCAACCGCTCTTGTTCATTTTATGTGTTTCAGCTATGGCACCGCCGCCGGTCGGCAGTTGCGATCGCTCGTGGAGAAGCGAATCGGGTTGAGGACAAGCCCGATGGCTAGATTCGCCATGATCCTCGCTCGCCGACTTGCATCAGCATTAACCCGGCAGCTATGATCAAGATGCCGAGGATGGTGAGACCCAAGAAACTTCCCGAATAGGGGTTACCCCCGGTTTCCGGAATGGTCGAATCGGGCGTCGTTGTCGCAGTGGCAACAGATGTCGGCGCCACCGCAGTTGGCTGAGCAGCTTGTGTTGCGGGAGCTGCGGCAGTTGCCTGTTCCGCTTGTGATGTAGGAGCTGCGGCAGTTGGCTGAGCAGCTTGTGTTGTGGGAGCTGCGGCAGTTGCCTGTTCCGCTTGTGATGTAGGAGCTGCGGCAGTTGGCTGAGCGACTTTAGTGACAGGAGCCACAGCGGTCGCCCCTGCGGATTCAGAGGTTGGCGCTGCAGCAGCTTTCGTTGGCGCAACAGTCGCTGCGGTTTGGGCAACTGTTGTTACAGTTGGCGGAGCCACGGTCGCCGTCGGTGGGACTGCGGTTGCGGTTGGCGGGACAGCTGTTGCCGTCGGTGGGACTGCGGTTGCGGTTGGCGGGACAGCTGTTGCCGTCGGCGGAATCGCGGTTGCCGTCGGTGGAACAGTGGTCGCCGTCGGCGGGACCGCAGTTGCTGTCGGTGGGACCGCAGTTGCAGTGGGTGGAACAGCGGTCGCCGCCGGTGCGGTGGGTCCGGTCGCCGTTGTTACTGCGCCTGGGGGAGTGGGCGCAGCGCCGGTCGCAGCCATTTGGGCAACGGAGGGAATGTTGCCGCAAAGGACATAGATCGTGTATTCCTTGTACGACTTGTGACTGTTGATCGCGAACGCAAAGCCCTCGGTGGTCAGAGAATCGAGCGACGCGTCAATCGTCGTGGAAGACTTGCCATCAACCAGGTCCTGGAGGTTGAACGCCAATCGAGCGAGTGTCGGTCCGCATTGGCCTTCGTGAATATGCAGGGGCTGGATTGCCCCTTCCGGTTCACCAGTGACGGACACCTGGACCATCGTCTTGCCACCACCGAGATCGGTCAAAGTAACCTTGCCGCTTTGTCCCGAGTCGTTCTCTGCCACCAGGTCAAAAGTCACCGGCGCGATGCCGCCAGGAGGTCTGGTTTGAAGCGCCTCGAGCGCCTGCTGTGTTGCCGTGGCAAGTTGAGCCACCTCTGCGAGCGAAGGAATATTGCCGCAAAGGACATAAACCGTGTATTCTGGCTCGGACTTGTGACTATTGATCGCGAATCTCGAGTTGTCAGCTGTCAATGCCCCGAGAGACACGTTAATCGTCGTTGTGGAGGTTCCGCCTCGCAGATCGTTCAGAGGATGAACGATGCGCGCGAGCGTAGGTCCACACTGTCCTTCGTGCACCTGCATCGGCTGACTTGACTCGGAGGGTTGTCCCGAGACGGTCACTTGAACCAAGGTCTTGCCGCCGCCCAGATCGGTCAGAGTGACCGTCCCGGATTCACCCGATGCGTTCTGTTCTTCGAGATCAAACGTGATGGGGCCCACCAGTGCCTGTGCGCTGCTCAAGGCATAGGTGACCAGAATCGCGGTGATGACGAACGCGATCCCGATGAACAAGCGTGAACGTTTCATGAAACTCCCGCTGTCGCTATTCGACGCAGGCAGCATCTGCCTCGTGCGAGCCGCCGGGGAGACTCAAATCAACACCAAAGCGCGCCGCTAACAACGGTTCCTTGATGCTTGTGATATTCAAATTCAGAGCTTGATTCAGGACCTGGACGCCTTCCGGGTTCAGGGTGACTGTCGGCAGCGCGGCGCCATTGACGCTGGCATTGACACGACCCTTGCTCCAGCAGAGGACTGCCTGATTGCCGCCGAGACCTATGGTGCTGACGACGGACGGATCAATCGCGGCAGCAAGCGGGAAATGCTCAACCGTCAATTGACCGTTTTGCGCAATGTCAACCAGAACGGGTGTAGTGAGACCGATGTCAGCCGGTTTGCTTGCATCATTGGAAAAACGCGCGGTGACGTCAATCTTGCTCGAGCCGATCCATTTTTCGAGACGCTGTTGAATCTGATCGGTGAGCTGGACCCCATAACGGACGGCGAGAGCAGCCGCGGTCGCGCGATTCTCCGGAGTCCATTCCATTTTGACTGTCGGAGTGTTTTGCACATCAACATTGACTTCTTGCGATTCGACGAGCAGGTGGGCATCTTTGAGCGCCTGCACATACGCCATGACCGTGGGGTCAAGAGGCGAGACGCCCAGAGTGGCGAGATCAACACCGCCGATGGACAGTCCGCCGCGATCGTTGACAGTGACTTCGATGGTGGCGAGGTTGGAGGGTGCGGACTGCTGCGCCGGCGCGGCTGCCGGATCGGCGTATCCCGTGTTCGAAACTGCCAAATTGATCAACACGGCGATGAGGGCAATACCTGCAAAGATCACGAGTCCCCGTTTCATTGCTTATCTCCTATGATAATGCACGACGAGCCGGACGAGCTGTCGTGCTGCGAGCCCATTTTGAATTGACTGCAGACCAGCAGTGCATGGGCAACTCTATTGATTTTGAGAACTGCGGACGAACAACAGCCGAGACGTGCAATCAGCTCTGGAATAGGCGCTCCTTTCTTATCCGGGGATCAACTTGAGATTAAGTTCTACTGGCAGTAAATAGTACATGGTGAGAGCGGAATTGAGCAGCAAAGTCCTCAATCCCGGGATGAGCGCCGGAGTCAGCCGAACTGCGGCCGAGGCGGTCTGGGGCACAGCCATCCTTTCGACGAGACCCACGCTGTTCCCCAATGTCTGTGGATTGTAATCAACCTGCGCCAATTGTTTGCCGGCCACTTCGGCGATGATCTTGCCATTGGTTCGGACACGAACATCCAAGCCGCTTGCGTTTTGCGACTCAACAATACTCTTGAGCGGAGCGGCTCCGGCAATCGAAATCGGTATGCTGGGCAGAACAACGGTTGGTTTGGCGAACAGAACATAAACCGCCAAAATCAGCAGTACGACAGCTACAGCTATGAGCGCTACTTGACTTGGACGCATCGTCTACACTCTCCTTCGAGTCGGGCCTGCGGTATGAGAGATTGTGGATGATTTCGCCGGGGCGAAGGTATTCAACCATTGTGGAAAGAAACACAATCAGACCATTTCCATTCCCAGCAAACCCTCTTGGGCAGGATTTCCAGAGATGATATGTGTCTCACCCGATTATAAATGCCTCGCGCTACTTTTGTCAACGTCACCCGGTCTTGATTTCAAAATTTAACAATCTTGAAATCTTGGCGGGTGGGGATCGAATGAGGCGACAAAGACGGGCTATGCGTAAGCAGACAGATGGAACGAGGCGGACGAGCGCATACGAGAGATTCGGGTGGGCATGGCCCCGGAAGCACGCAAATGACGGACAGCAAAACGGGCAAAACGCGTGAAAAGAGAGACCAAGATCACATCCGGCTGGCGACGAGTGCATCATGATCCAACTTGTTTTGTATCCTGATTGGCGAACGCTCGGTACTGCGCGTATCTGGCACACTCTATACAAACTCCAAGTCAGAAGACCAGTCGGTTAAAGCCGATTCCAGTCAGTCTGGCGGGCATCGCGCAAGCTCTCCGACTCTGGCGAATCGTTCCGCAAGACCATAATACGAGGGCGCTGTTTTTGGAATTGGCTGCTCGCTTTGGCGGTTCCGTCCGGACAAAGGGGCGATTTGTAGCGTAAAGGGAATTAAGCAGAAAAATATGTCCCCGCGCGCGCTGGCGAAGCAACATGATGAAATCACCAAATCGAATGGGAATCTGCAAGCGACAGAACGTAAACTCTCGCGGCGTCTCCGAATTGTATCGCTGTGAATTCATTGACAGCGCGGGATTCGATGATAGAATATTTTTCGTGATTTGCCTCGTAGTTGGCCAATGCCGCGCAGCATAGTTTGGTCTCCCTCGTTGTTTTGGATTAGAGTCTTTTTCCAACTCTTGACCTCCCCACTTGTCTGTCTGTGCGCGACTGTTGTTGACGCGCCCGCATCGCAGACGTTCACTGCTCACACGCGCAAAAGAAAGGAGTCAGCTTATGAGCATGTTACGCGTTTCGCTGTTTGGAAAATTTCGGGCAGTCTATCAATCAGAGCCGGTAAGCGGGTTCGAGACGCGTAAAGTTCAGGAATTATTTGCCTATTTTCTCTTGAATCGGGACCATCCGCACCCGCGCGAGACAGTGGCGTCCGCGCTGTGGGGCGAATACTCGACGGCGCAGTCGAAAAAACATTTGCGCCAAACGCTGTGGCACGTAAACGCGGCATTGGAAGGCGCGGCGAATGGGACGGGACGGTCATTCTTGCAAGTTGAACCCGAATGGATTTCTCTCCATTCCACGTTTGGGCTGTGGCTGGACGTGGCGGTTTTTGAAGCGGCGTATGAGCGCGCCCGAAATGTCGCGGGCGATGCGTTGACCCCGGAGGTTGTGATCGGGCTGCAGGAAGCGGTTGAATTGTATCGCGGCGATTTGCTCGAGGGATGGTATCAGGACTGGTGCATTTACGAACGCGAGCGTCTGCAGAATCTTTATTTGACAATGCTCGACAAGCTCATGTTGTATTGTGAAGCGAGCGGCGCATACGAGTTGGGTTTTACATACGGGTCACGGATTTTGAAATATGACCGGGCGCGCGAACGAACGCATCGGCGCTTGATGCGATTATTGTATCTGGCGGGCGACCGCACGGGCGCGCTGCGGCAGTATGATCGGTGTGTGGCGACGCTGGCTGAAGAGTTGAATGTCAAACCCGCGCGGCAGACGACCGAATTGTATGAGCAGATTCGCTCCGATAATGGACCAAAGGGTCTGGTGCGAGTGGAGCAAGGCGCAGCGCGTTCGCAGGACCTGGGCAAAGATGTGCTGGGGCATCTGAAACAGATTCAGCGCACACTGGCGAATGCGGAACACGATGTGGAGCAAGATATTCGGGCGGTTCAAGAGGCGTTGAGAGCACAAGACAGCTGAGGGCGTGTGAAAGCCCCCTCTCCCAATCGGGAGAGGGGGCTTTTTTGTTTGGCGGAGACGAGACGCAGCCAGAGACGCGCAAGAGACGCGGGCGAGCTGAATAGGTGGTAGTGTGTGGCGCAACATGGAGCGATCAGACGAGGAGGCGCGGGAGGTGGTGGTTGAGCCGCTCACGCCGGTCAGCGAGCCGGAATCGTCCGAATCGCTCTCCCATTCTTTTGTAGTCAAGGTGTGGATCGAAGAAACTGCCGCCGAGGCGGGAATGACCATGTGGCGCGGACATATTACGCATGTCGGCACACGGACGCGGCGCTATATTCAAGAACTCGATGAGGTTTCGATGTTTATTGCGCCATATTTGCAGGCGCTGGGAGTCGAGACCAAGAACGAGACAGCGCCGTCACGAAAGACGCAGGAGGGGGAGAGCTGAGCGCGCGCGCCTCCTCTTGCCGACGCATTACAGAGTAAGGTCTCTCGGAGTTGTGTCGGGGAAAAAACGAACCTCACAAATGAGCCAGCTTGCAATTGACGCTATGGACGATGCGAGCCGCTGGAAAGGATTTGCGGCGGACGGAGCGACGCCATCGGCGGAATTGGTCATGACCGACGATGCGGTGATGTTTCGCTATGGCGCGGACCGCAAAAGCGGCAAGGTGACGGGCACGACCGCCGCGTTGAACCATGTGCTGAGACGAACGCTGGCAGCGACAGACCTCACCAACCTGGACGCGCTCTGCTTTTGGCTCAAGAGCAGTCGGCGGGCGGACGGTTCTCCGGCGCGCCCATTTTTTCTCGAAATGCGGCTGGCGAGCGCGGCGATAGGACTGGATGCGCCCGCGAACACATGGTCGCGTTTGATTCCGGTTGAACAGAATGATACGTGGGAGTTTGTGCGGCTGGGGCTTGACGATTTGCCGGCCGGGATTCGAAATGCCGTTACCGTGATGCAAGTGCGGTGTGTCAATGCCGAGACATCATTTACGGCAAATCTCGATGATATGCTCGCGGTGCGCGCGGAAATGATCGGCGATGCCGATGCGGCGCTGCGGGCGCGTTTGCACGAGCAATTGACGCTGGATGGAACCAAGACGCCTGCGGTAGTTTTTTTTCCCGATGATCCCGCCCCGCCCAATCCGCCGTTCTTTCGGATTCTGAACTATGACATTCGAGTCCTATACGAGCTGATGCGTTCGGAACCCACGCGTGCGGACTATTCGGGTCATGGGTTTCGACTGCGCGCGAGCGCCGTGCCGTATTTGTTGTCTTATGAGATTGAGGCGGTGGCAGACACGCGCGCACACCAGACGCGCATGTTGGAATTTGCGCTAGAAACGTTGACGCCGTCCAGTCATCTGTTGGTGAATGGCGTGATGCTGCCGCTAGAGTGGGTGGATGTAGCATCGGAAGATTTGATTGGCGGAAGCCGCACGGGACGGACGCTGCTGCATTTTCAACTGATGACGTGGCAGGAACGCGGCGCGGTCGAGAGGGCAGTGCCGCCCTATCACACGGTCGAGGTGGCAATGGACCAGCGACTGCCGACGGGATGATAGAGAGGTGACCGATGAGCGCAAAAGAACGCTATATCGTTTTTAACGAGCGCAATCAACCGGTTGAACTGCATGTGGACAAGCAGGTGATTGTGGTGGCGGAGCGGGGACAGGTGGAATTGGACGGGGCACAAGTGGCGGCGCCACAACTGCAAGGTCTCGTTACGCGCGGTCTACTCACGGTCCAGGCGGCGCCGGAAGAAAAAGCAAAGGCAACGACAGGCAAGCGAAAAAAGCAGAGCGCCAAACCCAAAACAGGGCGCGGTCGGCGCAAGCCGAAATAGGCGCGGAACAAAAGGAAAGGAGCAGGTATGGCATACAACATTGGTCTGAACATTGTCGAAGTGGATGGCGCTGGCGCGCCCGCGATTGTCGGCGCGGCGACTTCTGTCGGTGGGTTCAACATTTTGACCCAGCGCGGTGTGCCGAATCGTCCGACGCGCGTAAACAGCATGGCGCAGTTCGTCGAACAGTTTGGCGGATTTTACGCGGGCGGGATCGGCGCGTATATGGTCAAAGGGTTCTTTGATAATGGCGGAATGGTCGCCTATATCAACCGCATCGTCGGTCCGGCGGATTCGACGACGCCCGCCGCAATTACGCTGACCGACAGCGCACCGGCAAACGCGAAAAACGCGCTGACCCTGCGCGCAGGGTTTCGCGGGATAGTTGACCCGGGCTCGTGGGCGAATGACCTGTATGTAAGGGTCGAACCGTCCTCTTCTGCGAGCTCGCGGCTGCTCGAGACAACGCCCGCATCGGTACAAGGCAAAGTGATTGCCAACACGGTGGACTATACCGCAGGTCCGCCCATCAAACTCAAAGTGGATGGCGAAGCGACGGAAACGGAAATCACATTTCAGCCGAGCGATTTTGCCGACCCAACCAAGGCGACGACCTCTGAACTGCGCGACGCAATCAACCGGCGCACAAACAAAGTGGTTGCATCGGTGAGCGATGACAAGCGAATTGTCTTGACTTCGGCGGGGATGGTGGCGAGCTTGAGCAAGACGGGGACGAGTTTGCAGCTCACGGCGGACAATGCGCCGCTCGGATTTAACAACGCGGCGAACCCGGTGCGCGGGACATTGGCGGCGTTAGCAGGGACCGGCACACGTTTGGCAAATAACGGGGATTTTGAAGTCGGCGATGCGATCCTGATCAAAGACAGCAGCGTGGCAAACCGCGAAGCGCGCGCCAAAGTGATCCGACTCAATCCGCTCACGGGCGAAGTGGAATGGCAGCCCGCGGTGGCAAACATCAATACGTTTGACGGTTTGAACACGACTGTTTCGAATTTGGAGTTCAGATTGACGATTGCCAAGGGTGGCATGGATGCCGAGAACGTGGTTGAGACATGGGACCATCTTGCAATGGAAGCGGACGTGCCGAATTTTGCGCCAGGCGTGATCAACGATTCCGTGCGCGGGTCGCGGTATGTGGTTGCCAAAGACGAGCACAGCGCGAGCGGCGTGGGGTTGACCCAGCCGGGCGCACTCGCCTTTACGCGCGTGAATCCGGGCAACGACGGACAGGCGACTTTCAAAGAATTTGTCGGCGACGCCGCGCAGCATACGGGATTCTATGCATTCGACGCGTATGACGTGCAGCTGCTTTGTTGTGAGAGCACGGATTCCGCCATCGTGAACGCCGGTCTTGGTTACTGCGCAGGACGCGGTGACTGTATGTTTCTCGGCGCGGTCCCGGAAGGATTCACCGCGGCGGGACAAGCGGTTGCATACGGGCAGGCGTTCCAGGGGAAAAAGGTTTATGGCGCGCTATATGCGCCCTTTATCCAGGTCCTGGACCCGATTGGCATGAGCGCAAATCCGGTGAAATGGGTGCCCCCGACGGGGCATGTGATGGGTGTTTATGCGCGTATTGAAACAAATCGCGGAATTTGGAAAGCGCCCGCAGGTGACGAGGCGAATATTGTCGGCGCGCTGGATGTGGAATACCGCCTGAGCGACGGCGAGCATACGGATTTGGTCAAAAATGGGAGTGTGAATGGGATCCGAGTCGTCCCACGTTCGGGGATTATTGTGGACGCTTCACGCACACTGAGCACCGACACGCGCTGGCTGTATGTGAACGTCCGGCTCTTGTTCAACTATGTCAAGAGCAGCTTGCGGAGTGGCTTGCGTTGGGTGCGCCAGGAACCGAACCGCGATACTTTGTGGAACGCGGTCAAGTTCAACAGCGTAAATCCGTTCTTGTTGGGACTGTGGCGTCAAGGCGCGTTTGGCACGGGCAGCCCGGAGCAGGTTTTCACGGTGGTCTGCGACGCGAGCAACAATCCGCCGGATGAAGTGGACAAGGGGAATTTCAAGATCGAAGTGTATTTCTATCCATCGAAACCCGCCGAGACGATTGTGATCATCGTGGGGCAGCAGCCGAGCGGGGCGAAAGCGGCGGAAGCATAAGCGCCGGAGAGTAGAGACCGGAGACTGAAGAGAGGAGGCAAAAAAGATGCCAAAGGTCGGAGAATTCTGGGAAACGTATCGCGCAAACGAGTTTATCCTGCAAATTGACGGCACCGAGAGTCCGGGCGTGAGCAAGGTGTCGGGGCTGAGCGAGGGCGAGATTGACACAATCGAACAGGCGGACGGCGGAACGAATCATGTGTTCAAGATCGCGGCGACAAAAATCAAATTCGAACCGCTCACGATAGAGCGCTATGTGGACGGCAGCCCGGAAGACCAGCGGTTCAAGCAGTGGTTTCATCAAACTTTCAAGCTGAGCAATCCGAGTGCCGGCGGGTCGGCGGTGCGCAAGAATGGGATGATCATCAAAAGGCACAATGGCGCGACCGTATTGCAGTTTGCGTTTTATAACGCATGGGTCAAGTCCAGCAAGTTTACCGATCTGGAGGCGGGTTCGACCGCGCCGTTCAAACAGACGATTGTGCTGGAGCATGAGGGGTTGGAGCGAGTGGAGTGAGAGAAAGGACGATGCGCCAGAGAGCGGCGCTGACAAAGGAAGATGGAGGATGAAATGAGTGGAGCAAATGGGAAACGCGAAGTTGAACTGACGCTGCCGATTGGTTATACGGACCAGGAGGGGCGTCTGCACCGTTCGTTTGTAATGCGCAAGATGACGGGCAAAGAAGAGGCGATTCTGGCAGACCGACGGAATCAACGGAACGGCGGTCGTCTGATTACCGAATTGTTGCACAGCTGCATGATACAGATGGGGGATATGCCCAAGAACGGCACGGGACCGATCGCGGGCTTGTATTCGGCAGACCGGAACTATCTGTTGATAAAACTCCGCAGTATCACGTTCGGCTCGGAACTGCAGGCGGAATACAGCTGTCCTGCGTGCGGCGAAGGGATGCGCGTGACCGAAGATTTGGACGAGCTGCCGGTGCGCGAGTTGGCAGACGGCGATTCCGCAGAAGAAATCAAAGTAGAACTCGAAGATGGGTATGTGGACCGTGATGGTTCTGTTCATACCGCGCTGATCCTGCGCCTGCCAACAGGCGCGGACGAGGAAGCGGTTGCGCCGCAGATGCGACAAAACGCATCGCTGGGCAAGAATGCGCTGCTCGCGCGCTGTATCAAGAGTCTCGGCGATCTTCCCAAGCATCGTTTGGAAGCGCTCGGACCCAAGATTCTCTCGGACTTGACGATGACCGACCGACGGTTGATTGATCGCGCATTGAATCAGGGCGCGCCGGGAATTGACCTGGTGCGCGAGTATGAATGTCCGAACTGCGGGCATGTATTCAAGTCTACCCTGGACCTGACGCATTTTTTAGCGCTGGAGTAGACCAGGAAGAGCTGCGCAAAGAGATTTTCTTTTTGGCGTATCACCTGCACTGGTCGTGGTCCGAATTGATGGCGTTGGACAGCGATGAACGCCGCGCGTTTGTGACCTTGCTGGTCGAGCAAATCGAACGCGAGAACGCGCAACTGCAAGCGTCGCGCAGATAGCCGAGAAAAAATGCCCCTCGTTCTGTTTTTGCAAGAGACGTTTGGTAAATGGCAGCGTTTTGTGACCAAGTTGGAGGGCTGGAATGAGCTGGTCATCCTGGAGCAAACGCTGCTGGACCGCGCTCGCGGGGTCTTTATGACCAAATGGTTTGGCGCGGGACTGCCGATGCACGGAAACGCGCTGCGGGTGTTTATCGCGAATTTTGCGGAACTGGAGGCGCGGTACGAGCTGCTGCGGCTGGGGATGCTCAAGCAGCGGTCGGGGCTGAATCTGACCGAGCCGCTGATGGGCATGACGGGAATGGTGGTCGGGATGATGGCGGCGCCACTGCCGTCAATTATGCTGTTGGCAATGTGGGACGAGTTGAGCGAAAACGTGGGCGTGACGATTGCCGCCGCGCTGAACACACTCTCGTATGGTGTGATTCCACCGATACTGGTGTTGGCGTTGGGTCCGATTGCATTGCTTGGCGTATTGACATGGTATATCAAGGACATGCCCATCCTGCACGAGTTTTTGGCGGCAGTCACGGATTTGCTGGTGGCGGCGCGCGTGTTTCTGGAGCAATTGCTGGGTCCGCGCGAGGGCGTGCGCAATCCCATCGTGAGGTCGCTGTTGACAATTCTGGACAGGGTGGCGGTGCTGCTGCCATTCTTGTTTGTGTTTGTGGCGTTGGTGGTTGTGCATTTGGGCGCGCGGTTGGGACCGTTGGCAAAGCAGCTCGATCTGATGATTCCGTTGTTCGGTCAGGTGGTTGAGGTTGTGCAGACGGTGTTTCATGATTTGTTCGAGCGACTGCAGGGGCTGTACACGGGCAAGCATTCACCCTGGGAAATTATTTCACGCGTCATCCGGACACTTCGGGGTCTCTTTAAGGAACTCCGCAAAGGGTTTGTCGAGCTATTCAAGCCGGTGGGCGGGCTGTTTGAATCGGTGAATGTTGCCAAGCCGGGAGAGAAACCGAAAAAGCAGATGCGGATCATCACCGCGCTGATGAACGCGCTGGAAAAAGCGTTCGACAAGGTGATGCCTTTTGTCAAAGAATTGACGACCGAGTCGTGGCTCAAGAAAAGGTTCGACGCAATCAACAAGACGTTTGACGAACTGCCTGCACTCTGGAAACAGATAACCCCGCCGCCGGACGCGACGCCCGAGAAAAAGGACGAGGAGGAGGGTCTGGGCGCATGGATTGCCAAACAGCGACCCAAGCCCGCAACCCTCGCGCCGCCCACATTTCCAAAAATTGCCGCGTTTCCCGACTGGAAAATGGCTGCCGTCTCTGCCGCCGCAGGGATGTATCTGTCCGGCAAACCGAAACCAGCAGGTCCTTTTACCCCGCCCGCTGACTTGTTTGTTTTGGACGCGGACCAGGAACGCAAACTCAAACGACTCAAGCAGCCGACAGACCTCTTTGCCGCCGAGCGTAAAAAGTTGCTTGCCGGGCGCAAACTTGAAGATGTAATTGCGCAAGCACAAGCTGAAGACGAACGCCTGCGCGCGCTGTTGTTTGCAGTGATAGACCGACTGCTGCCCGCGAGCGTCGCCGCCGAGGTACCAAAATTGCAAGGTATGTTGTGGGAAATTGACGAGGCGCTGTACGGAAAACGCGCCAAGTATCCGGTGCGCGATCTGCCGGAGGGCGATTTGCTCAAGCCGGAAGTGATAAAACTGCGCGTGCGAGCGCCGGGGATGAAGCGGGGACAAGTGAAACGCTGGACGGATGATTTGCGCGAAGCGTTGACCAAACAGCCGTATCGGACGAGCGCGGCGCTGCCGGCGAACGACTAGAGCTGCTACTACGAGATTGATTGATGCCCATTGATTTTGAAACGATCCTTGCGCCGTTTCGGACCGCGTTCATGCTCCAGCGGCGAACAATCAACGAGATGTTTGAAAAGGTCGCGAAATGGCTGACCAAGCGGCTGCGCGAGACCCAAGAGCGCGAACGCGCGACGAGCAGCATGCAGCGTTTTTCGTTCACCGGGGCGGCAATGGAAATCTGGATTGATGAATCACAGCACGGCAAGCTGCTGAGTGCGGAAAGCGCGCCGCCGGAAGAGTTTTGGGCAAAGATGGCGGCGCCCTTTGTGAATTTTTGGAAAAATTTTACCGGATCGATCAAGGCGATGGTCAAATCGGAATGGGTGCTGCCTGATGTGCTTGCGACGATTGCCAAATTTATCGAGACTGTTCTTGCCTCGATTGATCGTTTCAAGGAGCCCACACCTGACTTGTTTGATTTGAAAAAGGGCAAGCAGTTTTGGGACATTATCGGGGAACTTTTTCTATTCGCTCGGCTCATCAGCACCGAAGCGACGGTCAAGCAGGTCCAAAGGTTCAGCGCCGGCGGCATTGAAATGCTCGGCGTGGCGCGCAAGCATTTTCCCCCCAAACCACCGGAAGCTGCTGACGAGGCGACGGGTCCAAGTGACAGCACAAAGACATTGGTCGGTGTCGCGTTGGCGCTGCCGCTGGTCGCACAGATGCTCAAGCAGACCGCGCGCACGGCGTCTCTGATGATCCGCTTGCAGGTGTTGGACAAGTTGAGCGAGGTTCAAAAGCAGGCGTTTGATTTGCGGCGGGACGTGCTGGACCTATTTTATGTGGATGCGATGGCGATGGGGCGGAGTCTTTTTGGGTGGGTGATGGAAATGGGCGCGCTGACGATGTGGGGTCTGGAACTGGGGATTCGTTTTCTCAGGGCATACGGCGCCGAGATAGAAACCTGGATCACTACTTTGGGAACGCAGTTAAAAACCTTTGCCGATGCGCTGATGAAATTTTTGCGCGCGATGGGAGACTGGCTAGAGACGTTTCTGTCGGTGGACATTGGCGAACACAAAACGCACGGCATTATGAGTCTCAAGATCGGCGATTTCGACAACCCCACCAAACTGAAAAAGGTCATTAACGTTATTAACCTGGTGTTGTCGGATATGGTTCTGACGTGGCTCGCCGGAGGAGAAGACAAATTAAAGCGGACGCGCGCCGTGCTGCAAGCGCTGAGAAAGCCGACCACCCCAATGACCGAGGTCGCACCGCTTGATACATCAACGCTGCCGGGATTTCCGAACATTTACGATTCGTTTTTTGGGACCGGCGCCGTCGGTTTGCGCACCGCGTTGACCTCGACGCGAGATAGTCTCAAAACGAACATGGACACAGTTCTCGACACGGGCGCGACGAAATTTCTTGAGATTGGCGAAACGTTTGACAAAGCCGGCAGCGCGGCGGCGCGGATGGGTTCGGCAAAGCGGTACGAGGCGGTTGTGACGGACGCGGAGCGGCTTGCGAAAATGGCGTTCGGCGGGGATGAGATGCGGCAAGCGCTGCAGGGCAAGAACGATGCGCTGACGCGCGCGTTTGAAAATTGGCTGGCTGCCTCGGGTTTCAAAATGGTGGCACAGGCGCTGCCCATCTATATCGAACGCATGATTGACTTTTGGCAAGCGGAAGCAGCCAAGAAACCCGAGGAGCGTCCAACTTCGCCGCATATTTTGGCAAAGCGGGCGCAGGTGAATCGTGTCAAGGTGCCGCGAATCGTGCTGAACGTGAATGAGGACCGCGACCTGGATAAGGGACTGGCAGCCGAGGTGGCGGCGTTGTTTCAGGGCGCGGTGGGGCAAGCATTTCGCACGGCGTTGACGCAGTACGCGGGAGAATAAAGGAAATTTTCGATTCTTGATTTCTGAATTGACGAGAGCGACAAGCGATTAACGACATGGAAGACGAGATTATTTCGCAATTGGGGCTGCTGTTGACGCAGCTGCGAATGACGCGGCGGGCGCTCGAAGATATCGAGCGGAGCACGGCGCGTTATGGCGGGGTTACGTTTGCGTTGGCGGCGGCAGCGGGTCCGCGGTTTGGCGAACCGCCGTTGTTGAACGGCGCGCTCAAGGTCTTTATCGTCAATATCAATGACCTGTCGCCTGCACGCAGTCTGGGCGGCTTTATCGAGGGGATTCTGGGCGGGATTGGGAGATTTTTTGGAGGTCTGGTCGGCGGGGTGGTCGGGGGCACCATTGGTGGAGTTGCGCTGGTTGTGATTTTTGACCGGTTTGAAAAGATTGTGCAAGGGATCAAGGAAATTACGAAACACATTGATGACATTATCGGACGATTGAAAATCAAACCAAAAGAAGGCGAAACACCGGCGAGCAAGACGGCAGAGTCGGGATCAAGCATTGGCGAAACCGTGTCGCCATTGATTCCCATTATAGATGCGTTGACCGCTTTGTTTACGGCTGCATCGAGCGGACCGGATGCGGCGGGCAAGGTGGCGTCGGAAGCGGCGACGAGCAAGGGCAAAGAATGGGCAGAGATCCTCAAGACCGTCAACACGACGCTGGAGCGAGTCACACAACTGGTGGACGGCTTGACCTTGTCAATGCCGATCTTGATCGGCTCGTATGCGCTGTTGATCGCGCGGCTGAACGATCTCAAGCTCGCCGTCGTCGAGATGCTTCAATTTGTATTGCAGATGGCGCTTGTGCTGCGCGGTGTGATTTTGGTTACGTTGTATGACACGATCGGCGCGGCAGCGCGGTTGGCGGCAAGTATTTTGACGATCTTGAAAGATACCGTCGGCAAGATCCTGGAATCTGTTTTTGCAATGATTGGAGCGCTGTTGAGCACGGTGGAGGAGTTTGTCAAATTCTTTGGCGGCGGTTTGAAAAAGGTGATGGACAGTCTGCTCGATTGGCTGGTCAACGGTCTCGGGCGCGTTCTGGCTTATTTGGGCGAGTTGAAAATATTTCGTTTGGTGGTGCATATTGTTCAGGTCCTGCCAAACCTGCTGCCCGCGCTGATTATGTTGGTTCATGGCAAGAGCATCTCGGAAGATGACCGCAAGATGCTTCAGGAAGCTGCCAAGAAAACAATTCCCGGACCACCCGACCCCGCCGCAGTTGCCAAGGCGCTCAAGGACAATGAATTTCCCGACATTGGCAAAAAATTCCTCGAAGACGTCAAACCTTTCAAGGACAGTCTGGACGCGACGAGCAAAACGCTGACGACCAAAGCGGAGGACGCGTTCAAGGCAGGCGAGACCGGTCTGAAATCAATTGACGCCAAGATGAAAGAGGCGCTGACCAAGGGTGAACCCGATTTTTCGAAAAAGCTGGAGGGTGACCTGAAAAAAGTTGGCGAAACGTCCACCGCGCTGGCAGGGGTGCTGACGCCTGCGGTGGATGAGGCACGCAAGGCGAAAGAAGCGGGTGACGAGGATGGGCTGGGGCGAATCGCCAAGGCGTATGAAGGGTGGTTGTCGGGTGGCGGACTGGACCAACTGCTGGGTCTGGTGACGGAACGTTTCAAAAAGACCTCGCGCACAGAGCCGGGGACGATGCCCGCCGCAGTGGTTGGAACGGCGACGCCAGAGCCGGTCCGCGCGACGGTTGAAATCAAGGAATTGATTATTGACTTGAAACCTGCGCCAAGTGTCAAGAAACCCGCGGCCAAGGGCGCGAAACCGATCGGGTTGAATATGGACGATGTGCCCTGGTATGACGAGTATGCACAGCGGGCTGCTGCCGCTTAGGAGGATGGGATGGCCAAGACGGGCTTTTTGGCATGTGTGAACAATCTGCCGCCCCTTATTTTTCGGTTTCAATTCAATCCGGAATTGTTGTCGGATAAAAAGTCGTACAAGTACGAACCTGAAACAATCACCAAGCAGTGGGACTTTCCCGAAACGCGCAAGGCAAAGGGATTAGCCAACCTGACCGCGTTCTACAAGGACCTAAAGGGAATTGGACCGGGGTTGATCAACACGCCGCAGCTCAAGGCAAAAGAGGGGGAACAGCGGACGATTGGATTGGATTTTCAACTGGATGCGTCGCAGGACCTGCCAACAGAAGTGCGGAACCGCTTTGGGGATGATCTGGAACCACAGTTTGCGGTCTTGCGCTCATTCATGTATCCCGCTTATGCGCTGACTGATCTGCCCGAAGTGCTGGTGGCGACCGGACTGTCGCGCCCGCCGACGACGCCGCCCGAATGTGATTTGATTTACGGCGGGATTCGGCTGACGTGTGTGATGACCGACCTGAATATCAAGATGACGGCGTTCAGCGAAGAGGGGAAACCGATTCGCGCCGAAGTGAGCGTGACGTTGAAAGAGCAAAGTTTTTCGACATCGCCGATTGCGGAATTTGTGGGGCGCTTGATCCAATCCGGCAAGGCGCTGACGGGTGTGACGCCTGCGGAAGCGTTGGTCACGGCGCCGTTGATCGGGTCGTTGTTTGACTAGAAAGAGGGCAAATCGGAGATTTGCGCGCCCGGAGAGAGGGCAAATCGGAGATTTGCGAACCCGGGAGAAGGAGAGAGGGATGCCGGTTTCATCGAATTCAAGATATGCGAACGCGACTATTTTTGATGCGGTTGACACGGAAGGGAACAAGCATCCGACAATCGCAATGCGGCGCACGCCTTCAACGGGGGCAGTCCCGATTTTTTACCAACATGTGATGGTGGGCATGGATACTGTCGAATCGCTTGCCGCGAATCTGTATCATTCCAGCGAGGTATGGTGGCGTATTGCTGACGCAAATCCGCTGATGTTTCCTTTGGATTGGCGTCCCGGAATGGCAATCGGGCTGCCGCCGGTGTCGCAGCGCGGGCGCATCGAGCGGACGCGGAGGTTTTGAGGATGGCGGACTCGGACGAGACGCTGGCATTTTTGGAGGTGACCGTCGAAGGCGTGAATTTCGCGGCACAGGCGGTGTATGTCGAGGTGGAGGACAATGACCGTTTGATTGATCGCGCGGTGATTGTGCTGGACGACGCGCACGGGGCAATTTCGGACCTGCCGCGCGAAGGACAGGGGGTCAAGGTAGATTTGGGCTGGATGACGGAACACGCCGTAATGTTTGATGGCGAGATCGTGCGCGTGATTACCGAAGCATTCGGCGAAGAGGCGCGGCGCGTGACGCTGGTGGCGATGGATGCGTCGTATCAGATGATGCAGGGCGCGCCCAAAACGCGCGATCACACGGGGACGTTGAGTTCGATTGTTTCGACGATAGTGGGCGAATACAGCATTCCTGTCGGGCAAATAGAACTGGAGCCGGACCCCGAGTTTACGGAGGAGACACCGCTGCGACAGACCAACAAAAAGGATTGGGCGTTTTTGCAGGATGCGGCTGCGCGATACGGGGCGCGGGTGTTTATCGAGTTCAACGAGGGCGTGTCCAAGTTTTATATGGTGTCCGAAGCCAAATTGATGCAAGGCGACCCGATGGGTGAATTGTCGTACACGGGCGGTCTTTCGGAATTGGTCGAGTTTCGATACCAGCGCGTCGCGGCGAGCGCGGCGCCCGTGCGCGCGGCAGTGACAATTGACCCGAGCACAGGTGAGGTGGTTACCGCTGCGCCGCCACCCGCGCCAACTCCGGAACCTGTGCCGGCATCGGACCCAACTCGCGCCGAAATTCTGGACAAGGCGGGCGGCGGGTTGGGTGATGATTATACGACCGCGTTCGAGCAGGTGGGCAAAGCCAAGCGGAAACCCGAACAGCAGCGACCGCAAGCGATCGTGCGTGGGCTGCCGTCGGATACCACACTACCCGGTCTCTTGACCCAAGTGGACCCGACTCGCGTGCTGGGTCTGCACGGGGAGGGCTTGGCGGTGGGAACGGTACACCTGCGCGCCAAGGGCAAGGTGAGCATTACGGGAATTGTGAATTGGGCTGAGGGCGATTGGTATGTGCGGCAGGTGCAGCATTTGTACGCAGATCACGATTATTGGAGCCGGTTTGTAGTGACCAGATAACGCGTTTTTCCCGAGAATCTCTACAAAGCACTGCGGATGAATTTTGTTACGACAAAGGATTTTGGTCGGACGAGAACAAGGAAGCGAAATGTATTCACCTGATTTGGAGCGACATATTGATAAATATTATGGGAAATACAGCGGGGTCGTGACGGATAATGCGGACCCGCAGAATCGCGGAGCGGTCCAGGTTTTGGTGCCATCTGTGCTGGGAGAGGAATTAAAAGTCTGGGCGCGGCCCTGTTTGCCGTATGGTCACTTTTTTGTGCCGCCGGTGGACGCCAAGGTGTGGGTGGAATTCGAAGCGGGGAATCCGTCCTATCCGTTGTGGGTGGGTGTCTGGTATGCGACGGGGACCGTGCCAACGCAGGCGGCAATCAGCCCGCCGGACAACCGTGTGATCCAAACGACTTCGGGGCACACGATAGAAATCATGGATAAATCGGGCGAAGAGAAGATTGTGATCAAGCACAAATCCAACGCGTTTGTTTCGATAGACAAAGAGGGCAGTGTGTTGTTGAGCAACAAGCAAGGGTCGTCGGTGATCTTGAATGCCAAAGACAAGAATGTGATGGTGGTCGAAGAGAACGGCAATACGATCAGCATGAAGGACGACAGTATCGTGTTGATGAACAAGGGCGGAGAAGCGACGATCGAGATGAAGGGCGGGGTAGTGCAAATCGCGGGGACCAAGATAATTTTGCGCGGCGGACAGGTGGTGTTGGGCGAGGGCGCATTGGAGCCGACGATCATGGGGAATATGTTTACGACGATGTTTATGGCGCACACGCATCCGACGGCAGTCGGTCCATCAGGACCGCCCATTCCTCCGCTGGTGCCGCAGACGGGTCCGCATCTGACCAAGGCGGTGGTGGTGAAATAGGATGAGCAATTGCAATTTTCCGGATTTGCCCGTGCCCAAAATCCCGATTCCGTCGGTGGGCTTTTCGCTGCCCGCGTTTCCGAGTTTGCCGGAACTGCCGGATTTGCCTGAACTGCCCGGACTGCCGACGATTGCGCTGCCCACCCCAAAAATCCCGATTCCGTCGGTGGGGTTTTCGCTGCCCGATTTTCCAAATCTGCCTTCACTGCCGGATTTGCCGGAATTGCCGGGACTGCCGACCATCGCTTTGCCGACACCCAAGATTCCGATCCCGTCGGTGGGGTTTTCGCTGCCCGATTTTCCGAGCTTGCCGAAACTGCCGGATTTGCCGGGGTGTCCGCTGGATTGAGGGAAGGAGACTGGAGACTGGTATGGCGTTGAAAAAAAATGATCTGGAAGCGGCGATTCTGGCGGCATTTAAAAAGGCAAAAAGCACACCTGCCCCGAGCGACCCCAAAAAGGCGGATGAGGTGCAAGAGCAAGTGAATGCGCAGCTGGCTCAAGACCTGGCGAATGCGATTGACGCATTTATGCGCGGCGGCGATGTGGTGCAGGTCAAGGTGGATGTAGTGTCGGACCCGGGCGGCGTAAAAATAGGCAAGGGCACGCAGACAGGTGTTGGCAAGGTACAGTGAGGTGAGGGATGATCGAGAGTGTGCGCGGGATGAGTTTTCCGTTTCGCATTGATCCCGAAACGGGCAAGGTGGCAGAAGCGAGCGGGGCAGACAAGATACGACAGAATGTGCGGATCATTCTTGCGACACGCATCGGGGAACGTCCCATGCTGCGCGAGTTTGGCTCGCGGATTCCCGGGTTGGTGCATGACCCAAACGATGCGGTGCTGGCGGAGCTTGCCAAGACCCAGGCGACAAACGCGCTGTTACAGTGGGAGCCGCGCGTGTTGATCACGAATATGTTTGTCGAGAGCGATCAAGGGGAACTGCGGCTGCGACTCGATTACGTACATTCGTCAGAGCCGGTGGGCGGACAGTTGCTGCTGCCGCTGACGTAAAGTAGAGGTTTTTATGGCGTTGGTTCCTGCAATTGATTACACAAACAAGGATTACAGCTCGCTAAGACGTGCGATGCTGGATTTGGCGCGCTATCGGATGCCCGAGTGGACGGACCAGTCGGCGAGCGATCTGGGTGTTTTGATGGTGGATTTGTTCGCCTACATGGGCGATGTGATCTTGTATTACCAGGACCGCATCGCCAATGAAATGTTTCTGTCCACCGCGAACGAACGGCGCAGTGTGCTGCAGTTACTGCGAGTGATTGGATATGAACTGCGTCCTCCGGTCGCGTCCGCAGCCGATTTGACGCTGACGTTCAAACCCGTGCCCGCCAATCAATCGTCGCTGGTGAAAATTCCGCAGTTTGCGCAGTTTGCCACCAAAGCCAACGGGACCCCTCCGCAAACGTTTGAATACCTGGAGCCGGAATTGACGATTGACCTGGCATCGCCGCAGGTGGAAAACGCGAACGGCAAGCTGGTGTATCGCGGGCTGCCGGTGCGACACAGCCGGACGACGCCGACAGAAATTTTGGGGTCGAGCACGGGCGAACCGAATCAATCCTTTCCGCTCGCTTCGAGTCCGCTGATTCTCGAGTCGCTGCTGGTGGAAGTGAATGACGGCGCGAATTGGGTCCCCTGGGTGCGGCGGGACAACCTTTTGTACTGGACCGATTCGGATGGCAAGGTCACGTTGTCCGGCGCGGACTCGAACGATTATTACGTTCAGTTTGACGAAAACGACACGGCGTGGGTGGTGTTTGGAGATGGAGTGTATGGCAGGCGTCCGCCGGTGGGCACAACCAACATTCGCGCGCGCTATCGCGTGGGCGGCGGCGCGGCGGGCAATGTGCCGGTGAATACGATTGTGGACGCAAAAACGCAGATTCGTTTGCTCGACGCAGTGACAAATACGAGCGCCGCAGCAGGTGGACAGGACCGCGAAAGCATCGAACACGCGACGCGTTTCGGACCGCTGGCGTTTCGCTCGGGGGCGCGGGCAGTGACGCTCAATGATTATGTTTCGCTGGCACAGCAGGCGGGAGGTGTTGCCAAGGTGAGGGCGCGCAGTCGCGGGTGGAACCAGATTGATTTGTTTATTGCGCCCGAAGGCGACACATGCCGCGCCGCGCCCGCCGACCTGAAAAAACGACTGCTCGCCTATTTCGAGGACAAGCGGATGGTCGGGACATTTTTGCATATTGAGGACCCGACGTGCGTGCCGATTGATGTCAGGTTGTCTGTGGTGACAGAGTATTATTTCAACCCCGAAGTCGTTCGCGCGAATGTGGAACTGGTCGTGCGCGAGCTGTTTGCGTTCAAGAATATGGATTTTGCCAAACCGTTGTATCTGAGCAAGATTTACGAGGCAGTGGAAGCGCTCCAGGGCGTGTATGCGCTGACGGTGACGCGGTTTCGGCGGCGTGACAGCAAAGCCGCCAGACTCGAAAAGAATTTTGGAAAATTCGGCGTGCCCGGACTGGAAGAGTTGCCTGAACTTTTCAAACGCGCGCTGGCGGTGGACGTGGAACCTGACGGGCGCATCGAAATCGGCGAGTTTGAAATTGCCACGCTCGGCGAGCTGGTGGTCACGGCACAAGAGGTTGTGCGATGAGGTTGACTGAATTTGGCGCGGATGCGGACCTGGTCGGACAGCGCGTCAAGGTCGCGTGGGAAATCGCGCTCGAAGGAGACGAGGGATTTGGCGATATTCCTCGCGTGCGGGTGCGCCGCAAAGCGCGCGATTTCGAGTTTCCCGCCGAGAATCAAGCGCCATTCGAGCTGTATGACAGCGACACGTTCCCGCCCGCGCCCGGAGGCGATCTTGCGGTCCACGATTTGCCGGGGTGGGAGCTGCGGGACGGGGACACACGCACGGTCGCATCGGTGATTACGGTCGCGCGGCGCGTCGAGAACAAGCTCATCGAAGCGGTGCGGCGGACGGTGATCAATACCTTTCACCAAACGTATGACCCGATCACGGCACAATTCAAGACAAAACCCCTGACACAGCGCGTTGAGGTTCTGGATACGGGCGATTTGCTCGGAGGACTGGCGCCGGGGACAACGTACTATTATGAAATGTCGTGTGTGTTGATTCCACCGAACAGCGATCCGAAAACGTATCGCGCCACCTCCGCGCCCACGCCGGTCTATCGCCTAAATCGCACCTTGTATGACATGCTGCCCGCGATCTATCAACGGCATGATGTGGTCGAGCGCCGAGCTCTGCCGGAGGAGGAATGGGTGCCCGAAGCGTCGCCGCGTTCGGGGCAGCTGCGAAGGTTTCTGGACCCGTTCGGCGCGGCGCTGGATTCGCTGAGAGGCACGGCGGAAGGGGTGCGTGAGCTGCGCGATGTGGACCACACAGACTATCGCCTTTTGCCGCCGCTGGCGCAGTGGATCGGCTGGGATTTGAGCCGCGACCAAACAATTCCGATTCAACGCCACGAGATCAAATACGCGCCATCGCTATACCGGATTACGGGGACCATTCCCGCGTGTCTGATCTGGGTCAAACGGTTGACGGGGTGGAATTGTCGCGTCAAGGAATTTTTCCCGAATGTGTTTTTCTCGAACGACATGGGGATGTTGGAGCGACCCGATGATGTCGGCTCGCGCACGGTGGACACGAGCAATGAGGAACTGTTGGCGAATATTGGCACGCCCGACGATCACGTAGACTATACCTATGATACGGGGACGACGGACCTGGACTGGTACGCGTATAATGTAGTCGGATTGTATGTATATCCGAACGAAAACGAGCCGGCTCCGGACATTGCGCGCAAGCGGGACAAGTTAAAGCGGAATCTTTCGCTTTTTATGCCCGTGAATATTCGCGGCGTTGTGATTTTGCAGGCGCCCAAGCTGGTTGAAGCCAAGGTGGTGGAAGAGTTTGAGTTTGGAGAGTAGAGAGGTTGAGACATGAGTGGATTACTGCGCGACAAGGGCAATTTCTCGAATGGAAATCGGGATACGTTCGACCCCAAGAACCATTTTCTGGGCGTGCGGTTACAGCAGGGAGTGCCTTTGCTCGACCGCGATTGGAACGAGCTGGAAGATACCCGGCGCTATTTCGAGTGGACCCTGCGGAAATATTTTATCGGGGACGGCGCGCCTGCGGAAGAGGGTGGGTTCAAAATCGAAGCAACAAATCCCGCGACCAATGATTTTGTGATTCGCGCGGGGCGCTGCATGGTCGAAGGTTTTGACGCGACGAACGACGCCGACGCGCAGTATTCGGGGCAGGGTCAGCCAGCTCTGCCCGTGCCGAACGCGCCGACCAAGTTTGTGGTCTATCTGGAAGTGTGGAGCGAACCGGTGACGAGCCAGCAGGACCCACAGCTGCGGAATGCCCAAGACATTAATCTGGAGACCTGTATCCGCGACCAATTGCGCTGGGTAGTCAAGGTCGCGCCGTGGCCCCTGACACCCGGGACACGCGCGAGTTATATTTTGGCGGCGATTGACCGACCCGCGAACGCAAACACGATCACGGCGGACATGATCACCGACCTGCGACGGCTGAATTTGACGCTGTCGGATGTAGCGGACGGCGTCGCAAACCTGAAACCGCGCGTCAAGACGCTCGAAGAGCTGGTGGCGGCGCTCAATGCAAGCATGGAGGATGTCAAGCAAGACCTCGGGCGGCTGTTCTGGGACGTGCAAATGCAGGCGTCGGATTCGAGCGCGTTTTTTGGGCAGACAGTGTCGGTGACAGTGACGGTCAAGAATGCAAAAGGACCGGTGGCGGGTGTGCGCGTTGAATTTACGACCGATTATGGGGCGGTCAGCCCCGCGAGCGCGGTCACAAACGCGCAGGGTCAGGCGACGACGAAATTGCTTGGTGTAGAAGCGAGCACGCCGCCGGACGACAAGGAATTGCCCGTGCTGGCAGGGGTGGCGCAAAAAGCCGCAAATGCCAAGACGCAGACGGCGATTGCGTACAGCATGATGAAATTCGAGCCCGCCGAGATGAGCGTGATTTCGAAATACAGCCCGGCGTCCACGTTTGTGGATATCGAGCGGAATTTGGGCGGCATTCGCGTGATTCCGCCCGGCAAGACGGCGACAGTGAGTTGCTATGCCAAGCAGGGGACGAGCATTGTGCGTGGCATCGGGACCGCACAGATTACGTTCTCGCAGTGGGTGCGCGACTGGGTGATTACCAAAGTGGCGGACACGCTCAAAGAGGTGGATGTGAGTTCGCGCGTGGGCGCAAAATTTGGCGCGGCATGGAAAGCAGAGGAAAAGGATTTTGAAGTAAACCGGATCAACGAAGGGATTTTTGACGTGTATTCGGATGTGGCGTTCGAGGCGCAGGGTAAACTCGTCAAGAACGTGTTTACGGATATTGTGCCTGACGATGATTTGGGAAAAGCGGGAGTCGTCGCACAGACGATTGCGCAGGCGGTGACGAACCAGGTGGGACAAAAGACTAATGCGGCGGTCAAGAATGAAATTGCCAATTTCTCGAATCAAGGGCTGGAACCGTCCAAAGCGGTGAGCTATCAGAGGACGATCCTGCAAAATTCGAACCAGGCGAACGCGGGTGTGGCGCAGGGTTTCAAGATGACGTTCGGCAGCGGAGGCGGTTTTGGAGGATAAATGCGCGCGTTGATGCAGGGACGATTTCGAGACCGGATCGAGAAGGCGGATGGGACGCGCGCGGAGCGCGGCTGGGAAACGAATCTTGTCACGTATCGCGCGCTGGACCTGTTTGCGCGGCTGCTGGCGAATCAAACGGGTCTGAACGGACCCCTCTACTGGGCGGTTGGCGAGGGCGACAGCGCGTGGGACGCGGACGCGCCCAAGCTCGACGCGCGCATCACGCGTTTGCGCCGCGAGATTTATCGCAAGGCGCTCGACCCGGTGAATGAGATTCGATATGATGCCGAAACGCGGACCCTGCATCTCGAGATTCGGTTCGAGTCGGATGAAGCGGTGGGGACACTGCGCGAGTTTGGGATATTTGGCGGGGATGCGACCGGCGCGCCGAATTCGGGGTATCTGGTGAACTACAAGACGCATGACAAGATAGAAAAAAAAGAGGGTGATGTGTTGGAACGGGAGGGAGAGTTTGTGTTAGGAGGGGAGTGAGTGGAGACTGGAGACTGGAGATTGATTTTCGAATTTCGAATTTCGATTGGGAGAGACGTGAGGGAACGCGATCTGCGATCTGCGATAGGCGATTTGCGATCGGCGATAAGCGATAGGTAATAGGTGATGAGCGAACCATTAGCAATAGAAATTCGGGGACGATTCACGGACCGTGTGGCGGGACCGGACGCAACGACGTTTACGCGCGCGTGGGCGAACAATTTGATCGTTGATCGCGCGCTGGATTTGCTCGCGGCGCTGTTGGCGGGTCAGGCGGGCACGCGCGGGATTTTGTATTGGGCGGTGGGCGAAGGCGCGGAGGGATGGGATGCGCTGCCGCCGGATGCAGACCCCAAGACGACGCGGCTCGCGCGTGAGATTTATCGCAAACCGCTGGATGCGGCGCGCGACCTGCATTATGACCCCAAGACGCGGACGATTTTGCTCAAGGTGACGTTTCGGCCCGACGAGGCAGTGGGGATGCTGCGCGAATTTGGGATATTTGGCGGCGATGCGACCCAGGCGGCAGATTCGGGCTATTTGATCAATTACAAGATTCACGCGTTGATTGACAAGACGCTGCCGCGCGGATTGGAACGGCACCTTGAATTCACGCTTGGTCCCTTGCCCGATATTGTCGTGCCGAACCTGGTGGGCAAGACATTGAGCGCGGCGGGGGCGATTCTGGACCTCCTCAAGCTGTCGGTCGGCGAGATCGCGCGTGTCGAGAGCGCGGACGCGGCTGATATGGTTGTCGCGCAGATTCCCGCGAGCGGCGCGCGGGCGGCAGTCGGCGTTGGAGTTGATTTGACAATAACAACTCTCGCGCAAGTGGTTGTGCCGGATTTGACGGGCTTGACGCGGGCGCGAGCCGGCGAGGTGTTGGTGGGCATCGGGCTGGAATTGGATGACTTGCCGCTTTTTGAGCCGAGCGATGCCGCGCCGGGGACAATTGTGCATCAGAACCCGCAAGCGGGCGCGCGGCTTGCCAAGGCGAGCCGCGTGATTGTGGTTGAGGCGCGTGTGCGCACGACGACCGTCCCGAACCTCGCGGGGATGAGTTTGGAGGGCGCTCAAATTGCGTTGGCGCGGGCGCGTCTGCGATTGACCGAGACGCCCGCGAGCAAAGAGAATGCCGAGATGCCGCCCGAGCTGATTTTGGAACAAACGCCTGCGGGGGGCGAAACGGTCAATGTGGACTCAATCGTGCATGTGACGGTGAGCGCGCCGCCGACGGTTTCCGTTCCGAACCTGGCCGGATTGGACCCCGATGCGGCAGGCAAAGCTTTGGCAGAGGCGGGACTGACGTTGGGAGGGTTGACGCAGCAAGGGAGTGACAAGCCGGTCGGGTTGGTTATGGAGCAAACGCCGGGGGCGGGTTTGCGCGTGCCGAGCGGAAGCACGGTGGATATCGTGCTGGCGATGCCGGTTGCGCTGGTGACGCCGAGCGTGGTCGGCATGACGCTCGATCAAGCCAAAGCGGTATTGGAACAGGCGGGGCTGCTGCTCGCCGAGAGAACGACCCGTCGTCCGAGTAATTTCCCCACGGACACGATCATCGAGCAAGATCCGGCTGCGGGCGCGCCAACGGGCAAAGGCGCGTTCGTGCGCGTGGTGTTGGCGGACGCGGTGATGGTGTTGATGCCGAAACTCGTTGGCACGCTGTTGGATGAGGCGCGGGAATTGATCAAGGGCGCGAGCTTGATTTTGAGCGAGCCGCCGCAAGAGGTGGATGAGCCGGACGTCAAGGTATGGACGGTGCTGACACAAAACCCTGTCGAGGGGACCCGCATTGCCCAGGGGTCTCTGGTTAGTCTGACCGTCTCTGCGCCGCGCGTGAATGTGCCCAACCTGATCAATCTGACCCAGTCGCAAGCTCTGCCGATCTTGAAGGAATTTGACCTGACGCTGGACGCCGAGATTACGCAAAAAGCAACCAACAACGCGGACCTCGATGGTCGCATTGCAGAGCAATCTCCCGCAGCAAATGCGCGAGTGGCTCCCGGCACGACGGTCAAGATCGTGTTGTGGCAAGTCGAACGCGTCCGGGCGCCGAATGTGGTTGGCATGACACACGCCGAAGCGGCGGCGGCGTTGAAACAGGCGGGTCTGGCGCAAGCGGACCAACCGCTTACAACGCCGACCGACAAGACGAGTGATGTGGGACGGGTTGCGGCGCAATTTCCAAAAGCGAACGAACTTGTGCTGCGAGGGCAGGTGGTGCAGCTGACCCTGTGGGTTGCCCAACTTGTGACAGTGCCGAACCTGGTCGGGATGAAAGCGGACGCGGCGCGCCAGACGTTGGCGCGATTGAATCTTCAATTGACGCGAAAAAACCAATTGATAGATGATATCACGCAGGCAGACTTGGTGCTCGCGCAAGAACCCGCAGCGGGCACCCAGGTCCAGCCGGGAACGATTGTCAACGCAGAGGTGGGGACGGTGGTTGTCTTTCCCGAACTGCGATGCCGTCAGCGCGAGGAAGCCGAAGCGTTTTTGCGTGAATACACGCGCAAGTTTGAGGTGAATTGGGACGGCGCAATCAGCGTGGCGTTTCAGCCCTCGTTTGAGGAACCGAACATTGTGGTGGGACAAACGCCGGCGATGGGCGCGCCAATCGTGGGCGCGCTGGGGGATGTGGGAATCACCGTTCGACGCGCGCCGCTCCCGGATGTGAGATTTCTGCCATTCGATCGCGGGATTGAGGTGTTGAAAGCATGGTCGGACGCCCATGGCGGCGTGTTGAGTGATTTTCGCACGCGTGAGGTGCAGAGCGATCTGGAGCGAGGAACGATCCTCGGGCAGAGACCCGACGCGCTGTCAGCGGACTATCCCGAACGCGGACTGGTGATGGATTTTTTTGTGGCAGCTCCAAGGTCTGCGTCGAGAGGTTTCCCGGATGTGATGGGACGGGACCTGCCGGTCGCGGCGAAACTGATTACGGGCTATGCGCGGACGATTCCGACGGTCCGTTTGATTCCACGTATCGGAGATGCGGCGAGTGAGCGTCCGGAGAATATTGTGCTCGAACAGACGCCTGCGCCGGGAGGCACGCCTACGTCGGGCGTTTACACGCTGCGGATCTCGCGCACTCTTTTCCCCGATGTTTTGTGTCAAAATGTGGACAAGGCGCAAGGGATAATCAAAGAGGCAACGGCGGGTCGGCAGGTCAACCTGGTCATCGAAAAGCAGGTCTCGGGACTCGATCCGGGGACTGTAATCGCACAGACGCCGCTGCCGCTTGCGCCCATTCCGGCGGTAGAGAGCACGATGCAAGTGACGCTGATCGTGGCGGCGTAAAGGTGGAGGTAGGAGCTGAGACGAGAGACCGGATTTGGTTTATTTATCGTTATAAAACCGTAACGGAAAAACCTTGCCGCGCGGTTGAAAGGATGCTATATTAGTACCAGAGTACTGTAGTACTCTGGTACTATGCTTTAGGAAAGCCAAGAAAATACGTAAATTTGCGGGGGCAAAGAACTCTGGTCCAGCTGCAAAGCATTCTCAAGGCAGCATACATGGACGCCAGGACCGGAGGGAGCGAGTGGCGTAACCGACCGTGGAGAACTTTATTTACGGTCGGTTTTTTTGTGTCCGGAATTGCCAAGGGCGAGTTTTCACGCTTCTTGCTAGTTTAATTGAGGGGGGGACAATAGAATGAAAGAGCAGTCAAACAAAACCCGGCTCTTGCTGCCGGCGGGCGCAACGCGCCGGGCAGTGGTTATCGGCGCATTTGTATTGTTGTTTTGGATCGCCAGTTTTGCTGGCGCACAGGCAGCGGCACGCACATGGGCGCTGCGGTACGAGATGCTGGGGCAGGGTGTCGGAATCCGACAAATCGGAAACTCGCTGGTGACGTGCGGCAGCAGTAATCTGGGTAACGGATTGTCGTGCAGCAATACGCAGAATGGCGGCGGGACAAGCTGGTATAACGACCAATACAACATGGTCATGTCGAATAGCGACTCGGACCCGAATACGGTCAACTCTAGCACGGCGGATCTGACCGTGCCGGTGGGTTCGACGATCTTGCGCGCGCAGCTGTATTGGGGCGGTTCGTTCAACCCGAACAACATCGGCGATCAGGCGAACGCCAACAAGATGAAATTCAAGAAATCCACGGATGGTTCGTATCAAGACATCACCGCGGATGTTTACGATTCGAATGACATTACGTCGTCCAGTCGCATCGGACGTTCGTATGGCGCTACAAAAGATATAACAAATCTGTTTACGTCGAATGGCTGGGGCAGCGGCACGTATGTTGGCGCAGATGTCAAGGCAACGACGGGATGTACTTCCGGATACGACAATGTAAACGGCAACAACACTGTATGCAATGGCACTCAATCTGACGGTGGCGGCTCGCTGGGAAATTATGCGGGTTGGGCGCTCCTGGTTGTCTTTCAAGACCTGAACGATCAGACGATCCGTTATGTTGGCATCAATGACGGTTTTACGTGTGTTGTCAGCGGCGGTCAGGGCTGTCCAGCCAGTTTGAATGTGAACTTTAGCGGGTTCAATATCCCAGCAGGGGGCTTGACCGGACAGCGGTGGGGATTGTTGGCGTGGGATGGCGATACCGGCAACGGTGATGGATTTAGCTTGAATGGCGTACAACAGTCCGACGGCGCTCATCCCCTCACCAACTATTTCAACAGCCGTATTTCGCTCAACGGCTCAAACGTGACGACACGCAGCAATTCCTCGCGGGTGAACAATCTGGGGATGGACCTGGTCGAGAGCAACAGCGGGAACTTTACGGGTGGAACGACCTCGATCCCGGGGACTTTTACGACGGGACAAACGAGTGAATTGGTGCTGCAGCACTTTTTCTGGCTCGAAGTCGAGACCACCGACAAGGATTATGGTGATGACCCGGTTTCGTATGGAGATGTCTCACATTCCATCGCTTTGTCGTCCTCGACGCTCTATCTTGGCAATGTCAAGCCGGACCCGGAAACAGGGATGCAAAACACGGGCGGTGATGCGACTACAGCACAGGGTGACAATACGCATGGCACGAATGACGAAGAAGGGGTGACCTTTCCCGGATTTTACAGCAATCAGACCGGCTATGCTGTGACGGTCAAAGTCAACAACACGTTTGGGCAGACGGCGACGCTGTATGGCTGGATTGATTTGGACCGTGACGGGATTTTCGAGGCGAACGAGTTTGCGAGCGCGACGGTCACCAATGGGATGGTTGGAGATATGAATCTGGTGTGGAACGGGTTTCCGACGATTCCGGTGGATACGCTTTTGTATTCGCGGTTCCGTCTGACGACGAATACGTTGACGGACAATGGCGGAACGGGAGTAGACGAGCGGTCTATCGGCTCAGCGACGGACGGCGAGGTCGAGGACTATCGCATCACGGTGACGGCGCCGACTGCAGTGGGTCTGTCTGCGTTCGACGCCAATGCCAAGAACAAGCGAGTAGACCTCAAATGGAGCACCGGCAGTGAATTGAATGTGGTCGGATTCAACGTGTGGCGCACGGGGCGCGCAAAAGGCACGTTCGAAAAGATCAATCTCGAGCTGATCCCGGCGAAACAGGCAGGGGGTCTCGCGGGCGCGGACTATGTGTTCAAGGACAAGAATCGGAAACCGGGGAAACGATACTTTTACAAGTTGGAGATGATCGGGACGAACGGCAGTTCCGAGTGGTCGGACGTGATCATTATCAAGATGCCGGGACAAAAGGCGAAATAGTTGACCGGACCAGCGAGATAGCGGCGACGCTTGCGGGCGTAGTGTCACGCTCCTCTGCCCATTCTGTCGGGGGGCAGAAGCGGTGGGGGAGCGTGGCAGACACGCAAGAGTCATGAATTGGCTGCAGCCGGAGGGGGAATGAATATTTTCACGTCGAATTTTTTGCGAGGATTCAAGCACATTCTGCCGCTGTTGGTATGTATCCTGCTGCTGGGTCCCGTGCCGGCGGCGTCGGCAGACCCTTTGGCTTGTAACAAAAGACCCGCCAAACCCCAGATCGAGACTCTATTTCAGAATCAAGTTGTGGACAGACGGCGGGTCGCGTTGGGATGGAAGACAACGGATTGCGCCACGCGCTATCATATTGAAGTGCGTCAAGGAACGACCTGGGGGAGACCCCAGGACGCAAACTATGATCTGACCGATACGCGGTATCGGACGCGCAGGTTGGAAAGAGGACGAACTTATTGGTGGCACGTCGAGGCATGCAATCAACACGGCTGCAAGGTTTCCAAGTGGGCCAGTTTTTCGATTGTCAAATAGTTTTTGAGTAACTTGATTGCCAAACAACTTGAACCGCGAACCTTGGCGAATGAATTTGAAAATTAGGGCAAAATGACCATTGTGCGTGAGCCGGGTCAAGAGACAAGATGTGTGTGGCAGCGCGAGCGCCGCACGTTTTTTTTGTACTGTCGCAGTCCGGGCAGACCGGGACAGAGGCGTCGTGTGTGGATGTGGGATAGATGAGAATTGACGCGAATATAAAATGCGTTGTATGCTGGGCGCTAACCAACAGAGACTTGAGGAATAATGGTTCCCACCGAGATTCAAAGAATAACGCGCGAGGTCATGAGCAAATTCGACGTGCCCGGAATCGCGCTTTTGATGCGGCGCGGCGATGGCGAAATAGAGATGTTTGTCGAGGGCACAGATGCGACAGGGAAAGCGATAACGCGCGCGAGTTTGTTTATTGTCGCCTCGATTACAAAATTGGCGACGGCGTTGACCGTTCTGCGGCTGATTGATTTGGGCGTTTTAGGGTTGGACGATGCGCTGGGTGAGTATTTGCCCAAAGCGAAAGCAGTCCATGAGGGTGTGACGCTCCGACCTCTGTTGTGTCACACGGCGGGGCTGCCGCGCGATTTGCCGAACGAGCACGAGTTGTATGGGACGCCGATGGTTTGGAGTGATATAGGGTCCGAGTGTCTGCGCGTTGGGTTGGAAATCCCGCCGCGAACACGGGTTGTGTACGGAAATGTAGGTTATGGTCTGCTGGCGCTGGTGGTGGAATACATGACCGGCAAGAGTTTTTTGGGTGCGCTGCGCGAATTGGTGCTGGACCCGCTAGAGATCGAGGGTTATTTGGGCGATGAGCCGCCAATCGAACCGGTCAAGATCAAAGGGGTGCAGAGCAGCCATGTTGGCACAGACCTCGAGCCATACAATTCGCGATACTATCGCCTGCTCGGATTACCGTGGTCCGGCTTGATTACAAACGCGGACGGCGCGCTCAAATTGGCGCGCGCATACGCAGGTGAGACACCGGGGTTTCTATCCGCGACCTTGCGACAAAAAGCAACGGCGGACCAGACGAATGGACTGCCCGGCGGTTATGGCGGACGATTTGATTATCCGCATTGCCCCTGGGGACTGGGCGTGGATTTGAGGGGGGACAAGCGGCCGCATTGGACTCCCAAGAATGCAAGCCAGCGCACCTTTGGACATGCGGGCGCGTCGGGCGTCGTGGTCTGGCATGACCCCAACAAGAACGTGTCATGGGCGATTTTTGGCACGCGCACGGCGGATAACGCCTGGTTGGTGCGGGGAGCGCCCGAAATCGCGGAAAAGATACTGGCATCTCATGTTACGCAGTAAATGTCATCTCGAGCCGTCTTTTGCTTGCGAACTGTGTTCGCCCGAAATCCTCTTTTGGGAAAACCGAGATTTCTCACTGCGTTCGAAATGACACGCGCAAGGTGAGCGACAGGTTGAGATTTCTGATTTTCGAATTTCGATTTTGGGTTGACTATTGACGCGTCAAAGGGCGGCGCGAACGGAGATTGTGATGGGGTTGAACGAGTATTCGCACGCGCTGGTGAGGATGCCGGGCGCGAGTTTTGTGAACGCGATTGCCAGCGTGCCGCAGCCGATTGATGTCGAGCTGGCAAAGCGTCAGCACGCTGAATATGTGACGGCATTGATCGAGACGGGTGTGACGGTCGAGGCGCTGGATCCGACAGAGGCGTTTCCTGACTCGTGCTTTATGCAGGACCCGGCGATGATCGTATCCAAGGTGGCGATTCTGAATCGGATGGGCGCGGTGAGCCGCGCGGGAGAGACCGATCTGATTGCCGAGACGCTCGGCGCGCGGTTCGAGCCAAGACGGCTCACCGCGCCCGCCACGCTAGAGGGCGGCGACGTGCTGAACGCGGGCGATCGGCTACTGGTGGGGCAAACGGAGCGCACGAACGAGGCGGGGATTGCGCAACTGCGGACGATTGTCGAGCCGCTGGGAATACCGGTGCAGCCGGTCCCTGTCTATCATTATTTGCATTTGTTGACCGCCGTGACCTATGTGGGAAATGGGATGGTGGTTGTGTCGGAGGATTTTGCGGACCACCCTGCGTTGGCGGGGTTCAAGCGGGTCCCGGTGCCGCGTCAAGAAGGATATGCGGCAAATACATTGGGAATCGGCAAGTATGTGATTGTGCCTGCCGGGTTCTCCAGAACGACAGAACGGCTGCGGGCAGAAGGATTTGAGGTCCTGCCCGTGGCGATGAGCGAGTTTTTCAAAGCGGATGGGGGCGTGAGTTGTTTGAGTTTGGTATGGTGAGCAAGAAAAACCTCGAAATCGGAAACGATTTCGAGGTTTTTCTTGCTCATGCGTAGATATCAAACAATTTGTCTATCGCCTCTGTCAGTTGGGCGAGGTTGGAGACGGTGTGAACGGCGTCAAAGAGGGGCTGGTATGCGAGCATATCGCTGTCGCCCGTGCCCCAGAGATGCGGGTCTTCGTTGTTGAACCAGAGCATCTTGCGAGCGCGTGATTTGATTTCGGTCACGCAATCGAGGCGCGGGTTGAGATAATTGTTGCGCCCGTCGCCCAGAATGATCACGGTGGTGCGGTGGTCCACCGCGTCCATATAATCCTCGGTGAAATGCGCGAGCGAGTAGCCGAGATTTGTGTTGTAATAGCCCGGAGGGTTGGCGGCGAGCACCATCTCGACGGCAATCTCGGGACGATATTGTTGGAATGCCGCGCCAATATCGCTAATGTCGTCAATAAAGATGAACGGGCGCGCTTTGGCGATCTGGTCCTGGAGTTCATAGACGAGTCGCAGCATAAATTCGGCGACGGGACGGACGGAGGTCGAGACGTCACAAATGATGACGAGTTTTGGCTTTTCGTGATGTATCTTGTGCTTGAGCTCGAGGGGGACGCCGCCGTTACGCAAGTTGATGCGGATCGTTCTTTTGGGGTCGAGCGTACCGCGTTTACCTTTTTTCATCCGCAAAGCGGCGCGTGAGCGAAGACGCGCGGCGAGACGGCGAATCTGGTGGCGCAGCTCTTGAATGTCGGACTCGGACAGATTCTCAAAGCGGCGGTGCATGAGGTCGGGACCTTCAAAGGGCTGACGCGGGTCTTGTTCGGCTTGCTGGCGCGCGATTTGTTGCCCCACATAATTTTCGATTTGTTCCTGAAGAATGCCTTCGTTGGCGCGGATGCGGGCCGCAAGTTCTCGGAGCGCCTCGTCACTCATGCCCATTTCGCGCAAACGCTCCATGAGCTCTTGCATCAATTCCTGAAATTCCTTGTCCATACCCAGTTGACGCATCATTCGGCGCGCGAGCCATTGTTTTTGATAGTCCTGGCGTGACAGGGGCACGCCCGCGCGGCGGCCCATCTCGTCGAGTTCCTCTTGTGAAGGATTGCGCCCTTCCATGATGTGCTGCAAGAGTTGCTTGAGCCGGTCATCGTCGCCGAGCAGGGCGCGGAGCGCGTCCTTGAGCATTTGGGCATCTTGCGGGTCCAGGTCCTCGGTCGGGTTCAAGAGTGGGGGTCCGCCACTGCCAAAATAGTAGGGAAAGAGTTTTTCAAACACCTCCTGGTCCGGTTCCTCTTTGACAAGGGTGGTGCTGAGCGCCGATTTGAAGAGGTCGCGCTGCTGAACGCCCACCACCTCGGTGGCGCGAAACGCATCGGCGCTCTCGGCAAGCGAAACGCGAACGCCCGCGGCGCGCAGGGCGGCGATAAATTCGACAATACGTTGGTCCATAATTAATCCAGTTTTCCAGCGACGGGCTTGCGGCGCAAATGTGCCCGGTTCAGCGTCCGCGGCGCGGATTGAATCGCGTCAGATTCCCTCTCGAATCGTCGTCATCGTCGTCCATATCGCCCTTGAATTCCCCCAATACGCGTTTGGCGCGCTGAACGTCCTGTTCGTATTTCAACAAGATTGTGAGCGTGTGGTCGAGCACCTTGTCATCAATAGCTTTGGCGTTGAGCATGACGAGAGCGCGTGCCCAGTCGAGCGTTTCGCTGACGCTGGGGTATTTTTTCAACTCCATGCCGCGCAGACGCTGGACGAGTTCGACTGCCTGCTTGGCGAGTTGGGGTGACAAATCGGGCACGCGAAGACGCACGATGCTCAACTCGGCTTGTACGGTGGGATAGTTGATGTGCAGATAGAGACAGCGGCGTTTGAGCGCTTCCGAGAGTTCGCGGGTGTTGTTGGATGTGAGCAAGACCAGCGGCATGTGCGTTGCTCTGATTGTCCCAAGTTCGGGGACAGTGACCTGGAAATCGCTGAGGACTTCGAGGAGGAAAGCTTCAAATTCGGCGTCGGCGCGGTCAATTTCATCAATGAGCAGCAAGGTGGGGTCGGGCGAATTGATGGCGCGCAAGAGGGGGCGCGGGAGCAAAAAACGTTGGGAAAAAAAGACGTCCTCTTCGGCGGCGACGCGATCAGCTGCATCTGCGAGCGAATTTGTGTCTTTGAGCAGGTCCGAGAGTTTGTCGCGCAAAAGCTGGGTGTATAGCATTTGCTTGGCATACTCCCATTCATAGAGCGCCTTGGTCTCGTCCAGCCCTTCATAGCATTGGAGACGGATGAGCTCGCGCTGGACGGCGCATGCCCACGCTTTGGCGAGTTCGGTCTTGCCGACGCCTGCGGGACCCTCGACCAGCAGAGGTTTCTGCAATTTGTCGGCAAGATAGACGACTGTGGCGATTTCTTCGGTGGCGATGTATTGTTGGGCGGCGAGCGCTTGTCTCACCTGGTCAATTGATTGAAACATCAGAGATTGAATGCGAGAGCACGACATCACGTTATCGGGCGTGATAGGGTGTCACGATACTGTTTCGCGGCGGGTCGCAATGGCGGTTGATCGGGTTGTTGCGCATCGCCCGCAGACCCGTCCGGCAACGGCACAAGAAAAGCGAATTACATTCGTACTGTGAACGCCAAGTTCGGGTGAAATGTGCGCGCAAGGCGAGGGGGAACGGGTTCGAACGCGCGGAGCACCCAAATTGTAAGCTGAATACGCGCGGCGTCAATGTGCCGAATCAAGCCATGTAAAATGTTACCCGGTAGGTCTCAATAATCACGACATCGTGCAGTGGTTTTTGTCTGTTTTCTAGCCGGGCAAGTACTCACGACATCGTGCAGGATTTCGACGAAATGCAGGTAAAAGCGATGCCACTGGTTCTTTGATCCG